>JAETTH010000025.1 GCA_021769225.1 Erysipelotrichaceae bacterium
ATACTTTATGAAATGAACTTAAAAATAATAAATGTGTTAAAGCAATCGATATTATTGGATTTTACAAGTTTTTTCAAAAAAATAAAAAAATTGCCTACATTTACTTGACACATACTAAAATAACAAAAATTGTATATTGATCTTGAAAAAAAGTAGTTTTCCATATATAATACTAAAGAAAAATAAAAACAAACGAAAGAGGATTTCCGTAAGCAAGAAATGGAGGAATAAAAATGGCTACAAGAGATAAAAATATATGGATACTAGTGTTATTTATTTTATCAGGTCTAGTAATTGGAGGACTATTAGGAGAACTTGCTTCAAAGGTGGATTTTTTGTGGTGGCTTTCCTATGGACAATCTTTTGGATTAACTCCACCACTTACATTAGATTTAGATGTGATTCAATTAACTTTTGCCATTGCATTTAAAATTAATATTGCAAGCATTATAGGAATGGTAATTGCAATTTTTATCTATCGTAAAATCTAAGAGTGTATAACCAATAAGAGAAAAGGGCTTTTATTTTGGGAGCAAAGAAAGGACAAGCTATGGCAACCAAAATGAAAGAGTTACCAATATCAGAAAGACCATACGAAAAATTAGAATTATATGGAGAAAAGACATTATCAAATTCTGAATTACTAGCAATTATAATAAAAAGTGGAACAAAAGACGAAACCTCAGTAGACTTAGCTAAAAGAATCTTAAACCTAAGTGGTAACAAAGAACTTCGTTCTTTGCAAGATATCTCATTACAAGAACTAATGTCTATTAAAGGAATTGGAAAAGTAAAGGCAATACAAATAAAAGCAATCTGTGAATTAGCAAAAAGAATGGCAAGACCAATTCATTCTCTCAAAATTAAAATTTCCACTTCAGTTGATGTTGTTAAACTATTAATGGAAGAATTAAGATACGAAAAAAGAGAATGCGCAAAAGTAATTATACTAAATGAAAAAAACGAAATACTAAAAATAATGGATATTAGTTTAGGGGGAGCCAATTTTGCAATCATAGAACCAAGGGATGTTCTATCAGAAGCTGTAAAAATAGGAGCTCCTAAAATTATTTTAGTGCATAATCATCCTAGCCGGAGATCCAACGCCAAGTAAAGGAGACTATCAAATGACGGACCGAATCTATGAATCAGCAGATGTGATGGGAATACTTCTTGTAGATCATATCATTATTGGAGATGGCAAATATAAAAGTGTTTTTACAAACCAAAAGATGAATAAATATCAAATTGAAAAATAGGAAGGATTGTGAAGTAAAAATGAAACTTTTTGGAATTGGATCAAAAGATATCGGAATTGATTTGGGAACAGCTAACATTTTAGTAACATTAAAGGGGAAAGGAATTGTATTAAAAGAACCATCTGTTGTTGCAATTGACCGTAAAACAGGAAATATTTTAGCGACTGGACATGAGGCAAAGGAAATGTTAGGAAGAACACCAGAGCAAATTAAAGCAGTTAGACCTTTAAAAGATGGTGTTATTGCTGATTTTACAGCAACACAATTATTATTAAAAAATCTAATTACAAAAGTTTGTGAAAGATATAATGCAGGAAAGCCAAGGGTTGTAGTAGGCGTTCCCTCAGGAATTACAGAAGTAGAAGAAAGGGCAGTAGAAGAGTCAGTTTTACAAGCAGGAGCAAAAGAGGTATATTTAATTGAAGAACCAATGGCTGCTGCAATTGGAGCTAATTTAGATGTTTCTGAACCAAGTGGAAGTATTATTGTGGATATTGGGGGAGGAACAACAGAGGTTGCTGTTATTTCCCTAGGAGGAATTGTTGTTAGCAATTCTCTTCGTGTAGCTGGAGATGAGCTTGATGAGGATATTATCAATTATGTGAAAAGAGAAATGAATTTAGCAATTGGAGAAACTACAGCAGAAGAAATCAAAATGCAAATTGGATGTGCTATGCCCCTTATGACAGAAGCATCTATGGAAGTAAGAGGAAGAGATTTAAATACAGGACTTCCTAGAAATGAAATAATTACATCTTCACAAGTACAAGAAGCTCTACAATATTCTATTGCTGAAATTGTAGAATCTGTGAAACAAACTCTAGAAAAAACACCACCAGAATTAGCTTCTGATATTATGGAAAAAGGAATAGTACTAGCAGGAGGAGGCGCTTTAATTCAAAACTTAGACAAACTTTTATCTTCTAAAACAGGTATGCCAGTTTATGTTGCAGAAGAGCCTTTAGACTGTGTTGTAAAAGGAACTGGAAAAACTTTAGAAGACTTAGAAAGACTAAAGAGTGTACTGGTAAATGCAAGAAAAAGAAAATAAGAAAGGAATCAGATAAAAAATGTATAAGAACAAAAAATCTGGAATTTTAGGTATCGTCATAACAGTAGTTATCCTACTGTTATTAGTGTTTTTTACTAATATTGATACTGGAAAATTATCCTATATTGAAAATGCATTTTCCACTTTAGTTATGCCAATTCAAAATGGATTAACCTATCTAAAAAATAAGATTTCCGGAAATAATACATTTTTTACAGATATTAATAATTTAAAAGCAGAAAACGAAGAATTAAAAAATAAAAATAGTGAATTAGAAAAAAGTTTAAGAGAATTTGAAATTATGAAAGCCGAAAATACAACATTAAAAGAATTTGTGGGACTAAAAGAAAAATATGGAGAGTATGAAACAATTCCTGCCTATGTAATTGATCGAGATATTAGTAATTATAGTGAAATTATTATCATTAATGTTGGGGAGAAAGATGGTATTAAGGAAGATATGACTGTAATTGCAGATAAAGGTCTAGTAGGACATGTAATTTCAGTAACGGATCACACAGCAAAAGTTCAAACGATTATTGATACATCCAGTACAGTAAGTAGTACAATTAGTACATCGAGAGATGGTATTATTGTAAGAGGAACTTTAGAGGATAAAACAACATTAAAAGCAACCTATATTCCAACAGATGCTAACATTATTCAAGGAGATAGTGTAGAGACATCTGGGTTAGGAGGAATTTATCCAAAAGGAATCCATATTGGAACGATTAAACAAGTTGTTAATACAAAAAATATAATTGATCGCTATGCATTAGTAGAAACAGCAGTTGATTTTTCAAAAATAGAAACAGTATTAGTAATTACTAAATAAAAAAGGAGGCTAAGAATTGAAAAAAGTATTTATTATTTTAGCATTAATTGCTGTTTTCTTTATCACTTACTTTCTTCAATCTGATGTCTTTAACTTTTTTACCATCGGAAGCATTAAACCCAATTTATTTGTAATTTTAGTTTTATTTATTGGTTTATTTGCAGGAAGAAAGTTAGGTATTATATTAGGAGTCCTATTCGGCTTTTTCCTTGATTTAATCTTTGGAAAAACAATAGGAATTTTAGCAGTTATGCTTGGAATCATTGGATTTTTGGGAGGCTTTTTAGATAAAAATTTTTCAAAAGAAAGCAGAATTACCATTATGCTTATGGTAATAGGATGTACTTGCATTTTTGAAATAGGAAGTTATAGTTATAAAATCTTAATGCAAGACGGATTAGTTGAAATTTTGACGTTTTTAAAAATGTTAGCTATTGAAGTAGTATATAACTCTATTTTAACAATTATTCTTTATCCATTACTTCAAAAAGCTGGCTATTACATAGAAGATGAGTTTAAGGGAAAGAAAATTTTAACAAGATATTTTTAGAAAATAAGTAAAAAGACAAGAAAATTGAAAGAAAGAGGTGAGCAAAATAAATTCTGGAAATGAATTAGGAAAAATTAAATTTCGATATAATGTATTAACAACCATGGTATATATTGTAGGAATTGTTTTGCTTTGTAGCCTTTTTAATTTGCAAATTATCCATGGAGAGGAATACCGAGAAAAATCAAATACAAGGCTTACAAGAGAAAGTACTCTGCAAGCAGCAAGAGGAGATATTACTGATTCTTCTGGAAATAAACTTGCAACCACTAAAATCGGATTTAGTTTAGAAATGTATAAAACCAAAATTGATACCAAAACTTTAAATAATACCTTATTAAACATTACAAAGATTTTAGATGCAAATGGAGATACATATAATGATTCTTTGCCAATTGCAATTAATCCAATTCGTTTTACTTATGAAGATGAAGAAAAACAAAAAACATTTAAAACAGAAAATAAAATAGATGAAAACGCTACGGCAGAGGAGACTTTTTATAAACTTAAAGAAAAATATGAAATTGAAAATTCAGATGAAACCGAAGTTAGAAAGATTATGGGATTGCGATATGAAATTGCTTTACAAGGATATAGTAGCACTAAAACAGTAAAACTAGCAGATAATATTAGTAGTTTGAGTGTAAATCAATTAAATGAGCAAGGAGACAAATTCCCTGGAATTACAATTTCTCAAGAGCCAATACGTGATTATATTAGAGGAAGCTTAGCATCTCATATCTTAGGATATATTAATCGTATTAGTAGTGAAGAATATAACGCTAATAAAGATATTTATGATAGTAGTGATATTATTGGAAGAGCTGGTGTAGAAAGCGTATTTGAAGATTATCTAAGAGGAAAAAAGGGTACGAAACAAATCGATATGGCTGTTGATGGTACTATCACAGGAGAATATATAGAAGAAGAAGCTGTTGCAGGAAGTACAGTAGTATTAACAATTGATGCTAATTTACAAAAAGTAGCAGAAGATTCTCTAAAAAGTAATATTGAAAAAATTGTAAACGGAGGATTTGGAAAAAAAGAAGATGCGAGAGCGGGAGCTGTTGTTGTTATGAATGTTCATACAGGAGAGCTTTTAGCATTAGCAAGTTATCCAGATTTTGATCCAAATGCATTTGTTGGGGGAATTAGTAATGAGCAATGGCAGGTTTATCGAGATGAAACATTAAAACCAATGCTAAATCGTGCCATCCAAGAACACTATTCACCAGGCTCTATCTTTAAGATGGTTACTGCAACAGCAGCACTAGAAACTGGAACAACAACCACTACAGAAAGAATTAATGATACGGGAGTTTACCCAAGATGGGGAAATCCAAAATGTTGGTATTATAGTGATTATGGTAGCGGACATGGCTGGCTTAATGTATCAGGTGCAATTAAACACTCTTGCAACTATTTCTTCTATGAGATGGGATATCGCATGGGTATTGATACTATTAGTGAATATGCAAAAGCCTATGGACTTGGAAGTAAAACAGGAATCGAGCTTCCTTCCGAAACAGCAGGAATTTTAGCACAAAAGAAAGAAGGAGTAACTTGGAATCCTGGAGATACCTTATCTGCAGCAATTGGACAGATGGACAACAGTTTTTCAGTTCTTCAAATGACCAAATACATCAGTATGCTTGCAAATGGTGGAAAGAATATTGATGTTACTCTATTAAAGACCATTATTGATGCAGAGGGAAATGAAATACCAAGAGATGAAATTGAAAAAACAGTCAATGAAAAATTAGGAATCAAAGAAGAAGACAGCACATCAAAAGATATCAATATTAAAGAAGAAAACTTAGCTGCTATTCTAGAAGGTATGAAATCTGTTACAACAGAGACAGGAGGAACCGCTTATTCTATATTTAAAAACTTTGATATTGAAGTAGGAGGAAAAACTGGATCAGCAGAGGCTGGAAAAAATACTAATGCATGGTTTGCAGGATTTGCACCATTTGATGATCCTGAAATTGCAGTGGTTGTTTTTGTGGAAAATGGTGTCCATGGTTATTATACAGCTGAAGTAGTAAGGGATATTGTAGCAGAATATTTTGGAATGAATTCAAATGAGGTAGAAGAATCACAACAAGCACTTCCAACAACTGAAATACAAAATTAAAATAAAGAAAGGATGTAGAATCATGAAAAATTGTATTAATATTACATTAAGAAAAAATGAAATCATTATAAAAATTGCAGAAGAAGCAGAACAAAAAGAAATCATGACAAGTTTAAAAAAGAAAATTCCGGATTTAAAAAGACTATATAAAGATGATAAAACACCAATTTATGTAACTGGAAAAGTTCTAAAAAATAAGGAAATTGAAGAAATTCAGAAATTAATTAAAGGCTCTATTGATGTAAAATTAGACTTTGACAGTCCTAAGGTATTAGGACTACATGGAATAAAAAAAGCATTTAATAAAGATGTAGGAACATCAGAAACAAAATTCCATAGAGGATCACTACGTTCTGGACAAAGATTAGAGTTTGAAGGAAGTATTGTTGTTATTGGAGATGTAAATGGTGGTGCAGAAGTAATTGCAGGAGAAAATATTCTTATATTAGGGGCATTAAGAGGACTAGCACATGCTGGTGCAAAAGGAAATAAACAAGCAATTATTGCAGCAGAATCAATTGAACCACCACAAATTAGAATTTCGAATATTGTAAAAGAAATTGAAAAAGGGGAAGAGGAGATTAAAGTAATTCCAACCTATGCTTCTGTTAACGAAAAAGATGAAATTATATTAGAATAGAAATAGAATGGATTATAAAAAGAATAAAAGAGTATTGCAAATAAAATAGCAATGCTCTTTTTTAGCTAAGAAGTAGCATAATTAAAGATAGAAAAAGGCCTTCATCTTTTACTCCTTCGTTATATAAAAAGAAGATTAAACAAATTAGTAAAATATCATCAGAATATAATTTTAAACCAAATAGTTCAAAGAAAGGACTTTCTTCTTGTTCTGATCTTGAATTAGTTTGATTATTACCTTTCTTTTCTTCAACAGTCTTTTTCTGCTCTTTCTCTTTTTCATTTTTCTGACAATTGTCAGAAGGGTGATTTAAATTATTATTATAAGTAGAATAATAAGAAGGGCGCATATAAGGAGAAAAAAATGGCCTTCGCCCATAATAAGGGTAAGAGTAAGTGTAATTTACTCTATTAGTAGAGCTTTGAGAATTAGAGGTAGGGGAGTTGGGCTTGTGTAATCTTGATTCTTCTTTTTTATTTTCAGATGGTACATTAACTTGAGAAAAAGAGTTGGAGTAAAAATTAGAATATCTTCTAAAACTCGGAAAAGAAAAGTACGGATAATTAAACATCATGAGGCTTATCACCACCTAATGGATTAAAAATCTCTACAACTTTTCCCATATTAAGAAGCTTTACATATTGCTCTACTTTACTTTTTCTACTCTCTTTTAAATAAGGTTTTAAAGATAGTAACAAATTAGCCCTTGGATCATCTTGCTTAGAATTTAGCTTGTCAATAACCGTTTTCATTTTCATAATGGTTGCAATATCAATATTTGGTGTAGAATCTTTGGAGCTATCTTGATTGGAATTAGAAGAAGAGCTATTTCCATTTAAAATACTAGAAAAAGCCTGCATCATTTCTGGTGTTATATTAAAACTAGAATTAGAGTTAGTATTGGAAGTAGCAGTTGCGCTAGAAGATACATCTCGATTTTCTCTAGAATTTTGATTAGATGATTCTTTTGTTTGAGAAGAGTCTTGATTGGAAGACTGATTTTGATTGGATGAGGAAGTGATATTTTGAATCACTTCTTTTAAATTATCTGGAACTTCCTTATTTCCGTAGCATTGAGCTAAGATTTTTTAGGATATCAGACATATCTTCATTGTTCAATGCAATCACCACCTATTTTTGCAATTTTTTGATTTCCTCTATCATTTTATCTTTATCTTTTGAATTTAAGATTTCACTTGCTTTTGCTAAACCTTGCTCTAGTTGCTTTTTATCCATTTTTGCAAGCATTTCCATTAAGGCAGACATATCGTTATTATTCAAGAAAATCTCCTCCTTTAATCTAAATTTGTCTATTTAAGTATATGAAAATAGACAAATTAGTATGTTAAATAAAAATTAGTATATTGTATGCTAATATTACAAAATTGTTACAAAGTAAAAAAAGAAAATAAAGAGAATTAAAAAAGTAAAAATCAAGACAAAGAACTAAGAAAAAAGCTTCAAAGGGAACAGCCTCTAAACAGCTAGAGTATCAAGTATTTGTTATAAAAATGAAAATGGAAAATAAGAACAGAAAGATTTACATAAAATTTTGAAAAAATACCATAAAATGGTTGAAATCTTACGGAAGTCGGTGTATAATAGAAAAGGTCAAAGGATTAAGTAAATAGCAAGAAAAAATAAAAAAACAGATAAATTTTACAACAAAAGAAGAGAGTAATAGGAGAATAAATAGAAATAAAATTCGGGGGGAATTTATTTTATGAAATTAAATAAAAAATTAATGGTAGCTTTTATCATCGTGATAGCAGCAAGTATCTTTTTTGCAATGAATACTCTTGCTGCTAGTGATTTTTTTGCCACAGAAAATGTAACACCTTTTCAAAAACAAATTGATGGGGCACTAAAAACATTTTTCTGTATTGATTTAGGAACTCCAATTGGTATAGGAACAGTATCTGAAGGACAAACCTATGGAGGATGGGTAAACTCATATGAAAACACACCAAAGGAAGTTCTAAATCAAGCACACTATGTTAATGTTAGTGTAGAAGAAATGCCACAATTCTTATCCTATATCCTAACAGGCGATGCAAAAGAAGATAGCAAACTAATCCAATATGCAATTTGGGCTAGTTCTTTAAATGAGGGAAGATCACTATTAGATTACAAAGACTATAAAGATATGCCTTCTTATAACACTTGGATAGAAAAACAAAATGAGTTAACAGCATTAACCAACGAGATTAATAGTAATAATACCAAATTAGAAGAATATACAAAACAAGTAAAAAAGTTTGAAGCAAAAGTAAAAGAATTAGAAGCATCTTTAAGCAAAGCAGAAGCAGAAGGAAATCAAACTCAAATTCAAACAATTCGTAATCAAATTGAGCAAAACAATAAAATAATTCAAGAAACAAAAACAAACATAACAACAATAGGAAGAGAAATAGCAGACAAACTAAACAAAGCAAGTGTATTAGAAGTTGAAGTAAAAAGATTACAAAAACAAGTAGAAATTGAATATACCTCGTATTATGATACAGTAAGTTTACTATATTCAGAAGCAATGAAATATCAAGAATTCCATGATAAAGTAGAAAAAGCTGGTGGATATAGTAACTTAGTGAAAAACATGACAGATGAAAAGAACTTAAAAGTAATTGCTAATACTGAGGATAGAACATACATGGTAGGACCTTTTAATGTAACTTATCCAAATGAACATGTAACATCTACTTATACAGGAAATGAAATTTATTTTGATTGGATTCAAAACATTTATTTAGTAGATCAAAATGGAAATAAAATTAGTGCAGAAGTCATTACTGATCAAGCAGATGGAAAATATGGAGTATATCCAGCATCTGGAGCAAACTTCTTTTTGAAATTCAAAGCATCTGATGCACAAAGTGCAAGAGGAGTAAAGTTACATGTTGACTTTGGATATATCAAAGAGTGTACAGGGAAATATGATCGATATGAAGGTAGTGGAACCATTATGGGATGGGAACTACAATCTAGCTATCATGGTGAGATAACAGATAAAGAAGGAAATGTAATAAGAGATGCTTATACCTATTATTGGTATAAAGCAAAAGTAGCTGGAACATATAGTTCACAAAAATTAATTACAGTTGATAATTATGCAGAATTAAAAAGAATCGAAGAAGTAGCTTCTTTAGAAGGAAAATATACACCACTTACTATGATTCTTAGCGGACTTACTTTTGTAGATAGACCAAGTGATAAAACAAGTACATTAAATGGAAAACTAGATACTGGAGATGGAGCAACAGATTTACCATTAGAAGGAGTAGAGGTAACTCTATATGAATCAAATGGAAACTTAGCTGTTCTAGCACAAGAAAATGAAGAAAATCCAGATGTAAGTGAAGCAAACAAAGAAATCAGGACAAATCCAACAATTACTAATAGTAATGGAGCTTATGAATTCAAAGGATTAGATCCAATGAAAAAATATTATGTTGTATTTAGATATAATGGACAAATCTATAAAAATGTAGAATACATGGTGGGGGGAAACAACTATAATTCAGAAGCTTGGATTTGGAATTCAAAAGCAACAGAAGGAAATACAAACCGAAATAACTTTAATAATCAATACGCAGAAATTGGATCAACACCAAACAACTATATCTCTTCTAACTCTTTAGGATATGGAATTACAAACAATGTTGCATATCAAAAAGAAGAGATTGAAAGTCTAAATAAAGAAATTTTACAAAAAACAAGAGAATATATTAACAAATATAAAAAATATCCAAATTTAAAAACAGATATCTATGATGCAATTATTAGAACAACTTCAGATAAAGAAGTAAAAGCAAAACTACAATTTATCGAAGATAGTAAAATGAATGCCTACACAGGAAAAAACGGAACAGAAAAATTAGATTACTACCCAGTATTAAGTAAATTTGTGATAGATTTTGATGAATATAAAATTAATGTAGGCGGATATACAGGAAGCATTACTCCTTTATACTTTGGACAAAGATTTATTAACTTAGGAGTATATGAAAGAGATAAATTAGATTTATCATTAAGAAAAGACGTATATAAAGCAACATTAACAATCAATGGAAAAACACATGTATACAACTATGATAAAAGACAACTAGATGCTGACAACAACTGGGAAATTAAAGTAAGATTAGAAGACGGATACTATGATTTATCCTATAACAGACCAATCTATAAAGCAGATTATGACTATCGTATATATAACTATGAAACAAACGAATTAAACCCTAATATCCAAAACATCCAAAATGCTTTAGATGAAAACCAAGAGTTGAAAGTATATGTTACATACAAAATTACTGCTAAAAACCGTTCAGTTAGCAACTTAGGGGCAGTAGCAGAAGTTGTTGATTACTTTGATAAAGACTATACATTTAAACCAACTATGTCATATGTTGGTACATCAAACGGAGAAAAAATTGGAGATTTAACAGCATATACAGAAAGTAAATATGGAGCATCTACACATAATACAATCCAAGGATATAATACAATTTATGTAAGAGGACTTGAAAATACAAAATTAGCATCAGGTGAAACTGCATACATGTTCTTAACCTTTGAAGTAAATAAAGAAAATGGAAGTATTCAACTAGATGAATTAGGAGAAGGAAAGGAAAATATTGCAGAAATCAATGGGTATACTTCCTATGAAACAGATGGAAGTGTTGCAGGTTTAATTGATCAAAACTCAAAACCAGGTAACTTAACATCAAGTGATAAAAACACATTTGAAGATGATACTGATAAAGCACCAAACATCAAACTAGTACTATACCGTGATGAAAATGGAAATTATGTAGTAAGACAAGCAAATGGTATTAGCTGGGAAGATGAAAAAACAGTGGTAGAAGCAGGAGCTAAAATTGGTGATGGTATTAGAGGCCAAGAAGAAAATAAAATTTCAGGAGTTACAGTACAATTAGTAGAAATTAGAAATGAAGGCGAATATATCTGGCAACAAACTCAAACAGATGCAAATGGATACTATGAATTTAAAAGCTATGTACCAGGAAACTATGTAATAAGATTCCAATATGGAGATAGTTATAAAACAGTATTAACAAAAGGAAATAAGCTAGATGGTATAGAAGGACAAAATGATACTTCATATAACGGATTAGAATATAAATCAACTGTATACCAAGCAGGACTAAATACCTATAACGGACAAAATGAAACTGCAACGTATATTTATGATATTGCAAAAGCAGATACTAATTTAAATATCTCAGATGCAAAAGATATTCTATCAAGAAGAAATGAAGTAACAACAAACTTTAAAACGATCAATAACCATTTAGCAGAAGTTGCAACATCCTATAAAAATAATCCAGAGAATAAAGAGCTTGTAGATGAATTCATTCAAAAATCAAAAATGAGAGCTGAAACAGGATTAGTTGATGTTGAAGTAGAATATAACAGAACAGAAACAAGCTATGGACAAACAACAGAATATGTTCTAAGAAATATTGACTTAGGATTAATAAGAAGAGCACAAAACCAAATCACACTTTCAAAAGATGTTGAAAGAGTAAAAGTAATCCTATCAAATGGGAAAGTAGAAGCAGATACTAATATTCAAGGTCCAAATGGAGAATATCAAGAAAATGTACAATGGATTAAAGGAACAAACGGATTCTTAAATATTATCATGGATCAAGAAATTATGCATGGTGCTAGAGTAGAAGTTTTATATAAAATTACTGCTACTAACACAGGTGATGTTGATTACTTAAGTGATACTTTCTACTATACTGGTAAAAAGGCTGAAGGAGAAACCCCTGCTACAACAACTCCAGATTTAGTAGTTGACTATGTAGATAATCACATTATCTATCGACAAGAAGATAATGAGGCTTGGAAAATTGTAACTGCAGAAGAGCTACAAGTTAAATCAAATGGTAGTTTAGTAAATGATAATATTAACCTAAAAGGTATTGAGACAATCATTGTAACAGACTCTTTAAGCAAACAATTGGCACCAGGGGAAAGTACACAAGCATATTTAACACTTTCAAAAACAATTTCAGCAGAAAGTGAAGATGATGATTTAGCATATAATAACATTGCTGAAATCCTAAAAACAACAAGCCAAAACGGAACAGTTCCGACAAATTCATTAGTAGGAAATCAAGATCCAAATAATGGAGCAGCAGAAGTTGATACGGATACAGCCGAACAAGTAGCAATTGTACCACCACAAGGTGAAACAAGAATCTACTATGTATTAGGAGCAGTTTTAGTTTTAACATTAGGAATTGGAATAGTAGTAATTAAAAAATATGTATTAGACTAAAATAAGGTAAAGACAAAAATATATAGTAATTATCAAGCAAACAGTTAAACATACTAAGTTTAACTGTTTGTTTATTTCACACTACCCAAAGTAGCTTTATACAATAAATAGTTGATATATTTTAAAACTTTTCTTTTCAATAAAAGAAAAATGAGATATAATGAAAAAGAAAGTTAAAGAAAAAATAAAGAAATAGTAAAGATAAAAACAATGAAACAAGGAGAAAAAAGTGAAAGTATTATTTGCTACAACAAATCCTGCTAAAATAGAATATTATGCAAAAGAGTTAAAAAGAAGAAGTGTAGAAGTAGTTACCCTACAAGAACTAGGAATTACATTAGATGTAAAAGAAGATGGAAAAAATGGTGTAGAAAATGCTATGATCAAGGCAAAAGCATATGCCAAAGTTTCTAATATGCCAACTATAGCAATAGATGATACTCTTTTTATAGAAGGAATTAAAGAAGAAGAGCAACCAGGTACTAATGTAAGAAGAGTCCATGGAAAACGTTTATCCGATGATGAAATGCTTGAGTATTATACCAATTTAGTAAAAAAATATGGAGGAAAGCTTCAAGCTAAATGGATAAAAGGTGTGGCCGTTTGGGTAAATGATGAAATGAAAACATTAGAATATAGCAGAGATCATTTTTTCTTTATAGATGAGCCAAGTAAACAAAGACATGATGGATATCCATTAGACTCTATTGCTATTATCCCAAGATTTGGAAAATATTTGTCTGAATTAACAGAAGAAGAAATGAGAGAATATAGGCAAAAAGGAACGAACCAAAAAATATTTGATTTTATCATCAATACATTGGAAAATACTTGAAAAGAATCAAAACATAAAGTATAATAGCAAAAGAAAAACAAAGGAGGAACAAAAGTGGAAAATTTAAATAAAAAAAGAAAATTATCTCCAAAGAAAATAATAATAGGAATTCTAGTACTACTATTTATTATATTAGTAATTGTATGGGTTATAAACCTATTTCATAAACCAAAAAGCAAGCCAGCAGTAAATTCAACTACAGGTGGAAATGTAGTAGTAGATCAAAGTAGCAAAGAAGAATATGTTAGTATTTTAAGTGATGGGACAAGACAAAATAAGAGTACAAAAATAAAAGAAACCAAAAGATTAGAAGTACTTGAAATTTCAAATATGAATATTACAACAAAAGATAATTTATCAACTGTTATTGCAAATGTAAAAAATACAAGTAATGAAACGGTTGGGGAATTTTTAGTTAATCTAAAATTTGTAGACAAAGAGGGAAAAGAAATTATCTCAATTGATGCATATGTCAATCGATTAGGCGCTGGAGAAGAAGGACAAATTACAACACAAGCAACAGCTGATTTTGCTAATAGCTATGATTATGAAATTATAAGAAAATAGAAAAGAAAAAACAATTGAAGAAATAAAATAAGACATAAATAAAGAGGATACTTAAAACAAAAAACTAAACAGTAGTTTAAGAAATGATAAGTATCTTTCTTCTATATATTTTTATATAAATTATTGAAAAAATAAAGTGGTAATGATAAAATTTAATTATTAAAATTAGGGAGAAATGTAGATGAAAGAAACAAAAGTAAAATTAATAGAAAAAAATCATAACTCCTTGCGATCACAAAGAGGTGTTACTTTAGGAGCATTGGTTATTACCATTATTGTAATTTTAATTCTAAGCTTTACGATTGTGATGAATTTAGATTCAGGAACAGCATTAAAGAAATTTAATAATTTTAGTAATGATATTAAGGTGTTAGATGAAAGAGTAAATATATATGTATCTCAAACAGGAGAGTTACCAGTTTTAACAAGAGATGGAGAAAAGGTAAGATATACAGAAGTAGCCCATATAGATAAAAAAAGTGTGAACGATAATGGAAACTACTATATTATAGACTTAAGTAAATTAGATAACCTAACATTAAGTTATGGAAAAGGATTTAGTCAAGCTCAAAAAGGATTAAGTACAAGAGATGTCTATATCATTAATGAACAAAGTTATACAATTTACTACCCAGAAGGAGTAGAGTTTAATGGAGAGAAAATCTATTCATTATGGCAAGCAGAAAATAGAATAGAAGTAATGCCAACCTGTACAATAAAAGAGGATTTAAGTAAATTACTAACAGAAAAAAAGATAATTTATACAATAGAGTTTACAGAAGAAGTAGAAGGATTTAGTCAAGAAGGAATCACGATAACTAATGGAAACAAGGGAGAATTCAAACAAATAAGTGGAAGTAAATATACAATAGAAGTAGAGACAAGTGAAGAAGTAATGAAACAAATCATTCTAGTAAAGAAAAATAGTTGTACATCGAAAAAAACAGGACTAGGAAATATACCAAAAGTAAAAACAGTAATTACAAAAGGGCTATCGTTAAGTGTAGAGCAAGGGGAGCCAAATCAATATCCATGTATTTTAAGTATCAGACCACAGGATATAGAAAATGGAATCAAGACAGTAACATTTCCAGATGGAACAGAGGTAGATGCCCAAGGAGCAACCAGTATGGTCTATACCTATGAAGCAACAAAAAACGGACTAGTCACCATCAAAGCAACAAACACGAAAGGAGAAGAAATCACAAAAGAGATAGAAATAACCAATGTAAGAGAATTTATCACAGAGTGGACTCTAGCAGCAGACAATACACAGATAACATTACCAATAAGTGGAGGCAAAATAGATACATATATAGATTGGGGAGATGGAACAAGAGAAGAAATAAAAAGTCAAAAACCAACGCATACTTATGCAAAAGCAGGAGTATATGATATAAAGATAACAGGAACAATTGGGTATTGGAATTTTAATTCAATAACGACCTCAAAAGATTATATAACAGGAATTAAGCAATGGGGAGTGCTAGATAATGCTAGTTTTAATTTCTACAATTGTAAAAAATTAGTAGGAAGTATACCAGAACCGCATTGGCTAAGCTTTAGGAATATAACAGACTTTGCTAGTATATTTTCTTCTTGTAGTGGATTAACAGGAGAGATTCCCGCAAACCTATTTGCCAATTGTCCATCTGTAACAAGTTTTGGACAAACATTTTCTGGATGTAGTGGCTTAACAGGAAGTATCCCAGCGACTTTATTTGCCAATTGTCCAAATGTAATTACTTTTGCTGGTATATTTTCCGGATGTAGTGGATTAACAGGAGAGATTCCCCAAAATTTATTTGCCAATTGTCCATCTGTAACAAATTTTTCTGGTACATTTTCCGGATGTAAAGGCTTAACAGGAAGTATCCCAGAAAGCTTATTTGCCAATTGTCCAAATGTAACTACTTTTGGTAGTATATTTTCTTCTTGTAGTGGATTAACAGGAGAGATTCCCACAAATTTATTTATTAATTGTACAAAGACGGAAAGGTTTTCAAGTACATTTAATGGATGTAAAGGCTTAACAGGAAGTATCCCAGAAAGCTTATTTGCTAATTGTCCAAATGTAACAGACTTTACTTACACATTTTACGGATGTAGTGGCTTGACAGGAAGTATTCCAGCCAATTTATTTGCCAATTGTCCAAATGTAACAGCATTTACTTACACATTTTCTTCTTGTAAAAGTTTAACAGGAAGTATCCCAGCCAATTTATTTGCCAAATGTCCAAATGTTACTACTTTTGCTAATATATTTTCTTATTGTAGTGGCTTAACAGGAAGTATCCCAGAAAACTTATTTGCCAAGTGCCCAAATGTTACTACTTTTAGTAGTATATTTAATGGTTGCAGAGGGTTAACAGGAAATATTTCAGAAAGATTATTTGCCAATTGTCCAAATGTAACAAACTTTACTTACACATTTTCCGGATGTAGTGGATTAACAGGAAGTATCCCAGAAAACTTATTTGCTAATTGTCCAAATGTTACTACTTTTGCTAATATATTTAATGGTTGTAGTGGATTAACAGGAAATATTTCAGAAAGATTATTTGCAAATTGTTCAAAGGTGAAAGACTTTTCTTATACTTTCTATTATTGTGAAAGATTAACAGGAAGTATCCCAGAAAACTTATTTGCCAATAATCCAGCTGTAACAAGTTTTAGAGATACATTTATTAGGTGTAAAGGCTTAACAGGAAGTATCCCAGAAAGCTTATTTGCCAAGTGCCCAAATGTAACAGATTTCGGAGGTACATTTTCTTCTTGTAGCGGATTAACAGGAGAGATTCCCGCAAGGCTATTTACAAATTGTACAAAAGTTACAACATTTGGAGAGGGAAACGGAGGAACATTCAATGGGTGTACAGGACTAACAGGAAGTATTCCTGCAACCTTATTCGAAACTTGTACAGAAGTTTTGTCTTTTGGTAATTCTACTTATGGACATTTAGGAACATTTGGAGGATGTACAGGACTAACAGGAAGTATTCCCCCAGACTTATTTAAGAACTGCACAAAAGCGACTACTTTTGTTGGAACATTTAGTGGGTGTGCTAGACTAACAGGAGAGATACCTGCTACCTTATTTGATAACTGCCCTAATATTACAAAATTTGCAGGAATTGATTCAAGCTCAGGAACTTTTTCAAGTTGTACAGGACTTACAGGAAATGCACCAGCATTATGGAATAGAACAAATGTAACAACATCAAAATATTGTTTCTATGGCTGTACAAAACTTTCTAATTATTCATCTATACCAGATACATGGAAATAGAAAATATAAGATAAAAACAAAAGCTAATTTATGAAAAAATTCTTTTCATAGGTTGGCTTTTTTTAAAAGAAAAATAAATTTTAGGTTTACTTAAAACTTTATACAAAGAACTTGTATTTTTAGCTATTTTACGATAAAATAATATACATAATTTCCACCTTTTATTTGTATAAAAGGGAAATACTTAAAAATATATCACAAATTGTAAAAAACTTTTTCGTTTTAGAGTGCTGAAAGTGACAAAATTCTTAGGAAGGCTTGTACTAAAATAAGCGTTATGAAATAGAAAAAGTATGAGGTGGTAAGGATGTTTCAAAATATACAAAATGATTTTCAAGAAGAACAAGATGAACAAGTAGATGATCAAGTAAATAAAGTAAATAAAAAAGAGAGGGTAGTTAGCTTGATAAAAAAGCTATTTACAAAACAGCAAATTGTGTTATACCTCATCTCTTTTATGGTGTCATGCATTGGATTTGGCACTGATTTTGCGCCTTTTGGCTTAGCAATAGTAGCAGCTTGTATTAGTAATTATATTTCTGCAGGAATTGTATTTGTGCTAACTGCAATTGGTACTTTTGTGGGGTTTGGAGCAAGTAGTTTATTAACATATATCTTAAGTTCACTTGTATTTACAGCAAGCATTTTAGTAATAAGGCCAAAGGTAAAAATAGATGAGACAAATGAGAAAAGAAAAGTAGGATTTCATTTAGTTTTTGCTACATTAGTAGTAGGCTTATTTAAAATCTTTTTAGGTACCTTCTATGTATATGATTTATTAATGTGTATTACTAATAGTATTGCAACATATGTATTTTATAAAATTTTTGCAAATTCAGTTCCTGTAATTAAAGAATATGGAATGAAAAAAGCATTTGCAATTGAAGAGGTAATTGGAACTAGTTTACTTTTAGCGATTGCTATTTCATGTTTAGGTGATTTTGCAATTTTTGGATTCTCTATTAAAAATATTTTATGTATTTTACTTGTTATGATACTAGGATGGAAAAATGGAATTTTAGTAGGGACAACCTCTGGTGTTACAATTGGAGTAGTTCTTGGTATTATCGGAAATAATCAACCAATTATGGTAGCAGCATATGCTCTTTCTGGTATGATTGCCGGTGTTTTAAACAAATTTGGAAAAATAGGAGTTATTGCAGGATTTATTTTAGGAAATGGAATTTTAGCTTATGTAGCAAATGGAAATACAATTCCGGT
Source organism: Erysipelotrichaceae bacterium (assembly GCA_021769225.1). Lineage (GTDB taxonomy): Bacteria > Bacillota > Clostridia > TANB77 > CAG-508 > JAETTH01. Next base: position 18,692 of record JAETTH010000025.1, read on the forward strand.
GATTCATATCCAAGAAATTTTAATAGCTTCTTTAGGATTACTTGCAGTTCCAAAAAATATAGTAATTGATATTGAAGATCTATTTGGAAAAACAAAACTACTTCCAGATACAGGAGGAAGAGTATTAGAAGGAACAAAAGAAACGATTTACAAACTAAATAATATGTCAGAGACAATATCAGAAATGGCCAAAAGTTATCAAGAAGCTGCAGCAACTATAGTAGAAGAAAATGAAACAAAAGAAGCTCAAGAAGCAAGAGATATTTTTCTAGACGAATTAGAAAATTCTATGTTAGGTGATGAAAACAACCTTCTATATGATGATATTTTAGATAGAGAAGGAGAAATTTCAAAAGATATATTTAGGATATTAGTGCAAAAAGGGGAAATCTCAAAAGAAGAAATTATTCAAACTTTTGCTAAACACAATAACTATATTGTAGGGTTTGAAACAGAAGAGGCAAACAGCAAAATAGAAGAAGACTTACAAAAAGTACTAAAAGCCTTAAATTATACCTACAAAATTAGTAAATTAAATTATATATGGAAACAAAAAATAAAAGATAGTAAAAAAGTAATATCCAATCAGTTAGAAGGAGTATCTAAAGTAATCTCTGATTTGGCGGAAGATATGAAACAAGAAACTGAAGCAGAAAATATTACACAAAAAATTGAGGAAATAAAAGTACTATTAAATGGAAAAGAGATTTATCCAGAAGATATTAGCTTAAAAAGAGAAAAAAGTGGGAAATACATTATAAAAATATATGAAAAAGTGAAAAATGATTTTTCAAAAGAAAAAAATATAATAGAAAAAACACAAAAAATTCTAAGTAAAGTATTAAACCAAACTATATCACTTCAAAGCCATATTCGTTTAGAAAAAGAAAGAAATCTAATGGTAAGATGCTATAGCTCAGAAGATAAATATACTTTTAAATTAGGAATAGCAAAAGCTAAAAAAGAAAATTCTCCAGTATCAGGGGACAGTAGTCTGCAAATTAAACTAGAAGATGGAAAATACCTATTAGCCATTAGTGACGGTATGGGATCAGGACCAGAAGCAAGAAAAAGCAGCAAAGTAGCAGTTAAAATGTTGGAAAGATTATTAACATCAGGATTTGATAAAGAAGTCTCATTAGATTTAATCAATTCAACCCTATCTTTAAATGCGAAAGATGATATGTATGCAACACTTGATGTTTCCATTTTAGATCTATATACTGGAAATATTGAATTCATCAAAAACGGTGCATGTCCAACCTTTATCAAAGAATCAAAACAAACACAAATCATGAAAGCAATCTCACTTCCAGCAGGAGTGTTAAATAATATTGACTTAAGCATCTATGATAAAGACATTGAAAGAGATCAAATCTTGGTAATGTGCAGTGATGGAATTATAGAATCTAACAGTGAATATAAAAATAAAGAACTATGGGTAAAAGACTTCTTAGATAAAATTGAAACAGATGATCCACAAAAAATTGCAGATTTACTCCTTTTAGAATCAATAGATAATAACTTTGGAGTTGCCAAAGATGATATGACAGTTATAGTAGCAAAAATTGATAGAAGAGAAACAAAATAGTAGAAGGGTAAGAAAAGCAAAGTATAATACTTAGCTTTTCTTTGTTTGGGGATAATGAAAAGAGGATAAAGGTGTTTATCCTCTTTTTAAGTTATACAGTAAAAAAGTAAGGCAATTCTAGTTGGTTAAGCGAATAATAGCATGAAGAATCTTAGAATCAGGAGATTTTACAACGGCCATTATTTCCTGGTTACTAATTTGTTTAAATAAAGTAATAAACGATTCTCCTAATAAAGTTGCCCTTTTATACATAATTTCTACTTGAGAAAAATTCATTTTTTGATAAATTTTTTCTGGTAAAGTTTCAATACCATAATTTAAATAAGCAAGATTATTCATGTGATGATTTGTATCAATATCCCTTCTTTGTACAGTATATGTTTTAGAAAAATCATACTCTTCTGGCTCTTTTAGACGCTCCTCAAATTCTTCAAATACGGAAGCTAAAGCACTGTTGTATGCTCCAAAAATATCTTGGGGAATAGGCGTAATACGACCAGTTTGTGTGTTATATAAAGTCCATTTAGAAGTTGCAATTGCTATACGATTACCATCTTTATCATACATTTCAAAATCACGATAAGCATGAAACTTGTCCATAGAACGAGACCAAGTCTTAATATGAATAAAATCATTCCATTTTGGTCTTGTAAAGACTTTTAATTTCCAATTTAATAAAATCCAAGCAACATGAGTTGTGGGAATATCCTTTAATCCATAACCTGCCTGATCAGAGTGTAAGATACCAATTTCTTGAAAAAAATCTAAAAAACCATGATTACTCATTTGATTATTTTCATCTATTTTATCAAAATCAACTCTAAAATCTTTTTCATAAATAGCCATTTTAAAACCTCTTTTCAAAAAAGAATTATAGTATATTTTGAAAAAATATGCAAGGAAAGAAATAGGAATAATTTGGAAAATGTAAATTTTGTGGGGAAATATTGTATTTTGATAGTAAAATGTGATATATTTTATATGAATAAAATAGGATAAGTCTATCTATAAAAAAGAGAAAGGAAGATTAATCATGAGTAGAGGAAGAAGATATGATAGTGATAATAAAAAGTTAAACTTAAAGAAAGTATTTGCTGTTATTATTGCATTAGTTGTCATTATAATGTTTGGCTTTATTATTAAAGAACTAATGTCACCAAAACCAGCATCAAGCTCAGTAGATAAAGTAGCAGCAACATATTTTTATCCGGTTTTTACAAACAATAAATGGGGAGTAATAGATGGTACAGGAAAAATCATTATTCAGCCAACTTACGAAGAAATGATTGTTATTCCAGACAATCAAAAAACAGTTTTTGTTGCCATGGAGGAAGTAAATAAGCAAACAGGTGAGTTTAAGACAAAAGTACTAAATGAAAAAAATGAAACAATTTTTACAGAGTATGAGAAAATAGAACCAATTGAAAATTTTGATGCCAATCAAAATTTGTGGTATGAAAAAAATGTATTAAGAGTATCAAAAGATGGAAAATATGGACTAATAGATTTAGATGGAAAATTAATTTTACCATGTGAATATGATAATATAACAGCAATGAGAGGAATTACTAATAGTTTACTTACTACAAAAGAAAATCAATTAGGATTAGTAGATAATACGGGAAGTGTTATTATTCAAAATGCTTTTAAAGAAATCAAACCATTAACCTCTACTTATGAAAACGGATATATTGTAATTAATAATGAAAATAAATATGGTGTTATAGGATATAACAAAAAACAAGTTTTAGAGAATGTTTATGAAGATATTAAATCTGTTTATGGAAGTAACAAATATGTAGTAAAACAAGATGGAAAATGGAGTCTTGTCAATGAAAAAGCAGAAGTGTTATTAAATGACGGATTTGATGATATTACAGAAATTAATGGAGACAACATTACTTTTGTAAAAGACAACAAGTATGGAGTAATGAGTATCTCAAAAGAAATTAAAATAGAAGCAAAATATGAAACATTATCTTATGCTTTTGGCGATTACTATATTGCAAAACAACAAGATAAGTATGGAATTGTCTCAGCTTCAAATGAAGAAAAGATTCCATTTGAATATCAAGAATTATCTTATCGAAAAGAAACCGACCTATTAGAGGGAAGCAAAGATGGAATCGAAACTGATTTAATTGATCGCCAATTACAAGTAAAACTAACTGGGATTATTTCAGAAATCAACACAGAAAAAGGCTATATGAAAATAAGAGTTGGGGAAGAATATAAGTACTATAATTTTAAATTAGAAGAAAAGAAAAATACAGAAATTTTGACATCTAATACTTTATTCTTAAGTAAACAAGATGGAAAATATGGATTTGTAAATAAAGAGGGTGTGGTTGTTGTAAACTACATTTATGATGATGCAACTGAAGTGAATAAATTTGGGTTTGCAGCTGTGAAAAAAGATGGAGTATGGGGTTGTATTGATCAAAAAGGAAATATCATTGTAGATACAAAATACAATTTGGACTATAATCTAAAAATCGATTTTATTGGCACTTATCATCTAGGAGAAGACTTAAATGTAAATTACTATACAGATAAATAATAAGGAGAAAAAAAGTGGAACTAAAGACAAGATACCAATATTCATATTTTGTTTATCCTTATGTTGTGGAAAAACAAAAACTAAATAAATATCTCTATGCATTATTAAAAGATAAACATTGTAGAGTAAAACTATTTGAAAAAGAAAAGGATTTCAATATTTACTCTTATTTCTTGCCAAAAGTGAGAGACTATATGTTTTGGTCATTTAATTTAGAAAAAGCAAAAAGAAGAGAGTTTTTGGAATTAAATGAAGAACTAAAAGCAGTTATTTTATCCAAACAACCATGTAGTATGTTTGAATATCATTTAGGAAATGATGTACAAGGTAAAGTAGGAGAGAAAAATGGCATTTTCTTTCAAATTCAAACAATTGATATTATTTGTTTTCAGACCGGAATTTGCTTTTTAGTATTTAAAACAAATGTAGAAAATACTAATATAATGTCAGATGTTTTAAATTTTAACTATAAATTTAGAGATATTAACTCAGAATTTGACTCTTTAAAAGAGTATGAAAATATTAAAATTGCGACAGATAAATTTAAAGATGTAAAAGAACTATCAAGATTAATTAAGCAAATTACAGGACCTAACTTAGATGCCAAAGAGTTAAATATTGATACTGCCAGATTCTTAACGTATACTTATACTTGTGTTGATCAAGAAAGCTGGAATGAACAAAAGTCATTTGAAGAAATTGAACATGAGTTTTTCAAATATTCAAATGTTCTACCAGCAAGATATAATGCTAGTATTGATAAAGAAAATATTAATAGACAATTTCATATCTGGGCAAAAAATAAATATGCAAAATGCGGTTTTACCAAAACTGGAACAGCTCTTTTAGCATCTGGAGTAGAAAGTACTAATTATACCATTTTGCCATTTACCTTTGAAAGAGAATTTCTTTATACTTATTTATTTATGTTATATCAAAAACTTTATTTAAAGAAAATTAATTTAGATTTAGGTTCGAAAAAAGGACATAAACAAGCAAGAGAAAACTTTATCTCTTTTTCGCAAGATGTATGGATTCAAGAAATTACCAATGACAGTGATGGCTCATCTATGATTCAAATTTGGAAAGAAATTTTAGAGCTTAATTCTTGTTATTTACAAGTAAAGGTAAAATATGATTTGCTCTATAAAGAACATAATGTGTTAAAAACATTAAATCTTAGCAGATGGATGTTTCTATTCTTAGTGGTAGCAATTTTGGTAAATCTAATTTCTGTGATTGTACTTTTAAGATAAAGTAGAATAAAGGAGAAAAAAATGAAAGTTTTTTGTGGTACAGATATCATAGAGGTAAAACGAATGGAAGAATCTGCTGAAAATTTAGGTCCTAAATTTTTAGCTAGAATTTTCACAGAAAATGAAATAAAGTATTGTGAACAAAAAAAGATGGTTAAGTATCAACACTATGCAGCAAGGTTTGCAGCCAAAGAAGCGATATTTAAAGCAATTTCTTCCTTCCTAAATGATAAATATCAAATTGATTGGAAAAATATTGAGATTTTAAATGATAAAAAGGGAAAACCAATTGTGAACTTTATTGGAATTTCTTTTAAACAAATTGAAAGTATTGATTTGAGTATTTCTCACTTAAAAGAATATGCAACAGCAAATTGTGTAATACTTTGTAAATAAAAAGGAGAAAAAATGGAACTATTTGATTCACATGCCCATTATAACGATGAAAAATTTGAGCAAGATAGAGAAAAAATATTAGAAAAAATTTATCAGTCTGGTGTAACCAGACTGATTTGTGCTGGATATAGCATAGAAGCCTCTGAATTTGCAGTTAAACTTGCTAAAGAGTATTCTTTCATTTATTCTATTGTAGGAGTTTCGCCAAATGATATAGTAGAAAGTGAAAAAGAACAAGAAAAACAGTTACAAACAATAGAAAAATTAGCAAGGGAAAATAAAGAAAAGGTAGTAGCAATAGGCGAAATTGGACTAGATTATTACTGGGATAAAGAAAATAAAGCAAACCAAAAAGAAATGTTTCAAAAACAAATTGAGATTGCAAATAGATTGCAACTTCCAATTGTTATTCATTGCAGAGAAGCTGTCATAGATACATTAGAAATCCTAAAACAAAATCCAGTAGAAAAAAAAGGAATTTTTCATTGTTGTCCATTAAATAGAGAATTAGTAAAAGAAGCATTAAAATTAGGATTTTACATCTCGTTTGCAGGTCCTATTACCTTTAAAAATTCAAAAAATGCAGATGAAATTATTACCATGGTTCCAAATGATAAAATCTTAATCGAAACAGATAGTCCTTATCTATCACCAGAACCCAATCGCGGAAAGAGAAATGACTCTACGAATATAATTTATATGGCAGAAAAAATAGCAGCAGTAAAGCAAATGTCAGTTCAAGAAATTGCAAAAATAACCTATGAAAATGCAATAAAAATTTTTCAAATGTGATAAAAATAAAAGTGTTGAATCATTAAAATTCAACACTTTCTTTATTTTTTTACTTACTTATTTGTTAAAGTCAACTTTAACATTTTTTCTAGCTTCTGCAGAATCTACTTCAAATAATGTTTCAGCTGTAAAATGGAACATAGAAGCAATTAAATTTGATGGAAATACTTCTAGTTTCGTATTATACATTGTAACAGTATCATTATAGAATTGTCTAGAATAAGCAATTTTGTTTTCTGTCTCTTTTAAATCATTTTGTAAACTAATGAAGTTTTGATTTGCCTTTAAATCAGGATAATTTTCTGAAACAGCCATAATAGTTTTTAAAGAATCAGATAACATATTATCTATCTTAGCTTTTTCATCTACTGTTTTAGCATTAGCCCAAGAAGCACGAAGTTCTGTTACTTTTTCTAATACTTCTGCTTCATGAGACATATATCCTTTTACTGTCTCAACCAAGTTAGGAATTAAATCAAATCTTCTTTGAAGTTGTACATCAATTTGACTCCATGCATTTTTAACTCTTTGTCTTAAGGTTACAAGCCCGTTATATAAGCTAATGATGAAGATAACAAGTACAACAATAATAATCAAAAGAATCCACCACATAGTACGTTTCCTCCTTTTTTATTAATTTTATCCTATCATAACATATTCTATGATGAAGTACAAGATTTATGAAAAAAATAGTAATAATTATTGTACAAGCATCATATACATATATAAAGGGAGTTTTCGAAGGTTTACAAAATATCAAAAGACTAAAACAGCATAATCCCTAAAGGTTTTGTTAGTGTAAAATAAATTCGGGAAAATTAATTAAATAAAAAATAAGATACCCAATCAAAATTGTGTTAAAATAATTTTAGTAACAAAAATTTAACCAATTGAAAGGGGTATCTTA
>JAETTH010000148.1 GCA_021769225.1 Erysipelotrichaceae bacterium
TTGCGTAGCATCACAGCAACTTAATATATTAACCTCTATATTTTTTTGCACACTTTCAGGTTCATAATAATTACAAGCAGACAAAGATAATAAAAGTATTATAAGTAAGCATATGGAAAACATTCTGATTGATTCTTTTTTCATTTTATCACCTTATCTTAATGCACAAAGATATTCAATGCTTATTTTTATAATACATCCTGATATTGTACATCTTCTTTCGAATAGTCTTCATCTGTTATATCATAATGAACAATTGCGGTTTTTGAATAGTTAACATGATGCTCTTCATCAAGAGTAACCAAATTAACTACAACCAGTTTTGGTAATTTATGCATAATTTCATTTATTTCTGCCTCAGTCAAATCATTTTTTATACATATGACAAGAGAAATAAATCCGCTTTCTTCTGACTTAATATAAAACGGGTCAAAATCATTCATTGTATCCTGATTCAGTATGAAATCTTCAGATTTAAATTCCTGCGGAATACGAACATTATACACATCATATTTACTATTGTTTTGTATTTTCAGATAGTAGTTATATACATTATATCCGCTTGTCTCCTCATAATCATCAGGGATAGTAAGACTATAAGCATAGTTCTCATTCTCTAAATCTGCCCTGTTTATTATCGTACTGAGCGTGATGTCAATATCTTCTGAAAATGATAATGACTTGTTTTCAAAAGCACCAATCGAATATAAAAATAATACATTCAAAGCAATTGTTAAAACAACAATAACACCGCTCACTGCAATAACTGCTTTTTTCTTCATACCAAGTCCCTTTCGACGTTGTTCGACAATTCCTGCGTTTCGACTTAAACAACAAGGGGTGAGGATCCTCACCCCTTAAATTATTCCAGATAACATTCATCCCTTATAGCGAAAGAACAGAATACCGGTCTTTAATATATTTTCAATCATCATAAACATAAAGCAGCAAGTAAATGAATTGAATTTATCAACAACTACCGTTATATTAAACAACATATACGGAACCCCTCCGTGAACAAACTTATTTATTATACTGCATATTAAACTTCCGATTGCCAGAAAAAGAAAATACCACCAAAGAGATTCTTTTACATATAATACTTTACGTCTGCATATAAAAAATGCTGCTATGATATAAATATATGCAAAAATATAAAACGCTATATAACCTAAACTTACACCATCAATTAAAGTTAAATCATAGGGAATATATGGTCCTTCCATTAAATGGATACCAAAAAACAGCAAAAACAAAGGAATGTTGAGGATGAATGTTATAATCAGTAATTTGAGTGCATCTTTTATAACTTTATTTTTCATAATTTCACTCCTTATTCTATTTAACTTCAAACATCTTTTGCAACTTCCTTTTTACCGCCTGCTCTTTGAATAAATACATTCAAAAACCTTTTGGATTCGGTTGCTGTTGTAATGAACTTTGGTATTTAAATTTTTCAACTGACAGGGCTGAACAATTCAGCCCAGCAATTTATT
>JAETTH010000149.1 GCA_021769225.1 Erysipelotrichaceae bacterium
AAATAGGATTAAGTCAGATAAGATATTTTCGTTTTAGGGGCTATAAAGCCATTAATACTTGTTTTTTTCAAAAGAACGACCAAATCTTATTGACATATCCCGCTTATTTTTTTATAATAATTTATGCTACTTACAAACGTGATAACCCACGGTTAGAGGGGAGGGTTGAAGAATGTCAGAAGTAAGATTAAGAGAAGGCGAATCACTAGAGAGCGCTTTAAAAAGATTTAAGAAAAAAACAGCTATGGCAGGTGTTATGTCTGAAATCAGAAAAAGAGAGCACTATGAAAAGCCAAGTGTTAAAAGAAAGAAAAAAGCTGAAGCAGCCAGAAAGAAAAAAAATAAAAGATAATTAGGAAGTGTTTTGTATGTCACTTAAAGAAACTTTACTTGGCGATTTAAAAAAAGCCATGAAAGAAAAAGACAATATAGCAAAATCTACTGTTACAATGGTCAGAGCTGCGATATTACAAATCGAAAAAGATACGAAGAAAGAATTGGATGATACGGAAATTCTTGACGTAGTAGCAAAACAAGTCAAACAAAGAAGAGACTCTTTGAACGAATTTGTAAAAGCAGGAAGAGATGACCTAGTTGAAGAGACTAAAGCTGAGCTTGATGTTTTGATGAAGTACTTACCTAAACAGCTTTCAAAAGAGGAAGTCATAGAAATAGTAAAAGAAGCTATTGATAAAGTAGGTGCGAAAACAGTCAAAGATATGGGCAAAATCATGAGCGAAGTTATGCCGAAAGTAAAAGGAAAAACAGACGGCAAAGTCGTTAATGAAGTAGCAAGAGAATTATTAAATTAATTATACTTAAGATAAGAAGTGGTGACGCTTCTTATTTTTAATTTAGAGGTAATAATGAATAAAGATAATATTTTGATTTCCGCTTGTCTTCTCGGAGAGAACTGCAAATACAGCGGAGGAAACAATAAAATCAACGATACAATAATTGATGAACTAAGAGAAAAATTCAATTTGATTATGGTATGCCCTGAACAGCTTGGAGGACTTATGACTCCCAGGGAACCTTGCGAAATAAAAAACGGTAAAGTATTAACGAAAAGCGGAGATGATGTAACAAAAGAATTCGAACTCGGAGCTTTAGAAATTTTAAGAATAGCAAAAGAAAATAATGTTAGATTTGCGATACTTAAAGCAAATTCCCCATCGTGCGGTAATAATGAGATTTATGACGGAAACTTCAGCGGTACTTTAATAAAAGGAAAAGGTATTACAGCAAGTATTTTAAAAGAAAACAATATTAAAGTAATAAATGAAAATGAATTATAAAAAAACGCCTATAAAGGCGTTTTTTATTTCTTGATTAGTTTACCTATCAAAACATATCTTCCCTCTTCCATTTCATAGGAACACGTAGAAAGGGTTATAATTTTATCACTGTCTCTTATGGTTTTTCCGCTGTTGAATGTTGTGTTTGATTTTGCATGAAGGAGTAAATCCTCAACATTTTCATCCAGCACAAATT
>JAETTH010000150.1 GCA_021769225.1 Erysipelotrichaceae bacterium
TTTGGATGCACTTAAAACTTACGATGCCGAAACACTTAAAAACTATGAAGATGTATTAGACAGTGTGGATAAAAATCTAAGCAGTTTTTTAGATGAAAAGGACAAGGATAAAGTAGACAAAGAAAGTCAGGAAATAGCTAAAAAAATATTATCTAATCTATCTTACGAAATCGTATCTACTAAAGACAATGGAGATACTGCCACAGTAAAAGTAAAAATAACGAATAAGGACTTTGGCAGCGGAATGAAAACATTTTTTACCGATATGTTCGCATATGCTCTATCTCATTTAGATGCGTCAGAAGATGAAATGAATAAATACGTTGAAAAGAAACTAAATACAATGATTGACGATGCGGTTAAAAGCTCTACAACAGTTACAAATGAAGTAACAGTAACTTTAAACAAGAAAGACGATAAGTGGGTAATAAAACAAAATGATAAATTATCAAATGCTATTTTAGGTAATCTCCTTGATAGCTTAAATGATTTATCTGATTCATTCAAGTAAATAAAAAGAGGCATAAGCCTCTTTTTTAATTTTCTTTGATTATATTTTTGCTTGAGAAGTAAGTCAATAAGAAATATCCTCCGTAAATCAATATTATTACTACAGATGTTGCGATAATAGAAGGAAGTATATTCATATGACCTATTGTACTTAATACATAATCTGCAAATTGAAGTCCGAATATTGAATGAACGACAGCAAGCAATAACGGAAGTATGAAAAATATCCCGATTTGAGCGAATAAAGCTTTATTTATCATGCCCTCACTCGTACCTATTTTTCTTAATATGGAATATCTGTCTTTATTATCCGCACTTTCCGAAAGTTCTTTTAAAGCTAAGATTGCAGCCGATGTAATAAGGAATATGATACCGAGATATATCCCGATAAACGTCACCGTAGCGCCAAGTCCTTTAGAAGATTCGATATTTGTAATCCTCGTCCTTCCATTTATCTGAATGGCATAATCTTTTACATCTTTGAATTTACTGTTTTCTTCCAAATCTTTTAACATCTTTTCTTCAAAAGTTATTTTATCTCCCTTAGAAGAAACGGAGTAGTTTGAATTTGCATAACTTTTTTCTATCCAACTCGTTTTAAGATTTGCACTATCCGGAAGTACTATGATCCCGGTATTTATAGACTGTATACTATCTTCTATAAAACCATCAATACATTTTTCATTTACGGGAGTATAAGATTTTCCACCTATACTTATTTCGGTTCCGCTTTTAAGTGCCTTATCACGATATACCTTTATGTTATCGTAATCACATATTACCGCATACTCTTTATCATTCAATTTGATTTGTTCATTTCCGAATAGTTTAGCGATTTTATTATAATCCGACAATTTCATGATTTCTTCAGCAGTACCATACTTAATACCCGGAAAATCTTTTTCCATTTCTTTAATCTGATTTTTTAAAGTATCCTTCATCGTTAATTCATTTGTTGCATAAGTATATGTTTCGG
>JAETTH010000151.1 GCA_021769225.1 Erysipelotrichaceae bacterium
ATATTTATAACCAAGCCCTATCAAATATGTAACCATAAATCCCGCAAAAGCGGAAATAAGATAAGATTTAAATGTCTTTTTCTCCGATTTTTCAAGTACTAAACCGCATACAAAAGCTGCGCAAACAAATCCTATGAGGTAACCGAAGCTGGGTCTTAAAACATAATTGATACCTCCCCCTGCAGCAAAAATAGGAAAGCCGAACAGTCCGAGCAAAACATATATTGTAACCGACAGCATTCCAAGTCTGCTTCCGAGAAGTATGCCTGCCAAGAGGACAAATAAGAACTGCAAAGTAAAATAATCCATATACAAAACGGGTATTCGTATAAAAGCCCCCGCAGCCACCAAAGCTGTAAACAGTGAACATATGACCAAATCTTTTGTCTTTATATTTTTCATTTATATTCTCCTTAATGATTTTTGGGAAATTATATCAACTGCACCTTCGCTATGTCAACCTTAATATGTACATAGGTTGACACTATTTAAAGTCATGATATTATTTAAGATTTAAGCAATGTTTTATTAATTGGATATTTAAAATCATATAACTAAAAGTTAATCCTTTAAATCAAATGTATTATTTTATTTTAATAATAATAAATAATAAGATTTTATATTGCTGTCCCATTATTATAAATTAACTAATTAATTTATATGTTTACAAAAAAGTATAAAACAGAGTGTATAAATAATTTTCTTTTATTGATAAATTTTCCCATAATACTCATACGATGATTTCTATAATCTTTTTAAAATCATTAAACAAGATATGCATATTAGACATGGCTTGTTCATAATAATTATAAATACAACTATTAAAAGATGATGAGATATGAAAAAATTAATAAAACTATTATTATTGGTCGGGATAATAGCGTTGAGTTACATAACGATAAAAGAACCTCAGCTGACGGCAAAAGTACAGCAGACAGTGAGTAGTTACATAAAAAAAGAAACCAAAACGGAACAGGCAGATATTACGGTCTACTTTAAAAATGCAGAAGGATATGTAGTACCGATAACCAGAAAAGTAAATACAGAACAGGCTACATTCGATAATGTTCTTAACTTAATGGCGGATAACGAAGAAAACGGTAAAGTTGCTTCTAAAAACGGACTCCTTCCCGCAGTGGTTTCGGGGAGTATAAAGAGCGTCCAGGTAGACGGAACGACTGCAAAGGTAAGTTTAAATGAAAAATCAGCACAGTTCGTGGATAAAAGTGATGAGACTGCATTTGTAACATCCATAGTATATGCTCTTACCGAATATAAAGATGTAGACAGTGTAATGTTTGACTTATCTTCCTCGGATACGCTTCCTTTCGGGACTGAAATGAACAAGCTTTATTACAGGGAAAATATAAATAAAATAAAATATTCCAAGCTTGCAAAATCAAAACAAACCATGTATCTGGCGAAGAAATGTGACAATGTGTATAACTATATACCTTACAGCGTATATAACAGAAAAAG
>JAETTH010000152.1 GCA_021769225.1 Erysipelotrichaceae bacterium
TGCCTTTTTTCTACCTTTAGGGGTATAAGGTTCAGTAATTTTATTGTTTGTACCAATTACCATCCACTTATTTTCGAAGTCCGATTGTGTCATTCCTGTACCAGTGTCAATTAGAACAATCCTGCTTTGTGGGGTATTGGGTTTATCCAAAATGATTTTCACACCATAGGCATCCGCATCGTAAGAGTTTTTAATAAGTTCCACTAATGCTGTAACAAAATCTGTAACAAGCTCACGCCCTAATTGGCTAATATGGCGGGAATTTGTTTTAAACTGTAGTTTTTTCATAAATGCCTCACCTCAATAATCTAGAATCATATTTATTTCATTAACGGATAAATCATATGCTTCGCATACAAGCCTATCCAATTCTTCTTGATGTTCTCTTAACTCTGACAAATATTTTGATACAAATGCCGAAATATCTTTTACATTATTTTTAGAAAATGGCAGTAGATTCAATTCGTTTGCCGATAATTGCGTATTACCGCTTTTACTTATAAAAACATAATTTATTAGTTTTGAGTTAAGTAATCCCAAATAATAATACATTATTTCATCCGTTAAAATTTCTTCTTTTCCAGAGTTGCAACATAAGAAATTTACGTGATTTTCTAAAAAGTAACTATCATAATTTTCCAAAAAATCATCAGATATTAGACATGCTTTTAATCGTATGTCTTTTTCAAAGTTAGTTGTCCGTTGTACCAATAATCTCTTACCCGATAAAACATAAGGACGAGTTTTATCAGTTATTCTCGCAAATGCCTTTCGTTCATCGTTAGCCCAAGAGGTAATGAATTGGAAATTTACAGGCTGAACATCTCCACCATACACAATTGGTATAGCTTTATCAGATGAATCGGCGAGTGATTCTTTATGTTGATTCCATACAAATAAACCATTAGAGAATTTCACTAATGAGTCATTGACAGATAGCGTTGTGCCATTCTTATAGACTTTTTCCAATACATCGTACATTTCAGATTTTTTGTTAATAATAAACATGTAGTTATTATCTTTACCCATCATTAATTTTGAACGAGATATTGAAAATTCAGATAACACATTCTGATTGCCATTGATAAATTGTATTCTAGTTTTAGTGTTACATACAGGTTTGTTTTGCAAACAAATTATAAAAACTGCTTGTTCTGCTCTGTCAAATATGTTTTGTCTCGAATCAATGTGTAATATTGATTTAATTCTCAACTCTTTCATTTCCTCACGAAGATTCTTAAAGTAGAGCCCAGAACGAATAGATTGAGGTACAATAAAACTCATTGTTCCATTGGTACGCAAATGAGATATTCCCCAATGCATAAACAGAGAATATATATTTGGCTGACCATATATTATGGCATCATACCCATCTATATCCTTTAATGCTTTGGAATCTAATTTAAAATAGGGGGGATTGCCAAGTATAATTGAAAATTCTTTTTCCTCTTTATCTACAATTGTATTTTTCCAT
>JAETTH010000026.1 GCA_021769225.1 Erysipelotrichaceae bacterium
TCACTATAACTATACCATTTATCCCATTCTTCTTTACTACTTGCTTCTGTTAAATATACTTTTTCTTCTCCATTAAAGTATACTGGTTTTAATCCTGTTCCTGTTATCTTTGGTGAATTAACTCCTTTTTCTGTATCAAAACTTCCGTCCTTTTTTACTGATGAATTTATATAGTTATTCATTTGAGAATCTAGAGCATTCATCAATAAAGACTCATTGTTTGCTGCCTCTTCTGTTTTGGCTACTGCTTCCTTTGCCCTTTCTATAATTCCATTTGGTCCTAATATCATAGACATTGTAACTCCTGCTAAGATAAGTAGAACAATAATGGTTATCACTAGGGCAACTAATGTAATACCTTTTGCATCTTTTAAATACTTTTTCATATGTATTCCTCCATCATTATAATATTTTATATTGTTATTACAATATTTTTTCTTTTATACAAATTATCATATATTTTTACATTTTTCAAGCTATTTTTCTAAAATTATTTTTTACATTTTTATGACAAGATATTTTCTTGCTTTCCTTCTTTTAAAATTCACATAATTTTCACCTATTAGGTCAGTTTTTTTCTTGACATCTTATAAAATTAATAATATACTGAGGGCATAAAGAAACACCAAGATTTAGCACAAATCTATATATTAAGGAGGTTATTTTTTAAGATGGATAACTTGATTGAAATCAGATGGCATGGAAGAGGCGGCCAAGGTGCCAAAACAGCTTCCCTTTTATTAGCAGATGCTGCTTTTAACACCGGTAAATATATTCAAGGATTCCCAGAATATGGACCAGAAAGAATGGGAGCGCCACTTACAGCATACAATCGTATCAGTGATACTCCAATTACCATTCATAGTAATATTTACGAACCAGACTATGTTGTTGTTGTAGATGATACTTTATTAGAATCCGTTCCTGTAACAGACGGATTAAAAGAAACTGGTGCTATTGTCATTAACACCACAAAAAATGAAGAATATTTAAGAAAAGTATTAAAAGGATATCAAGGATCGGTTTATACAATTGATGCAAGAAAAGTATCGATGGAGACACTTGGAAAATATTTTCCAAATACCCCTATGCTTGCTGCTATTATCAAAGTAAGCAAAATTATGACAGATGAAGAACTATTAAATGATATGGAAGGATCCTTTAAGCATAAATTTGCCAAAAAACCAGAAGTTATTGAAGGTAATATGAAAGCTTTAAAACTTGCACTCCAAGAAGTAAAGAAAATCTGGTAAAAGAAAGGAGATTAAAAAATGACAGAAATTAATAAAACAACACCAATGGAAGAAATGACAATCGGTGGAAATATTTATGCTGCTGGTAATGCAATGGAATTTAAAACTGGTGATTGGAGAAGTGTAAGACCTGTATTTTTATCAGATAAATGTAAACAATGTGGTCTATGCTTCCCTGTTTGTCCTGACAATGCTATTCCAGTAGGAGAAGATTTAAAAAGAAAAGATTTTAATTATGATTATTGCAAAGGATGTGGCGTGTGTGCTAAGACATGTCCATTTGGAGCAATTGCAATGAAAGAGGAGGGTGTATAAGTATGGGAATTCGTGAACGTTTAAGTGGTAATGAAGCTGCTGCAATTGCAATGAAACAAATCAATCCAGATGTTGTTGCTGCCTTTCCTATTACCCCATCAACTGAAATACCTCAATATTTTTCTACATTTGTAAGTAATGGAGCTGTTGATACAGAATTCGTTGCAGTTGAAAGTGAACATAGTGCAATGAGTGCTTGTATCGGTGCAGAAGCTGCTGGAGCAAGAGCAATGACTGCTACTTCAGCAAATGGTCTTTCTCTTATGTGGGAAATGATTTATATTGCTTCTAGTTTAAGACTTCCAATTGTTATGTCTTTAGTTAACAGAGCCGTATCTGGTCCAATTAATATTCACTGTGATCACTCAGATGCAATGGGTGTACGTGATAGTGGTTGGATTATGCTATTTTCAGAAAATAACCAAGAAGCTTATGACAACCTACTTATGGCACATCGAATTGCAGAACATAAAGATGTTCTACTTCCACTAATGGTATGCCAAGATGGATTTATCACATCACACTCAATCGAGAATATTGAGTTATTAGAAGATGATTTAGTTAAAAAATTTGTTGGAGAATATCATCCAGCACACTATTTATTAAATGCTGCCGAACCTATGGCAGTTGGACCTTTAGATTTACAAGCATTTCTTTTTGAACACAAGGCTCAACAAGCAGAAGCAATGAAAAATGCTAAAAAGGTAATTCTAGAAGTTTCAAAAGAATTTGAAGAATTAACAGGAAGAAGCTATTCTTTCTTTGAAGAATACAAATTAGATGATGCTGAAATTGCGATTGTTTGTATGAATTCAACAGCTGGAACCACAAAATTCGTTGTTGATAATTTAAGAAAACAAGGTATTAAAGCAGGTCTTTTAAAGATTCGTATGTTTAGACCTTTCCCAGCAGAAGAAGTAGCAAAAGCACTTTCTCATTTAAAAGCTGTTGCTGTTTTAGATAAAGCAGATTCTTTAAATGCTGCTGGTGGAGCTTTATTTGAAGATGTTGTATCCGGATTATACGTAAATGGTAGTCAAGTTCCTACTGTTAACTATATCTATGGTATTGGTGGTAGAGATACTACAGCAAAAGAGCTTGAGAAAGTTTATTCTGATTTACAAGAAATTGTAAAAACAGGAAAAGTAGGAAATCCATATCGTTACTTTGGATTAAGAAAGGAAGGTGGAAAATAATGGCATACAATTTAAAAGAAGTTGTTGCAAATAAAAAACCACACTTTACATCTGGACATAGAATGTGCGCAGGTTGTGGTGCTCCTCCTGTTGCTAGAATGATTATGAGAGCTTTACATGAAGAAGATCACGCAGTTGTAGCTACAGCTACTGGTTGTATGGAAGTTTCAACTTTTATTTATCCATATACTGCTTGGACAGATTCTTTTATTCATACTGCATTTGAATGTGCAGCCTCTACCCTAGCAGGTGCAGAAGCAGCCTATAAATCAATGAAAAGGCAAGGTAAACTCCCACAAGATAAAAACACAAAATTCATCGCTTTTGGTGGTGATGGTGGAACTTATGATATCGGACTTCAAGCTTTATCTGGTGCTATGGAAAGAGGTCATGATATGGTATATGTTTGCTATGATAATGGCGCATATATGAACACTGGTATCCAACGTTCTTCAGCAACCCCAAGATTTGCTGATACCACAACATCCCCTGCAGGTAGTGTTATTCCAGGAAAAATGCAACCTAGAAAAGATTTAGCAAAGATTATGGTTGGTCATCATCTTCCATATGTTGCTCAAAGTATTGCAGTTAATAACTTTAAAGATTTATATGAAAAAGCTGAAAAAGCAATTTATACAGAAGGCCCTTGTTTCTTAAATGTATTTGCACCATGCCCAAGAGGATGGGGCTATCCAACAGATGGATTAATGCAAATTAATAAATTAGCTGTTGAAACTTGTTATTGGCCATTATATGAAGTAATCGATGGAAAATATAAGATTAATTATAAGCCAGCTAAAAAATTACCAATTGAAGAATTCTTAAGACCACAAAAAAGATTTAAACACATGTTTAATCCAGGAAATGAGTGGATGATTGAAGAATTTCAAAAAGAAGTTGATAACAGATGGGAAGAACTTCTAATGTTAGAAAAAGCAACTAATCAGATAGAAGAAAATTAATTATACAATAGATAGAGAAAAAGAAATAGTTCTTTTTCTCTTTTCTTTTATCCCTATTTTTAATTTGTTGACATAATTTTGTATTTATTATATAATTAGATTATTCTATATAAGGAGGTCGTTTTATGACGATTCGGGAGTCGGTTTTCTATGTTTCTAAGAAATATAACATTCCAGCCTCCCAATTAACTAGTTTCTTTAACATTTCTAGAGCAGAAACAATTATGGAATTTCCCCCTTCTTTTATTGATCCTTTTACTTTTTCAGAATTAAAAAGGATGTTCTTCCAAAAACAACATATTGTCATCGTTTTAGGTGTCCATTTTCCCTTTCAGCATGACAAAATGTCGTCAGAAGAACTACAAGCAGAATTTGAAGAAGGAAAAAACAAGTTCCATTTTAACTACTACTTAAGACATTTTAAAGAACCTAGTACCTATGCTTTTTATGTTTTACATGCATAGGTTAAAAAATACTAGATTTAGAATAATTTCTAAGTCTAGTATTTTTTATTTCTTTTTTGTCTCTTTTTCTTTATTACTTTCTTTTTATTTCATTGCATCTCCCCCAATAATTTCTCCTGTTGTTGCATCAACATAATAGGAAATCACATCACAGAAATCAGATTGAAATGTTAAAACTACTTTCCATACTTTACGTACTTTTTCTTCTACCCTGTAATATTCTTCCTCAGTAGAAGTAATAACAGTTGTATTTTCTGGCATTTGTGTTACATTTTGAGAAGTACTTTCTTCTGGGTGATAATGCATCATATTCATCTTTTCAAAGCTTAATTCTACTTCTTCTTTTTCTAATTTATCTAAATTACCTCTATTTTCTATTTCCTTTTGCTTTGCAACTTGAACTGCCTCCTGTTTTGTTATCTTCACTTCATTATTTTCTGTTGGGGTATTAAATAAATTAAGGCTAACAAATTGATTTGTCTCTGGTACAAAACCAATTCGAACACATTCATATTGATTTACCAATCCATCATAAACTTTACAAAAATCAGCTACCCAATAAGAAGTATCTTCCTCAATAAGATTTCTTGCACATGAGCTAATTTGATATTCTCCTTCTTTGTAACCAAGTGATCCGTAAAAATCTTGTGCAATTTTTCTTGCCTCTTGCTCTTGACAAGTTGGCTTTACTCCATTAATTAAATCATAGCCCACACTAAAAGATTTTAAAGCTCCGGTTGTAGCTACCATTTGCACATCTATATTATTGTCTGTCATAATTCTCCAATACATTTGCTTAGATTCTGGATGTTTAATAATTTCCTTCCACACAATATTGCCAAAAGAATAATCAAACCCTTCTGTCCACTCTCTTGCCTTTTGAATTGCTTCTTCTTCTGTCATTGCTTCTTGTTTATCTTGCCAAGTTACTTCTTTTTCTTCTTTATAATTATATTTTTCTGGCTCTTGCCACACTTTTTCATAAATTTTAGCACCTGCATAAACAGCACTTGCCATACCTAAAATACAAACTAAAAAAATTGCCACTTTTTTAACTATCCTAACTTTCATCTTATGCTCATACTTCTCTTGGAAAAAATATGATTTCTCTCCTTTCTGATATTTTTCATATTTTTCAAAAATAGCCTTTTGAAACTCTTCGCTAGTTTTCATATTTTTGTTCCTCCTTTCTTAAAACTTCCTTTAATCTATTTCGTGCACGGAATATTCCCATTTTTACTTGAGGCAAAGTTTTACCTAATACCTGTCTTACCTCTTGATAAGACATCTTTTCAAAATCAATTAAGTAAATTAACTCTTGATCACGTACTGGTAATAAACCAATGGCATCTCTTACTGTTTTGCTTTTTTCCTTTCTTAAAACAATTTCTTCTAATTGTTCTTCATCTTCAAACTCCTGTCCTTCCATGAAAGGAATTACTCTTTTTTCTTTTTTTATATAGTTTATAGCTCTTGACTTTCCAATGGTATATAAATAGGTCTGAAAAGAAAATTTAAAATCATATTCTTTTTGATGAATTAGCATATACACAAAAACATCTTCTGCCAAATCTTCTGATACATCTATATTTTTCACAATTTGATTTATAAAATAAATTAGTCTTTTCTGATACTTTAAAATTAATTTTCCAAAACTTTCTTGATCTCCTTTTAGAAAGGCTTCATACCAAACTTTATCTTCCTTTTCCAACTCTTATTTCACCTCTTTTACTTATCATACAATTTAATTTTTAAAAAGTCACGAAAAAAATAAATAAAATTTGCATTACCTATAAATTTCATTTACCTTTCTTTTATTTTCATTTTCTTATTTATCCAATGAATTATTCCATACAATTTCTGCATCTGTTCATACATATCTTAGTCTAAGTTTCCTCTTGCATAGATCTGATTAATTTCTGTTCTATGTCAAAAATATCATTTCATACTTTTTCAATATCTCTGAGTTTTATCAATATCATTACTTTAAATAACTTCTTTTAACATTTTTTTACTTATTTCTTCCTTCTTATCATTTTTTATCAAGCTCTAACCTTATTTTTCCACACAAAAAGGACAGACTATTTCTTCTAATAGTCTATCCTTACTTATTTTGCAATTCCTTTTCACTTTTACTTTTTAGTACTAAAAAAGAAGTCCATAAGAACCTCTTTTCTTCCATTTCTATTCCTCTTCTGGAGCCTCAACAGGACAAACTCCAGCACATGTACCACATCCAATACAAGCAGATGCATCAATTACATATTTGTCATCTCCTTGTGAAATACATCCTACTGGGCATTCAGCTGCACAAGCACCACAACTAATACATTTATCTGTAATTTTATATGCCATATGATTCACCACCTTTCAATACTACTTTTAAATATCTTCTTCTACTTTATTCTTTTCGTCCAATCTTTCTAGTTTTTCTAATTCTTCTAATTCTTTTTGATGTTCCTTTTCTTCTTCATCTACTTTATCTTGTTCTATATTTTTTAGAATTTTAACATCTTTAGCATCATAATTTTTATATAAATAGTCATCTCCATCTTTCATTTTCACTCTGACTTTTTCCTTTAAAGTCTCTAAGGCATCAACAACTCCTTCACCATCTGCAGTTTTAACAATAGCTCCCACTTTAGGAAGTCTATTTAATTTTTCCTCATACACATCTTGTTCATATTTTAAACAACACATTAATCTTCCACAATTTCCAGATATTTTAGATGGATTTAATGATATATTTTGTTCTTTTGCCATTTTAATAGAAACAGTCTCAAAATTACTTAAAAAAGAACAACAGCATAATTCTCTTCCGCAAACACCATTTCCACCAATTCTTCTTACTTCGTCTCTTACGCCAATTTGTCTTAACTCAATTCTAGTACGATAAATGGCCGCTAAATCTTTTACTAATTCTCTAAAATCAATTCTTCCATCTGCAGTAAAATAGAAAATCAATTTGCTATTATCAAATTTATATTCTACATCTGTTAGATTCATGTCTAAGCCATGTTTTTTTATTTTTTCTGTACAAGTTTTAAAAGCTTCTTTTTCTTTTTTCTTATTCTCTTCGTTATGTTCTTTATCTTCTTTTGTTGCAATTCGAATAATCTTTTTTAGTGGTGCTACTATATTTTTCTCTGAGATCATACGATTTGGAATCATAACCTCACCATATTCTTGTCCTTGTGCAGTTTCAACTATTACACAGTCACCTTTTTCTAGTTTATGATTTCCTGGATCAAAAAAATAAATCTTTCCAGGCTTTTTAAATCTAACGCCTATAATATTTTTCATCTATTCACTTCCTCCCACACCTTTAGCAACATGTGATCAACACTCATATCAAAGTTAGCATTTGCAGTTAAATTTCTCTTTGTTTGTTCAATTTGTCTGATACAATCTAAATATTGATAGTTTCCTTTTTTGGCTTGCGATAAAAATATGACATTGAGATAATCTAGAATCTCATCTATCTGCTCTTTATTTTTATAAATAAATTCTGCTTGCTTGAATAGTTCAATTTTATCTACATCTTCTATCTTATCGGCTAACTCTTCTATTTTTTCATATAGCTCTATCTTTTCTTGTATTTCATATGCTTTTCCTATACTTCCACCAATTAGTTCAAGAAGATTAGAACTAATTTTGTCTATTTTCAAATTAGTTTTTATGTATCCTTTTATCTCTTCATTTGAAAGTTGCCTAAATACTAGTTTCGTACATCTTGATTTGATTGTATTTAAAATACTTGCTTCATTAGAAGTAATTAAAATTAGAGTAACATATTCTGGTGGCTCTTCTAATGTTTTTAATAAACAGTTTTGCGCTTCTTTTGTCATAAGATTACTTTGGTCAATAATATATACTTTTCGGTTTGAAATAATTGGTTTTTCAGCAACTCGATTTTGTAAATTTCTAATTTGCTCGATTTTAATCGTTTTTCCATCTGGTAAGATAATATCAAAATCTGGATGGTTTTTACTATCCATTTGGGCACAAGATTTACAACAGTTGCAAGGTTTTACTTCTTCATTTTGGCACAAAATCATTTTAGCAAATTGGATGGCAATTTGTTTTTTTCCAATTCCATCTTTCCCAATTAGTAAATAACTGTGTAAGACCTTATCAGTCTGAACTGTTTTTGTTAATAATTCTTTTATCTCTCCATTTCCAATTATTTTTTCTAAATCCAAAACTTATCTCCTTTTATTCCACTGTTCCAAATACATCAAATGGCCAAAAACGAATCCAAACTTTACTCTCTATTTTTTCTAATGGAATACATCCAAATGCTCTACAATCT
Source organism: Erysipelotrichaceae bacterium (assembly GCA_021769225.1). Taxonomy (GTDB): domain Bacteria; phylum Bacillota; class Clostridia; order TANB77; family CAG-508; genus JAETTH01. Next base: position 8,503 of record JAETTH010000026.1, read on the forward strand.
GTACTCTTAGAACGGTTGTCTCCCATCGCAAATACATATCCCTCTGGAACAATAAAGTCATTAATTCCTTCTGCTTTTGTCTCAACTCCAGGTTGCAAATAGCTTTCTTCAAGCTCTTGTCCATTGATATATACTTTTCCATTTTCAATCTTTACTCTTTCACCAGGAAGTGCAATTACCCTTTTAATATAGCTTTTCTTCCCAAGTTCTAAAACATAATATCGAAAAGAATCAAAAATATTACTTGGCTTATATTTATATTCTGCTACCGGTAAGTCAATATTTTCTTGTGTTGGGTCTAAATAGCTATTAGTTGGAGCTTCAAAAGTAATAATATCTCCTCTTTCTGGCATTTGATGAAATGTCCTTGGAATTCTATTTAAAATTAATCTTTGATTTTGTTGTAATGTTGGAAACATAGATGTTTGTTGTACAATTGTTGGTGTTCCAATAAAGTATTTTACAATTAGTGCTAAAATTACTGCAATTACAATACAATAAATCCACTCTAATATTTCTTTTGCAACTGGGTTTAATTTTATCATCTCAAAAAGACTCCCTTAAAATTTGTTTTTCACTTTTTTATTATATCTTAATTCTTTTGAATTATCAATATTTATAAAGAAAATATATCTTGGTTTTATTTAGAAGAAAAGTACCAAAATCATTTTTATATGACTTTGGTACTTTTCTTCTATTTTGGCAAAGCACAATAGGTTGTTCCATCTTGCACTTTAATAATCCAAAATTCTTCTACCCTTTTTACTTCGATAACATTTTGAAGCACAAAATATTGCATTCGATAGCTTGGTGGTTTTATCCGCCAAAGAATACAGGGCTTTTCAACAGATGGCTTCTCTTCTTCTGAGAAAAAGGCTAAATAATATTTTTGTTCCATCTTTGTTTTCTCTCCTTTAAAAATTATTTTATTGGATTTACTACTTTAAATTTTCCCTATTATATTACATTGTTTTTGTTTTTTCAACTTCTTTTTTAGTTGGAATACGAATCACAACTTCAGTTCCTTTTCCCACTTCACTTTTAATATCAATACTTCCACCATTTTTATCTAAGATTTCTTTAGCAATGGAAAGTCCAAGTCCTGTTCCCCCCATTTCTCTAGTCCTTGCTTTATCAACACGATAAAATCTTTCAAAAATTCGTGATAAATCTTTTTCTGGAATTCCAATTCCATTGTCTATTACTTTAATATAAGCATCATTATAGACAAATCCAACATAAATTTTAATATGTCCTCCATCTGGGGTATATTTGATTGCATTTGTCATAATATTTAAAACAACTCTTTCAATTCCATATTTATCAGCATAGACAGGAGGTACATTAGCTGTTACGAAGTTCTCAATCGTATGGCCTTTTTTCTCTACCTCTATCATTACTTTTTCTTGACAAGCTTTTACCAATTCTCCTAAATCAAATTCTGATTTTTCTTTTTGCATTTTATTATTATCATAACGCGAAAGTGTTAATAAATCAGTCACTAGCCTTGCCATCCTTCTTGCCTCTGATGCTATTACATTTAAGAATTTATCTTGAGTATCTTTATCATATTCTCCTTCTAAAAGAGTATCAGCATATCCCATAATGGAAGTAATTGGAGTTTTAAGCTCATGTGAAACATCAGCTACAAATTCTTTTCGCATATTATCTAGTTTAACATGTTCTGTAATATCCTGTGTTACGACAATTACCCCTGCCGGTCTATCATTTTCATCTTTAAAAGGTGCAAAAAATAGATTTAGATATCGATTTCCAATATTCACTCTTTGTTCAGATGAAGTCCAGTTTTCTAGATAAATAATCTTTTCCATATTAATATCAACATCTAAGTTTTCAAAAATCTCTTTGAAATCTTCATCACTTTGAATATTTAGAAACTCTCTTGCTGCTGGATTAATATGAAGAATTTTTCCTTCCATATTAAATGCAACAACACCATCTGTCATATGAAGTAAGATAGTTTCAATCTGTCTTTTTTGTCTTGTTACTTCATTTAAATTTTCCTTTAGGCCTTCTGTCATCATACTAAAAGCATTAGAAAGCTCATCTACTTCATTTCTATTTTTTCCATCTGGCAAATATTTGACATCAATGTTTTCTCCCTTTGCTATCTTTTCTGCATTTTTAATCAATTTTGAAATTGGAGAAATCACTACTTTTGATACAAAAATTCCCATTAATAAACAAATGATAAGAAAAACCCCTAGTGCATATAAAATTAAGATTTTTACTTGTCCTTCTTGACTTTGCAAAACCTCATGCATTTGCATACTACTTGTTACTTCATTAGCAAGTACAGTTTGATCAATATAATGAATCTGTGCTAAAAATAAAAAACCTAAAGCAGAGATAATGATGATTCCTGTTATCATAAATATAATAATAATTTTAGTTTGTACACTCTTTAGCATTTTGCTCCCTCTTTTACTTAAAAAAGCTACATAAGTTTGACCTATGTAGCTTACCTTATTTTTTATTTCTCAGCTATATAATAGCCTACTCCTCTTTTGGTAATCAATATCTTTGGATTGGACGTATCTTTTTCTATCTTTTCTCTAATTCTTCGAACAGTAACATCAACAGTTCGGATATCACCATAATATTCATAGCCCCAAACTTTTTCTAATAGAATTTCTCTTGTTACAACTTGTCCTGGTTGAGAAGCTAAATATTTTAACACTTCAAACTCTCTTAATGTTAAATCAATTATCTCTCCTCTTACTTTTACTTCAAATTTATCTAAATCTAAGCTTAAATCTCCTACTGTAATTTCATTAGCAGCTACTGCTCTTTTTTCTTTTTCTTCTACTTTTACACTAGAAGCTACTTCTGCTTTTCTTAAATTTGCTTTAATTCTAGCCATTAATTCTCGAACACTAAATGGTTTTGTTACATAATCATCTGCTCCAAGTTCTAATCCTAAAATTTTATCAATTTCCTCATCTTTTGCACTAAGCATTAAAATCGGAACATTTAGTGTATGTCTAATTTTTTTACATACAGCAAGTCCATCTAGCTTAGGAAGCATAATATCTAATAAAATTAGATCTGGTTTTTTCTCAAATGCAATATCAACAGCAGAAATTCCATCATTTGCTTCTAAGGTATTATATCCTTCTTTTTGTAAGTTATATACCAAAATATCAACGATTGGTTTTTCATCATCTACAATTAATATGGTTTTCTTTTCTTTTTCAAATTCTTGATTTTCTTCCATAAAAGTTTCGCCCCTTTTTACTTTAAGACTTTAACCTTGCTATATTTATATCATATTAATTTATTTTGTACAAGTTTTTTAATCAAAATTGTTACAAAATTATTACACTTTGATTTCAAAAAAGAGAAATAGGTTGAAAATCTAAGTTATTTGGATTTTCGAAATCTATTTCTCTTTTTTTCTTGCTTACCTGTCTACATGATTACTTCAATTTCATAAATGCCTCCGCTTCCCTCTAACTTGATCTGTTTATCCTCTACTTCCTGTTTATTTACTATAAACTTATCGACTCCTATATTCTTACGGTTTGGATTTTTTACTTTAATATGATAGATACTATTTTTATAACGGTAATGCATTTCATACTCTTCCCAATTTGTTGGAATACATGGCTCTATCTTTAAAATTTGTCTTTCAATTTTTAATCCTAGAATCGATTCGATTCCTGCTTTATATAACCAGCTACTAGAGCCTGTATACCAAGTCCAGCCTCCCATACCGACTAAATTTTTCTGTCCGTAAACATCTGCTGCTACTACATATGGCTCTACTTTGTATTTTGTTGCTGCATTTTTGGTTCTAGCATGTTCAATTGGATTAATCATACGAAAAAATTCAGCAGCTTTATCACCAAATCCTAATTTTGCTTCTGCAATAATACTCCAAACCGCAGCATGAGTATATTGTCCTCCATTTTCTCGAACTCCTGGTAAATAGGCTTTAATATACCCTGGCTCAATATTTCCTTTTTCAAATGGTGGATCTAACAATTTGATAAGTCCATTTTCTTTATCAACTAAATGATTCTCTAAACTTTCCATAGAAATAAATTTCTTATCATTGTCTCCTGCGTCTGATATAACAGACCAGCTTTGAGAAATACCATCAATTCTGCACTCTTCATTTTGCATACTTCCCAACATTTTTCCATCATCTGTAAAAGCTCTTCGATACCATCTTCCATCCCATCCTGCTTGATTTAATGCTTTTCTTAATTTTTGTCTTATTTCTTCATACTTTGCAATTTTTTGTTCTTGTTTTTCTTCTTCCATGATACGAATCATTTCTATTGTTTTTCCTAATACATCATATAAAAAGAAACCTAACCATACACTTTCTCCTTTTCCTTTATTTCCTACCTTGCTAAAGCTATCATTCCAATCTCCTGATCCGATTTTAGGTAACCCATTTTCACCAAAGTCTAAAGATTTTTCGACTGCTCTTAAAATATGGTGATAAATATCTTCTTTTATCTGTGAATATTCATATCGATCATATCTTTCATCTTGTCCCTCTTCTAGTACTTCTCCTTTTAAATATGGTACTTCTATTTTTAAAATTTCTTCATCACCTGTAAAATTAATATATTCGTATGTGACATAAGCAAGCCATAATAAGTCATCTGAAAATCTAGTTCGAACCCCTCTTTGATTTTCTTTATGCCACCAGTGCTCTACATCTCCTTCTAAAAATTGATGTTTACTTGCCTCTATAATCTGGTTTCTCATGAAGTCTGTTGAAATATATTTTAACCCTAAAGTATCTTGAAGTTGGTCACGAAAACCAATAGCTCCTCCTGATTGATAAAATCCTGTTTTTGCCCATAATCTAGATGAAATTGTCTGATATACAAGCCATCCATTTAATATGATGTTAGTAGATTCTACTGGTGTTTTTACTTGTAGATTTTGTATTAATCCTTCCCAATATTTTTTTACTTTTTCTAATTCTTCTTTACATTTTGAAACTTTTGCATATTGATAACAGATATCTTGTGCCTCTAATAAATGATTTGCGGTTCCAAAATAAAGGGAGATTTCTTTTGCTTCATAACTTTCTAATTCTACTTCTATTTCCATCGCGATAATTGCTTGCTCTCCTAAAGAATTTTCTTCATCTAGTGCTACTTTTTTGATTCCATCTGGGATTTTTAAATTTCCATTTCCAAAAAAGCCTTTTTTGCTTCCTGTATAAGACTTAATTTTTTCACTACTTGATACGTAAAGTAATTCTTCCTCCATAATTTCATTACTTTGGTTTTTGGCTAAAATGAGGTTTGAATTTTCTTGAAAAGAAATATTAATTGCTCCTGTTGATTTTAATTCATCTTCATCTAAAACTGGTTTGATATAATATACTAATTTTAGTTTTTTTCTTCTAGGAAGTGTATTTTTTAATTTTAAAATTCCCACTTTTAAATTATCTTCTCTTGGAACAAAGATGGTATATTCCTGATCAATTCCATTACTGCTGTGCTCATAATGACTGTAGCCAAATCCATAGGTAACATAGTAGTCTTGATCATCTGGTGCAGGCATTGCACCTAATGACCATATATTTTTATTTTCACTATCTTGCAAGTAGATGACCTCGTATGGCAAATCAGTGGTAACATTATTAGACCAAGCAGTTATTCTATTTAGTCTACTATTTTCACTAAAGGTATATCCTCCCATTGTTTCTGTAACAACTGTTCCAAAATGTGGATTTGCAAGTATCATACTCCATGCAGCTGGAAGACGGTTTTGTTTATTTACTCTGATTCGATATTCTTTTCCATCTGGTGAAAATCCACCATATTCGTTATAGTATTTTAACGATTCTTCTTCTAAACTATTTTTTCCATAGCTTTCTTCTTGCAGATTTCCTACATTTTCTGCTTCAAATCCGATATTCTTAATCGTATCTATATAATTTTCTTCTAATTCTTTTAATTCTAATTTTAGACTTCCAATATGGGCATCAATCACAACATTTGCTTTAAATTCTAATAAATTTTTGTCTTCTATCTCATCTGCTTCTAAAACAAAAATTCCACTAGGTTGATTTTTTAAATAAGCAATATGACGGTTTAAAATGGTAGATTCAATTTCTTCTTTTACATATTTTTCATAACTATATTTTTCTTCATCTAAAATAATTAAATCCATAAAAATATTTTTGATACGATAAAGTTCATAGGCTTTTAAAATTTCCTGTACGATTTCAATATCATTAACATCTTTTATTTTGATTAATAGAATTGGTAAGTCGCCAGAGATTCCATATTTCCATAAGTCACTTTGTTTATATATTTTTTTCGGTAATTGTTCTATTCTTTTCTTTCTTAGCGGATTGTCAAAAATTAGATAAGAAAGTAATTTTTGATAAGTTTCAATTTGCTCTCCTTTTAATCCTAAATATCGATTTTCCGCTTCTACTCTTGCCCTTGCAAGCTCAAAGGTGTGTTTTAGATTTTCATTATTTTTATATTTTTCTAAATTTTCTAGAGCTATTTCTCTTTCTTCTGATACGGATAAAATAAGGCTTAGTGTTACTTTTTGTTTTGGCTCAATACGAATTGTTTTTTTGGTAGCAATAATTGGATCAGTCACAAGACCTATTTTTTTGGATAGTGGTTTTGAATTTAAAATTGCTTCTGGTAACTCTATATTATTTCTTCCGATTAGCTTTTCTTTACTAAATTCAAACTCGTTTTCCCCAATTGTTTCATTTTCTGTGTAAAGATTCACTGCTAAATAAATATCACTTTCATTTTCAAGTCTTGCTTTTCTTTTTACTAAGATATTTTGTGTTTCCTGGTCATATTCTAACGTTAAGAATAGATTGTTAAAAGCTGGATGTGCATAGTCTTGTTGCATAGTGGATAAAACTGGCTCTAATACACTGGTAATTTCAATGGTTTCTTCTAAATTTCCATAGTTTGTTAGTTCAATTTTTCTAATTTCAACAGGCTCGTTAGCACCTATCGTGACCTCTTCTACTGTCTCAATGTTTCCATCCATTCTTGTAATTTTATTTTTATCTTCTGCAAAACAAATATCATATTTATCTGCTTTTCCTAAATAGTTCATGTAGGAAGCTGTCCAAATTCGTTTTGATTTAATGTTTTTAAAATAGAAGAAAATTCCTTGCTGGATATCATCTGTCTTTTTATATCGATTAATTAAAATATTTTTGTATTTACTATATCCACAGCCTTTATCATCCCATACAATGGTATATTCTCCATTGGCAATTACATTTCCATGTTGCAGTCTATTTTCCACTTTATGATAGCATCTTTGTGTATAATTTTCATAATCTGCATATTTCAGTTTTTCTATTTTTTCTTTTTTCTCTTTAGTAATAATTACATTTTCTGGCATCCTTTCTTGTAGGAGAATTTGGGTTCCTTGTAGTTCTGGATTATCCATAAATCTTGTCTGCAAAATATTTTGATTAAAATAGTTATTAATCGTAAGCAAAATTAAAGCTTGATGATGTGCCATATAGGTTTTTACTAGTTCATAGGTGTGGCTTTTTCGAAGTCTAGATGCTGTATAATCAATAGATTCATAAAATCCATATTTTTGATACATCCCTTGCTTATCTAGTTTTCTAATATTTTCTACAACATTTTTGGGCTGCTCTGTAAGGGCTAATATACTTCCATAACTAGAAACGACCATATCATCCCCTAATCCTCTTTTTAATCCAAGCCAAGGAATTCCAAATGCTTTATATTGATAGTTATTATTTAAATCTTTTAAATTAAAAGCTGCTTCTGAAATCCCCCAAGGAATTCCTAATCTTTTACAATATTCCTTTTGACTCATAATCATAAACTGACAGGACTCATCTAATAAGCTTCCAATATATTTTGGAATCACAACATTGGGCATTAAATATTCAAAAGAAGTTCCTGACCAAGATACTAGCCCTTTATATTGGTTCATGACTGTTAAAGTTCTACTTAAATTATACCAATGTTTATATGGAATATCTTTTTTAGCAATAGCAACTAAACTTGCTGTTCTAGCTTCAGAGGCAAGTAAATCATAATAGGAATCTGTTAATTTATTTTCCTCTATGTTATATCCAATTGAGAAAATTCTTTTTTCAAAATCATAAAGTTTTGAAAAATCTGTATTTTGGATTGTCCTTGTAACTATGTCTAGCATTAATTTTAATTTTTGCATTTGGGGTTCATCTTGATCACAATCTTCTATTTTCTTTTTCAAAAAACTTTTTAGGGCATACAAATAGCTGATGAAGTTTCCACTATCTACTGTTGAAATATATCTTGGCATTAAAGGCTCTAAAGTTTTAATATCATACCAGTTATAGAGATGTCCATTCCATTTTTGTAGTTTTTCAATTGTAAGAAGCATATTTTCTAGAAGAAAAAATGCTTTTTCTTCTTCAATATATTTTAAATCATAAGCAGATAAAACACTAAGTAGTGCCAGTCCTATATTGGTAGAAGACGTCCTTGGCACAATTTTATTTCTTCTATCTTCTTGATAATTATCTGGTGGAAGAAAATGATATTCTTGGGTTAAATAATCCTCAAAATATTTCCAAGTTTTTTGCCCAATTTCTAATAAATATTGCTCATCCAAATGAGATAATTTTTCTTTTACTAATTTATTATCTTTACTAATTTTGCAAAGAATAGCAGGTGCTATTAGCCATGAAATAGAAAGTATAAGGACTAATATACTAATTGGTTTAAAATAGTAACAGGTAAAAAATGCAATTCCTAATATTCCCAAAACCACATTGGGTAACATAAGCGTATAGTAGGATTTTAAGTCTGTTTTTGCTTGTTTTTCCGCTTCTTCTGCTGTTAACCACTCTAGTAAATTTTCCTTTGAAATAGTCAATCGATAGATGGTTTTAACAATTGCAGTAAAGGAAAGATATACTTTATATGGTAAAGTAGCAAGAGTAATTGCTCCCCTTACAATACTTGCCCATGTAGAAGGTACCGTTTTGGCAAAGTTTTTTTGCTTTTCTTCTGCTTCCTTTCGAAAGATAATTCGATTGAATAAATCAACAATGGTTGGTATGATAAGCGATAGAATAAAAGCTGTAACAACTAACCAAACTTTAGCATTAGACATAACACTAAAAATGCATAATAAGATAAGACCAATCAGGCTTACCACTTCATTTAAACTACGAAATAAATTATCTAAAATCTTATATCGGCATAAAAAGCCTAATGGATTTGCTTTCTTTTGTCCTTTCTTATCTTTTATTTTCCCACCAAGCCACTGAATAATTTGCCAATCTCCACGCATCCATCTACTAAGACGTGTCATATAACTTGTATACTTACTAGGAAATCCATCCATTAATAAAATGTCAGAAGCAAGTCCACAACGTAAATAACAGCCCTCTAATAAATCATGGCTTAATACCAAATTATCTGGTATTTCATCAGCCAGAATTTTGGAAAATACCTTTAAATCATAAATTCCTTTTCCAGTAAAAATTCCTTCACCAAAATTATCTTGATAAGTATCAGAAATTGCATTGGTATAAGAATCTGTTCCACCAGAGCCAGCATAAATCTTTGAAAATATACTCTTATTACTTGCAATTAAATCAATTCCAACTCTGGGTTGAATTAAAGCATGTCCCTTTATCACAATATTTTTCTTTTCATCAAGTACAGGCTTATTTAAAATATGACTCATTGTACCTATTAGCTCTAATCCTGATCCTAATGTTAAATCTGTATCAGCATCTAATGTAATAACATAGGAAATAGCAGGCAAGCTCTTTTTTTCCTTTACTTCTTCTAAGGTATTTACCTTAAAAGGATTTTTTATATTTCCTAGTAAATACTCATTAAACTGATTTAATAATCCTCTTTTTCGTTCCCATCCCAAATAACATTTTTCTTTTTTATTCCATAATCTTTTTCGATAAATAAAATGAAACTTTGGCATGGTTTCATCTGGATATTTTTCATTTAATTTTTTTACAATCTCTTTTCCTGTCATTTCAATTTCATAGTCAAAAGGCTCTGTTTCATTTTTCCCACTAGAGCAGTCTCCTAATAAGGCAAAATATAAGTGGTTAGATTGATTTGCTAGATAAAAAACTTCTAATCTGTCCAACATTTCTTTTACTTTTTTTCTATCTTTTATAATCGTAGGAATCACAACAAAAGTTGCATCTTTTGCTTCAATTCCATTTTGATAATCCATTTTAGGAATACGTTTTGGTTTTACTACTTTATTTAAGATTGTCTGCATGATTTGTTTTACAATTTCCGAAAGTGGAATAAACAAAAGGATCATGATAAAAATACTAAAGACAATATGATTACTTTGATTTTGCATCCATAATCCTAAAAGAAGTGTAAATATTAATGTAATAAAAAATAGAGTAAACACATAGAGTTTATCCTTCGCTTTTGCCTTCTTTTTTGGTACTCGATTTTGTAGAAGAGCTACAAGCTCTTCTTCTCCTTCATCTATTAAATAATATCCAATATGTGTTTTTCTTAAAAAACTAATTTCTTTTTGATTTTTCTGTTCTATCTCCCCTTTTGCTTTTCTTGCTAGGAATAGTAATTTCTCAGAAATATAAATTTCAGAAATTCTTGTTTTCTTTGACAATTCTTTAATTTTATTTCGATAATCTGTTTTTGTCCTATAATCCATAGAAGAATAAATACCAGCTGGATCTTGTTTTAGTATTTCTTCTACTCCATTAATTTCTTCGAAAATTTCTAAGAAATTGATTCTAGAAATTTCTTTAATACTCTTAATACAATTTTCTATCTTTACTTTTTTGACAGCAATATCATAATGTTCTTTTTTTATCGCTTCTGAAATACTAAGTCCTGCTTTATTTACCTCTTCTTCTAGAATAGCAAGATATGGATATGCTATTTTCCCATATCGCTTTAATCGATAAGATAAATACTCGATAAATGGATATTTGATATCTTCATAATTAATAATTTTTCTATTTTTAGCAGTTACATTTTTGATTCTAATTTCTTCTTTATCTTTCATTTCAACTAAACGCTCTAGCATATTTTCTGCTTTCCATTTTTGCATTTGGCTAGAATAGATTTTCTCACAAACTTCACGGATATTTTCGATAATCGCAATTTGAAGAAATGTGCCAATATTCCAAATTTCCTCCATGCTTAGCGTTTTCTTTCTTTGATAACTCTTTAGAAATTCCTTTAATGTTTTTGCATCAATAGTAGCTTCTGTATAAGCAACAATCTCAGCTGCTAGTACATATACTCTAGCAAATCCATGATAAACCCCATTTGCAATTCCTAAAAAGTTTCTATATTTTTTTAAAGTAAGCTCTTTTAAAATTCCTTTTACTGCCTCTTCAATAATATAATAATTATCTAAAATCCACTCACCTGCTGGATGAATTGGAATTGCTAATTTCACATGCTCATTTAAAAGGTGATATACCTGTGTAATCACCTCAAAATTTTCTTCTAATCTTGCAATTGGATAAGTATCTTTTGTAGAATAATCCATTAAAATATGGTCAGATGCTATTTTTTCTAAGTAATTTTCTAACTGATATTGATCTAATAAAGTCCCTTTAATGTTTAAAACTCTCTCTACTTTCAAAAAATTCCACTCCTTAGGAAAACTATTTTTAATTCTAGTTTTTCCCAAGCAAGTAGAATTTATTCAAAAATGAACTTTTTTGCTATTGATACTATTTTCATTTTTATTGATAAAAATAGTCCATAATTCCGTTATAAATACCCCAAGCTAATTTATCTTGGTATTCATCTGATAATAGTAATTTTTCTTCTTCTGGATTAGATAAAAAACCGCACTCTACAATACTAATTGGAATTTCTACATGTTTCATAATATATACATTGTCTAATTTCATTGCAACTCTTTTATTTTCTTTTGGAATTGCTTCATTTAAATTAGCTTGTAAACTTTTTGCTAAATTTGTACTTTGTTCATTTCCATTTTGGTAAAAGCACTGCCATCCCCAATATTGTCCTTGTGGTATTTTATTTAAATGAATCGACACAAAAATATCTGCATGTGAGCTATTGGCTATTTTTACTCTGTTTTTAATATCTGATATTTTCTTTTCTTTTAAGGTTTTACTATCTAATTCATAAATTCCATTTTCATCTGAACGGGTTAGAATAACAGTTGCTCCACTTTGCTCTAATAAACTTTGTACTTTTAATGTAATTTTTAAATTTGTTTGCGCTTCTGTTGTACCATTACTGCTTTGCGCACCGCTCATCTGGAATTCCATGTCCGTGCATCTAGTACAATTACTTTATTGCTAACTGGCAAACTCATGGTAGATACTGTTTCTTTATTAAATCTAATCCCTCCTTGATTTACAATAACTGCTGTAAAAACAGCAATAAAAACAAAGGATAGTACAAGTAATATTCTCTTTTTTCTAATTATGATCATAAAAATACCTCACCCTAAAATATATTAATATATCTTATGTGAGGTATTCTATTTTATGATATTTCTTTTATTGCTTCCTGCGATCAATTACATAGGTACTTCCAAAAATACTTTTTGCTAAGTGTTTTACTCCTGCTTCTACTTCTCCAATCTCTAAAATATTTTTAAAGCGATCATGATCTGCAATAACTACACCAATGGAGATTGATGTAATTGGAAACTATTCCATAATTTCCTCCTTTGTGCTTTTTCCTATTTCTAAGCTTTTATTTATATCAAAATTTATTAAAAAAAATCATTTCACAGACTTATTATCCTTTATTCCTATTTTTACCTTTTGCATTTTCTGTGTAATATCTTCCGTTCCTTGTTTTCCAATTTTTATGTCAACATTTTCTAATAATTTAATAATTTTCTGTTTGTCATTAACAGTATATCCATGTCTTAATACTCTAATGCAACACACCTATACCTTGTCTAAATTAATTAATCCCACTTCTTTTTTCTATTCTTTTTGTAATGATTTCTTTACTACTACCTACTAATCCATCTACTGCTACAATGAAACCCATAATTTTCCTCCTAACTCTATAATATAAATCAATTATCTATAGAGCGAGTATAGTTAAACTACCAATTTTAATAAAATTTCTTTATAGCAATACCTTTCTAATATTTCACAAATTCCTTGAACTAATGCTTCTTCTTTGGAACTTCCTGAACCAAGTTCATTAGAATGTGTTAAGAGATTTATTAATTTTATTGGCAATTCTACATATCTATCGTTCAAAATATCGTAAAATTTCGTATAGTACCTATATTCAGAGTTATTTTCAACTGTCTCTTTTATGTATTGATTATTCTTAATAGATGGAAATTTTTTTTCAAATTCTTCATTTCCTAAATAAGTTTCATCTGAGAAAGATCTTTTAATTTCCTTGTTTAAGAAGTTAGCTTTTAACAAAAATTTAGATTGTAATCTTTCCATAAATTCCGCATAAGCACTTGCTAGGGCAAATTCTTTACTTATTCCTTTTCCATTTGTTCCGATGCCTGGAATATCTCTTAATTCTACCCTAGTTGAGTATATAGAATTATCTATATTTATAACTTTACTCTCTTTCACTTTTATCCTGTTTTTCTTTAAAATATTCTTTATTCTATTTACAGTTTCTGCTGGATTACACTCTTTTCTATTATAATTATTACTCATATCCCACTCCTAGATAATGTCAATATATAAAATAAAGTCTGCTATCTAGATGAAAGTAGCGGACTTAAAAATCATAACTAATCTTGACAGTAGTTTCCTCCTAGTTGTCTAGACATAGCTTTACCGCTTGCTTTATCATTGATGATGATTAGCGGAGATTTTTTACCTTTCAACATCATCATTATTGCTTTTATCATTGGCACTCACCGAGGCTGCTGAAAAAGTTCTGAAATTTTCAGCTGGTGATTTTTAAAACATCAAAAGCGAAGAAAAAAGAATATAAAGTGGATATTATTTCCTCTTTTATATTCTTTTTTTATCCTTCGTGGTGGAAAAAAACTTATTTTTTTTAAATCATACTTTTTCAGCAGCTTCCACTCACCTCCTTATTTTTTTTAGTACTTTTATATACTTTTGCTGTACAAACCTCTCCTGTAGTTCCATTTAAATACATTTCTTTTTCTCCCCATATTGTTTTCATTGCTTTACTTCCTATACCTGTTACGCATGGAATTCCTAATTCTCTTGCTATAATTGCAGAATGGCATAATAATCCTCCAACTGCAGTTATCAAACCAGAAGACTTTGACATAATTTCCATCCAATCTGGATCTGTAAACCATGCCATTAGTATATCTCCATCATGCCACTGCTTAATATCACTCAGATTTCTATAAAATTCTGCCTTTCCTAAAACTTCTCCTGCAGAAGCAGGTGAACCTTTAAATATCGCATCATTTTGTTTTATATTATCTAATGTAGTATTTTTATTTAATTTCACCTCTTTAGTAACTGGTCTATATTGAAGTAATACTAATTTTCCATCTAATATACACCATTCCATGTCAGCAACATCTTCACTTTCTCCTGCAAGTTGATTTTGAATTTTTAATAATTGTAAACCGACTTTATCTTCTGCTTCTATTGTAGTTGCTATATCAGCTTTTTCTTCTTGCCAAACTTCTCTTGTAGGATTTTCTTTTCCTGAAACTAGTTTTTCTCCACTTCCTTTAACCCATTCTAAAGTGCCTGAACTTTTATCCTTTCCAATCCAAACTCCAGAATATTCTGGTTCTCTAAATTCTTGAACAATGACACTCATTGATGGTCTATTAAGTCCATTCATCTCAATATATTTTTTTACTCTAGCATTATTAACTGATTCTTTAACATCCTCTACCCTTTTTGTGATATCATTAATACTTGTATCTAAATAAGAGTCAAACATCCCTGCAAACGAGAATTTTCCACCATCTTCAACATCTGCAGAGCTTCTTACTGCATATTTTTTACTTGTATCTAATATTTGTGAAAAATCGTAATCCTTCATGCTATTTTTAACTGGTATAACATAAGTTTCAGGAATATTTACTCCATTTGCTTTTAATTTTGCTAATCCTAAAGCTTTACCTCCAACAATCTTTAATAATTCAGGCTCTAAACCTGCCTCATAATATTTTGCAATTTCTTCAATTGGTACTATTCCCTCTTTTTCCATATCTTCTGTTGCTCTTTTTACAAGAGTTTTTTTATGCAATCTAATTAAATTAGGTTCTGGTTCTCCTATATATTCTAATTCCTTAGGATACATAGGTCTTATTCTTTTCATAGAATATGTTCTTTGCTTATCTTGCCACCTTTTCATAACAAGATATTTTTTCATTTCTTCATCATTAGGTAAATCTACATCTTCTGGAGTTAGTATCTTACTTCCATCAACAGATAGATTAGCTTTATCTATTTTTGATATAATATCAAGGTATTTATCTCCATATTTTTTCTTAATATCTGAAACTATTCTTTCACTAAAAGAACTATTTTCATTCAATGCTTCAACTAGGCAAAAATACGCTAGCCCTCTCAATGAATAATTAAGTATATCATCATGTGTAGTAGCTTTATCTCTTATAACAAATTGGCTTTCTCCTTTACTCCTTAACATCTGAAATAATTTTTCTATTTCCTCTGCTGTTCTTTTTCCATTAACATAATCTATTATTCTATTGACCTCTTTCATATAGCTAGGATCATGAATAGATTCCATTAAATTTCTGAAATAAAATGTATCTGCTTCCTTTGTAATAAAATTATCAACTTTCTCTTTAAACTTTTTAAATTCTTCAACTGATACTTTTTCTTTCATAATACTTTCATCCTCAACTTGTCCTGTTAATTTGTTATTTTCATCTACAATATCTACAAATTCTATACTTTCTCACTTTCTTATTTCTATATTTTTCTAATTAATACATGATAATGATATGATGAATATACTTTTTCTTTTTCTTCATAAAAATCTTCAATATGATTTATTAATTCAATACTAAATTCGGCGAATAATTCTTTTATCAAATTATAATCCGCATAAAAGTGCGGTGTTTTATGTTCTGGTCCTTTTTCCATTTTTAGTCTTGTATTTTCATCTATCATTGGCCAATTAGTTTCATTAAATCCCCATGTAGATTTAGAACCTAATGTTAAGTAACATTCTCCATTTCTTTTTAATACTCTTTTTATTTCTTTAATTATTTTTTTCATTCCTTCTGTATCTGTATGTGATATTACATTTTTGCAAAGTATCGCTTCCATACTTTCATCTCTATATGGAAGATTTAGCATATCTCCTATATCATAATTTAATTCTAATTTTTCATCTTCCGCCCATTTTCTTGTTCTCTCAATTGCTTCTTTACTTATATCAAAACAATAAACATTAAAATCATTTTTTGCAAATAAAATTGAATGTCTGCCTAAACCACATCCTAGATCTAAAAATTCTGTCTTTTCTTGACTTTTCCATCTGTTCAGTAAATAATAGGATTCAATACTTGGATTTTTCCAAATACACTTTTTATCTTCTTTTACTAGATTCCAATTCCAGCCCTTTGATTCAATCATAAATATCTTTCCTTATATATTTTCTGTATTTTATCATCTTAACTCTATTTTATCAACTTAAAGCCAAAAAAATTGCAAACTTTTACATCTGCAATTTTATTATATAAAGGAATAGTTTTTTTCTCTAATGCAGTAAGCTAAGCCCTTCATCTGGTGGTGATTTTTTATTAACCCAAAAAACTTTTTAAAATTTGAAGATAATCTTTACTGTTTTATCTTCATATACCTCAATTCTTTCTATTAATTTTTTCATCATTTCATTATCAAACTTTTCTGCTGATTTAAAATCTTTTAATATTTTCATTAAATTTTCATCTAATAATCTATTTTTATTTTTTTCTTCTAGTAATTTTATTTCTTTGACTTTCTCTACTATAACTTTCTTCTTTATCACCATCCTCTTGATAATCTTAAATATCTTGCTACTTTATATATTGAATTTTGCATATTAGTTGTCCTCCTTCCTAAATAACAACTAACCTTAACAGATATTATTTATTATATAAAAAAGTTTTATAAAAGGCGAACCTAAAGAATAGTTAGATAGTGTCAATTTATTTCGGGAAATTTTATAAAAAATTTTTACCCTCAAAATTGCTCTATAAATAAGCTGCTTTAAACAACCTTATATTCTAATATATTTTTAAAAAATATTTTT
>JAETTH010000153.1 GCA_021769225.1 Erysipelotrichaceae bacterium
AACATTGCCAGAGTTTATCCCATTTATATTCAGGTTATATCTATCGCTTTTTAGTATGATTTTGGTTGGAATGATATATATAGCGCTTATACAAATTTGTATTTTCATAACGGAAAAAAATTTTATAATTAAAAAATTAGATTCTCTAATCGAAGATGAACTAGATGAATCATTAAGTCAAGAAGCAAGAGATAAACGAAAGATAATTAAAAATTTAAAATTTCATTGGAAATATATTATTCAAAGCACTCAGGTAGAGAAATTATATAACGCAATTAAATTTGATGAATTTTTAGAGATTTACCAGATCAATAATTTTGAAATTTCTAATAAAACAATAGATCGAATTCATGATTTTTTAAAGGAGAAAAATAATTTCTTGGAATATATAGATAATGCCTTTTTCGGAATCGTTATCCTCGCAATTTTAAACCCAATAATCGAATATACTCAATCAACATATATTCCGAGTACTGCAAGTGAATTTAGTTTTGGCAATATAATACTTTTCTTACTCACCATCGCTCCGTTTATCATTATTCCCATTTTAATCAATCAAATTATTCGCCATGTAAATCATTCTAAAAATATAAGAGATAAAAAGCTGTTGTATGAACTATCTGAAAAACTGCTTTACTATAACTTTGAAATTAACAAATTAGAAAGATATACAAAAATCAGAATAGATTCCAATCAAAACATTAACACACAAACAAATTAAAAAGCATCTAAAAAGGTAGCTGAAAAAGTTAAATTAATCAAAAAAATGGGAGTGCTGCATAAAACAGACTCTCATTTTACTTTTAAAAACTTATCTATTTATCAATTAGCAGGCGAATATAATGCTCGCATTTTTTTAAATAAGGAATTCTTACTCGGTTTCGAGTAGGCAGAATACCCATACAAAAAAGCAGGCAGGATAAAGCGTTTAATGAAACTTTATCCTGCCTTGACTGTTAGTCGCTGCGGACAATCCGGAGATCGGATAAAGCGTTTAATGAAACTTTATCCTGCCTTGACCTTTTCTTTAACAGAAACTGAATAAGGATCAAATAAGGATCTGCAAACTTTTTATTTCCACTCGACTTACAGACCTTATTTTCTCGTATTTTTCCGTACTATCAATACATATTCCGTCCACAAAATCCACATATTTCTGTTATTACAGTACGTCTTTAAACTTTTTGTAGCCGAATTGTAGCCACGTACTATTAGTTCACCTCACCAGTTTTAAGGCATTTTAATTCTTTACGGAATAGTAGTATGTAGCCAATCAACAATTTCATGTACTCATAGTGCATATATAGGTATTATATTTTATCTAAAAAAGAACTTGTAGCCAGTAAAATTTACCACTGGCTACATTTTTATAATAATTTAGGCGCTCTAAAATCATATAGGGTTAGGGATGGTCTTTAAAATAGCGTAGGGTCAAAAACAGGGCTGATTTTCATCGTTG
>JAETTH010000027.1 GCA_021769225.1 Erysipelotrichaceae bacterium
TTTTTTATGAAAACAAAAAAGGGACACTCTATGATACCTTCTATCATAAATGCCCTCATTTTTATTTTATCTTATCTGGTTTACCTAAGTTCTAGATTCCACAATAAGTTTAATTCCTGTACGATCTTCTCCTTCTACTTGAACTTCTGCAAATGCTGGTATACATACTAGATCAACTCCTGCTGGTGCTACAAATCCCCTTGCAATAGCAACTGCTTTTACTGCTTGATTTAAAGCTCCTGCTCCTATTGCTTGCATCTCTGCTCTATTAGACTCCTTTACTAGCCCTGCAATTGCACCTGCTACTGAATTTGGGTTTGATTTTGATGAGATTTTTAAAATTTCCATTTTTTTGCCTCCTATAATTTTTAATTTTGTTTTCTGAACTACAGGTATATTTATATTACATTTTCTGGAAATTGTCTAGTACTTTTTGGAAAAAACAGGGAAAACTTTTCTGCTAAAAACTATGTTTTTCGCACTTTATTTTATGTTTATTCTAGTAATCTTTTTTGTTCGACCATTTTCATCATCAAATTTAAAAATACATCCATTTAACATACAGTCTCCTGATGCTAATCGATATCTTTCTGGAAGAGAAGTTACAAATCTTTTAGTAGATGCTTCAATATCCATACCAATAACAGAATTAATTGGTCCTGTCATTCCAATGTCTGTAATATAGGCAGTTCCTTTGGGTAAAATTTGTTCATCTGCTGTTTGAACATGAGTATGTGTTCCAAATAAGGCAGAAATTTTTCCATCCAGAAAATATCCCATTGCGATTTTTTCTGCTGTTGCTTCTGCATGAAAATCTATTATGATATAATCTGCTTCATTGCTTATCTTTTCTACAATCTCTTCTGCTACTGTAAATGGATTCTCAGACAATACATTCATATCTGTTCTTCCTATTAGACTCATTACTGCTATTTTCTTTCCGTTACACTCATAAATTCCGTAACCTTTTCCAGGAACTCCTTTCGAATAATTAGCTGGTCTTAAAAGTTTTGGATGATTAACAAATTTAAAAATATCTTTTTTACCCCATGTATGATTTCCCATTGTAAGGCAATCTACTTCCAATTTTAGAAGTCCATAAAAAAACTTTTCTGTTATTCCCATTCCGTCTGCTACATTTTCACTATTTACAATTACAAAATCAATTTCATTTTCTTCTTTGATTTTTGCTAGCTCTGTTTTTAATTTGTTAAAACCATTTTCCCCTACTAAATCTCCTACTACTAATATCTTCAACTCTTTTCTTCCTTCCTTTATTAAATTCTTTTAATATGATACTATAGATCTCATTGTTTCGCAAGTTTTGTTTTTTCTTCTTTTGTTTTCAAAAGAGTAAAGAAAAAACTCTTAGAGAATTTTTTCTTCTTCTCTAAGAGTCTTATTTTATTTTGCATATTCAATGGTTCTTGTCTCGCGGATGACATTAACTTTGATTTGTCCTGGATATTCCATTTCACTTTCTACTTTTTTAGCAATATCTCTTGCCATTAATGTCATTTGGCTATCAGACACTTTTTCTGGTTTAACAATAATTCTAACTTCACGTCCGGCTTGGATTGCAAAAGATTTTTCAACACCTTCAAAAGAATCTGCAATTTCTTCTAATTGTTGCAATCTCTTGATATAGGTTTCTAGTGTTTCTCTTCTTGCGCCTGGTCTAGAAGCAGATATTGCATCAGCTGCTTGTACCAATACAGCTTCTATTGTTTTTGGCTCTACATCTCCATGGTGTGCTTCTACTGCATTAATGATTAAATCATTTTCTTTATATTTTCTAAGTACATCTACACCAATTTCCACATGGGTTCCTTCCATATCATGATCTAATGCTTTTCCAATATCATGTAATAACCCAGCTCTTCTTGCAATCTTTGGATCAGCTCCAATTTCTTCTGCCATAATTCTGGCTAAGTTGGAAACTTCGATTGAGTGGTTTAGTACATTTTGTCCATAACTGGTTCTATATTTTAGTTTACCAATTAGTTTAACTAAATCTGGATGTAATCCCATGACACCGGTTTCCATTACAGCTCTTTCACCTTCTGATTTAATTGTTGCTTCAATTTCTTCTTTTGCCTTTTCTACCATTTCTTCAATTTTTGCTGGATGAATTCTTCCATCTGCAATTAGTTTTTCTAAGGCAATTTTAGCAACTTCTCTTCTTAGTGGATCAAAACCAGATATAATGACTGCTTCTGGTGTATCGTCAATAATTAAATCGATTCCTGTTAGTGTTTCAATTGCTTTGATATTTCTTCCTTCTCTACCTATAATTCTACCTTTCATATCGTCATTTGGTAAAGATACGATTGAGACTGTTGTTTCAGAAGTATGATCTGCTGCACATTTTTGAATAGCATAACTTACAAGTTCTCTTGCATTTTTGTCTGCTTCTTCTTTTGCTTTTTGATCCATTTCTTTTATAATGGCTGCTTTTTCATTGACTAGTTGTTTTTCAAGTTCTGTTAGTAATTGTTTTTTAGCTTCTTCTGCGGATAATCCTGAAATTCTCTGTAATTCCGCCATTTGTCTGTTAAACACTTCTGATAATTCGTTTTGTTTATTTTGTAATTCTTGATGTTTTCTTTCTAGTTCTTTTTCCTTTTTTTCAAACATTTCAGAACGTTTTTCTAGGTTTTCTTCCTTTTGCATTATTCTACGTTCTTGAACTTGAACTTCGCCCCTTCTTTCCTTAATCTCTGCATCTAAATCTTTCCTCGCATTCATAATTTCTTCTTTTGCTTTGAAGATTTCTTCTTTTTTCTTATTTTCCGCTTCGATATTAGCAAGTTCCAATACTTTTTTTGCTTCTTGCTCTGCGCTTGTTATTTTAGATTCTGCAATTTTTTTACGAATAGCAACACCGGCTAGTATTCCAATTGCTACTGAGACTAAAGAAATGGCGATATAAATTACGATTTCCATAATTATACACCTCTTCTTTATTAAATTTTCAATGTACAGATAAATTATATAACTAAATTCTTTTATTAGAATATATTTTAACTTACTACTTTATTTTATCTTTATTATCGTAAACTGTCAAGTGTTCTGACTAAATTTGTCCTTCCTTTAATTTTCTATGTTTGCTTTTTGGTTTCATCTAGCTTGTTTTAGTTTATTTTTCTTTTTTATACAAAAAGACTTATGTATTTTTACATAAGTCTTTTCTATTTTCTTTTTTATTATGCTCTTGGATGTGCTTTTTTATATATGTTTTTGATACCAGCATCTTGAAATTGCATATATACTTGAGTTGATGAGATATCAGAGTGTCCAAGCATCGTTTGAATTGCTTTTAAATCTGCTCCATTTTGTAATAAATGAGTTGCAAAAGAATGTCTTAATACATGTGGGGTAATATCTTTTGTGATATGTGCTTGTTCTTTATAGTATTTTACTATTTTCCAGAATCCTTGTCTTGTTAGTCTAGAACCGTTGATGTTAACAAATAAAGGTTTTTCATCTTCATTTTTTATTAAAATTGGTCTTGCCTCTTCAATATATTCTTTTAATGCTTTTAATGACATAGTTCCTAAAGGAATATTTCTTTGTTTTGTTCCATTTTTACATGTTACATAAGCTTCTTCTAAGTGAACATCATCAATGTCTAAAGATATAATTTCAGTTACTCTCATTCCTGTTGCATAAGCAAATTCTAACATTGCTTTATCACGAGTACCTTTTAGGTCTACATCTTTTGGTTGATCTAATAATAGTTCTATTTCTTTTGCTGATAAAATACTTGGTGCTTTTTTCTCTATTTTAGGTGATTGAATACCTTCTGTTGGATCATGTTTTACTTTTTTTACTCTTAATAAATATTGGTAAAAAGAACGAATAGATGCTAAATTTCTTGATACAGTTGATGTCTTTTTCCCTATTTTTTGTAGATATGTTAAATATTCTTTAATATCTTGCCCTGTTATTTTTAAATAGTTGATTTTTTCTTTTTCTACATATTCTTGGTATTGTACAATATCTCTTCTGTATGATTGTAATGTGTTGTCTGACAATTTCTTATCGTTTTGAAGAAATTCTAAAAAAAGTTTAATTTGTTTTTCCATTTTAGCTCCCCTATTCTCTATATTATTTCATAAGTGTTCTTATGAAAGTATTATTTTTATCTTATTATTTAGTAATTTACATAAACTATATATGTTATATCAAATTAAGTTGCAAAAGTAAAGACTTTATGATAATTTTCTACATTTTTTTCTCTAGATATATCCGATACAAAGCATTAGTAAATTAGTTGATACATATACTTGTGTTAATGATGATAGGCATAAAATAGCTAACATAATTAAAGAAAAAATCGTATGCCTTGCAATTTCTTGTTTGATATTTTCTTTTCTTTTGTCTTTCATGATTGATTGGTATAGTTTCATGCCACTAACTCCCAGAGCAAGAATTGCTGGAATAAATAGTATGTTTTGGAATAGTAGACTTGTAAAAGAAAAGAGCATGCCTTTTCCTGTTCCTAGGATTGCAATTGCTGATGAAATTGTGTATCCAAGTGAGAATCCGCGAAAAGTAATAATTCCTAAGACAATTGGTATTCCAATTACAGTTGATCCAACAAACCATAATGTGATTGCTAGTATTAAGTTGTCTTTCATTGAGGTTATTAGTAATTTTCCCTGGTCAATGGTGTAGTCTCCTTTTAATGCTGTTATAAATTGATTTAAATAGTCACTAATTTCAATTTGTTGTTCTTGTGTTGTATGATTAATAAAGATTACACCTAATATGATTCCAATGAAAAAGATAATTGTTACAATTAGATATTCTTTTAAGTTATTCCCTATATGCTGGGTGACAATTTTTTTAAAAGAATTCTTTTTCTTTTGCACTTTCATCTTACTACCTCCACATTATCTTTATACATAATGTGTATTAATGTAAGAGAAATTTTAGAACATAATTTTAAGAATCTTTTTTTGTTGTAACTTTTCCATAAACTCCGCCACCACCAGCTTGGATAGCAAGTTCTCCTTTTCTTGCTTCTTCAATGATACCAGCAAGTTTTCCTCCTACTACTCCTTCAATATCATCTTTGGATATTTTGTGCAGAATAGTCATTTCTGTACCAAATGTTTGAAGTAGTTTATCAATTGTTTTTCCACCAAGTCCAGGTATAAATTGTAGTGGAATTTGATAAATATATGGTGGTCTATTTGTTGGACTCTTGCTTTCTTTTTTGTCTTTAATGATTTCGATTCTATCATACACTCCCATTGTGATGTTTTTACTATCACAAGTATCACATTTAGTAACTGGTGCTTCTCCTGGTATTGTTTTTTCACAAGTTTCACAATAAGTACGATGATATTTTCCTAGTTTTGGATCTAGTCCATAGTTGCATTCTACTTTTCTACCCTCTTGACCTTTTAATGCTTTTACTAATTCTTCAAAATTAATGTCCTCTAATGCTAATTTGTTATATTCTCTTGCTATTTTGGGAAGAGAGTGTGCATCTGAATTGGTTAAAAATGTTTTGTTTTCTAGTTCTGATATTTCATCTGCTAAGAAAGTGTCTGAACTTAATCCTAATTCTACAGCGGGAATATGACTATATTTTTCTTTGAAAATTCTTTCTAACTTTTTAGTACATTTTCCATAGTAACTTTTATGTGGTGTAAAAATATGAGCTGGAACTAAAATTCCATGATGTTTTTCTACTATATCAATTAGTTCATAGCCTGAGATGTCTGATCTCTGAGTACTTAATGTTATATTTTTAATATGTTTACTCATTTCTTTTGAAAATTCTTTAATATCTTCTAATTTAGGAAAATAGCATAGATTATGGGCACTACCTGTTTTTCCTTCTTCATTGATTTCAGAGGTTTCTACCTCACTTCCTAGAATAATACAAACCTTATCTTTATAGATAATACCTCCTTTTTCTAGTTCATAGGCTTCTCCTTCTTTTAAAAAGTTTTCAATATCTTCAATTACATAAGGAGAGGCACAGTCTATAATTCCTACCATACTGATTCCTTTTCTGTCGTAACACTCTTTTGCAATATTAGCAAAATTAAGAGAACGAGCAGCTGTAATTTTGATTGGTTTGTTATTTTGACTTCTTCCAATATGGACATGTAAATCAGCAAAAACTTCGTTCATTTTTTTCTTCCTTTCTTATTTCCTTTTTAAAACGAGGATTAAAAACCCTCGTTTTCTCTTTTGTACTTATTTTATCTTTCTTCCATTTCACCTTTAATAAAGTTTGTTAAATCACTAAAATCCTCTTTTTGTTCTTGGTGTTCTTTTCTTGCTTTTTGAGCATCTTTTGCTCTTATAATTTGTTCATTAATTCCTGTACATACTCTTTCATATGCTCTTAATTCATCTGCTCTCATGCCGCATTCATCCTTTCTTTTAAATCGGAAATAATACCATTTCCCATTTCGTTTTCTTTTAAATTTTCCATTTTATTTACGAACTCTTTAAATAAAGCTATATATCGATTATTTTTTCCTTTTAAATTTCGATATTCTAATAAGACTAAAGCTTCATCTATTTCAAATGCTTTTCTTTCTGGTCTATGAAGTAACATACCTCCAAATTGATCAACAATTTCTAAGATATCACTTTCTTTTTCTCTTGGCATGCTTCCACTATACCTATTGACTTCTTCACAAATCTTGCAAAATCTTTTTGAAAAGCCGAGAGTTGCTAAAAATTCTGCTCCTTCTTGTGCATAAGATTTTACTTTGCTTAAATCTGTTGCTGTTGTTGATTTTTTACATCCACATAAAAGACATGCTGTAAGGACGATATTAGAATCGACATCTAAATTCATTTCTTCTATAAACATTTTAGCGAGTTGAGTTTTAAAGACAACAGATTTATCATAAAAGATATTTGTCTTTTTCTGCAAATAATATACTATTTCCATCTTTTTAATATAGCTTGGTTCTGAAAGAATATATTCTGCAAAAGTCTCCATTTTCTCTCCTCCTAAAAAGCCTTATTCCTTTGTCTTATCAAATTAATTCTCTATTTTTCTTTATTTTATACTAAAAAATGACTCTTTTCAATATTGTTATATAAATGTCATATAGTTGTAAAGTTATTGAAATATACAGGCAAGCAAAGTTTAATATCTTGTTCCATTATTTATTTTTTACACAAAAAATAACGCCACTAATATTGACGTTATTCTTTACCGAAATTTTCTCTATTTTAACATTTTTTCTTTTTTCCCCATTTTTTCTAGTTCTTTTTCTATTTTTGAAACATTAGAATTGTTTTCTATGATATAATCAGCATTTTCTTCTAGATATTCATCTTTACATTGAACAGCAAGTCTTTTTAAAGCATCTTCTTCTGAGATATTATCTCTTTGACAGATTCTTTGTATCTTCTTTTCTTCTTTTGCAACAACACCAATTACAAAGTCACAAACTTTATCTAGATCACTTTCAAATAATAATGGTGCATCAATTACAATTAACTCGTTTTTTGTTAATTGATTGATATTATTCTTTATTTCATCTACTACATAGATAAATGTAAATTTATTTAATTTCTCTCTTTTCTCATCATCTTCATAGATAATATCTGCTAATTTCTTTCGATTTAGTGCTCCGCTTTTTGTAACAATATCTGGTCCAAAATATTCAACAATTGACTTCATATACATGGTACCTTTTTTTGAAAGCTTTTTTGCAATCTTATCTGCATCTATAATTTTTGCTCCATATTTTTCTTCTAATATTTTACATACTGTACTCTTTCCAGAACCAGAACTACCTGTCACACCAATTATTTTCATAATTATTTCTCCTTTTATGTGTTACATTTTTACTCTACATAACACATACTTATTATATCATATTCTTGCATTTTATGGAAGCGTTTATCTTAATTTGTAAAAATTGGAATGTTTTATTCTAAATTATGAATTGCATTTCTAGCAAGATCGTCACATCGGTTATTATATTCATTGTCACTGTGTCCTTTTACTTTATGAAAATGGACTTCATGTTTTTGGGTTAAACTATATAACTGTTGCCATAGCTCTTTATTTTTCACAGGTTCTTTATTTGCTGTTTTCCATCCATTCTTCATCCAACCATAAATCCATTTTTGTAAAAAAGCATTTACTACATAAGCACTATCACTATATAACTCTACTATGCACTCTACTTTTAACATCTTTAAACTTTCGATTACAGCAGTAAGCTCCATAATATTATTCGTTGTCTCTTTTGAGCCTCCTGAGATTTCTTTTTCTACATCGTTATATTTTAAAATTGCTCCCCAACCTCCTGGTCCAGGATTTCCAGAACATGCCCCATCTGTATATATCACAACATTCTCCATCTTACTTTTTTCTCCTTCATTTGTAATTTCATTGTATTTTTTATCACTTTATGATATTATATCAATAAATATGATTCCCTGCAAGGTTAGGAGTTGAAAAGTTATGGCAAGAGTTCTTGGTGTGATTTGTGAATATAATCCATTTCATAACGGTCATCTTTATCATTTAATAGAAGCCAAAAAGCAAACTGGAGCTGAGTATACCATTGCTGTTATGAGCGGTAACTTTGTTCAACGCGGGTGTCCTTCTGTTATTGATAAATGGACCAAAGTACAAATGGCTTTACTAAATGGTGTAGATTTAGTTATTGAACTCCCTACCATTTATGCAACTTCTAGTGCAGAAAATTTTGCTTATGGTGCTATAAAGATTTTGGATTCTTTAAAAGTGGTAGATATCTTATCTTTTGGTAGTGAAATTTCTGATATTGATATTCTGAATCGTTTTGCTTCTGTTTTATATCATGAGCCTAAAGAATATGTTACCATGCTAAACCATGAGCTAAGTAAGGGGATTTCATTTCCTAAAGCGAGAGAAAATGCTCTTTTAATGTATTTAAATGATATTCGAAAATATGCTAATGTTTTATCTGGTCCTAATAATATTTTAGGAATTGAATATCTAAAAGCTTTAAAACGTGTAGGCAGTCCTATTATGCCTCATACCCTAAAAAGAAAAGGATCTGATTATCATGAAGAGGAAATTAATGGTCCTTATGCTAGTGCCACTGCTATTCGCAAATTAATTCTTGCTAATAACTTTAAACTACTTTCCAAAACATTACCTACTGCTTCTTATCACCTATTAGAAGAGCAAATGAAAAAAGGAAATATTGTAAAAGATTTATCTTGCTTTGATAAAGAAATTATCTATACATTAAGAAAAATGTCTGTCAAAGAAATTGCAGAATTACCAGATGTGTCAGAAGGATTAGAAAATTCTATTAAAAACGCTGCTAATTCTTGTAATACTGTTTTAGAATTAATCAATATTGTAAAATCAAAAAGATTTACACAAACTAGAATTCAGCGAATTTTACTTTATTCTTTACTTGGCATTACTAAAAAGGATATGCAAATGTCACAAAAAATTTCTCCCTATATTCGTGTTCTTGGATTTAGTTCCAAAGGGAAATTATTACTTTCAGAAATTGTACAACAAAATCCTAAACTTCAAGTGATTACCTCAGTAAAAAAATATTTCGATAATTGTAATAACAAATCACTAAAAGCAATGCTTGAAAAGGACATTTTTGCAACTAATGTTTATACCATTGGGTATGAATATGATTCATGGGCTAATCTAGATTATACTAAGAAAATTATTCGTATTGATTAATAGAGATAATCTAAATTAGGAACCAGAAAAAGTAAAATTAGAAAATAAATAATCTTAAGCAAATACAAAAAGAATAAGTTATATAACGGCTTATTCTTTTTGTATTTATATATTTTTTAACCTCTACCTTTTAATTAATTGCTTTTCCATTTACATATAAAGTATAACCATTAAAATCGATATTACCATAAGATGAATCTGCATCTTCTAATGAGGTAATATAAGAATCACCTGTTAACATTATTTTACATGTTTCATCAAGTGTGATTGAAATACTCTTAGCAGAGTTATTCTCATTAATTGTACCTTTATAAGTTGTTGATTCTTTTAAATTCATAGTTAATGTTGAAATTTCATCCACTTCAATATTTCCAGTTAAAATTTGATTTGTAGCATTTAAAGTTATATTGCCTCCATTTGAGCCACTTTTCCCCCACTCTGAAGTTCCTTTTGCATTTATTAAAATATTACTTCCATAAACTAATTTTGTATTTGTTAAATTAATAATAGCATCTGTGTTAGTTATAAAGAACATTGGGGCAACTTTATAATAATCAGAATCAGATTGGATTGTTAAGGTTGAATCTTCTGATGTGAAATTTCCTGTTCCAACAGAAGCATCTCCTGACATTGACTGATAAATCATAACACCTGCGTGATCACTATCTCCTCTATTTCCTTTTCCACTAGCATAAAGAGTAGAGTTTTTAACAGTTGCAGAGTTTTTTCCTTCAATTACTACCATTTGTGAACCATTTGCTACACCTTGTGTATTGGAAATAGAGATATCTCCAGTCGAATAAATAACAGGAGATCCGGATCCATTTGTTATTAAATTTGAGTTTTCAGCAATCACAGTTCCTTCCCCTCGATCAGTTGCAAGTGTTGCACATGAATTCCCTTGTGTTGTGATTGTTACATTGTTTGCTTTAATATATCCGCCATAAGTAGCATCAAGTCCTCTTGCAGATCCACTACCAATTGTGTTAATGGTTGAATCACTAATATATATTTGTGAATCTGTTCCTGTTGCGAATATAGCATTACTTCCTTTGGCATTTGTTGATATCTTAGATCCTGTAATGCTTGCAGTTGAATTTTCTGTTACTAAAATTCCTGCATTCATTCCATAAAACTCTGAATCTTCTGTATTAGTACTATCTCCACTAGATTTTGTTACAGTAGCATCAGTTATCGTTGCTTCTCCACCATTTTTTACTAAAATAGCGCTTTCATCACTATTTTCTGAAGTATAGCTATTACTTAATATTTGCTTTTCTCCATCTACCTGTGTATTACCAGTAGCATTCCTAGAGGTATTAGATGAATTATTCGCATTAGCATTTATATTGCCTGGTCCTTGTTCTCGTATATTAGCATTTAGAAAAATTTCATTTGTTAAATATCCTTCTAAAATTGTAAAACTAACTGTTAGAAGTATAATTGCTAAGATATATATGATTATTTTATTAGAACTATTTAATGTTTCTTTTAAATTTTTTCTGTTTAAACATGACATAATTAAATATATAAATAATGCTGAAATTATAAGACTTTGTAAACTAAATATGACATAATAGATTGCTGTTATTTGAGTATTTGGTAAATTACTACTAATATTATTTTGATTCATATCAGGCATGTTTTGATTTGGTGGTTGCATATTACCATTTGTAACTGACATATTACTTTCATTTTCTCCATCACGTTTTTCTGGTGGCTGACTGCTTCCCATATTATTTGTATTTTGAGAATTGTCAGATGGCATTTGAGGTAAATTTCCTGGGTTACTTTCTGCTGGTTTATTTAATAAACCAATATGATTTTTAGCATAATCCATAGTAAAGTAAATTGAAATTCCCAGTAGTAAGATGAGTATAATCATTACTACATTTTTAATTGTTCTTTTCATATTTTCCTCCTTTTCTAATTTTATACTTGCATTTTAATGATATAAACTTAAAACTATATTAAATTTTTATAATAAAATATAAAAGAAACACTCCTTATAAAGCAAGTAGTGCTTCTTTTATATTTAAAAGTTTTTAATTATTTGTTTTATTTTAAAACTTTATGATTTTTTATGTTGCTTTTTTCTTATGATAAAATAAATTATTCCTATTCCAATGATAACCAAGAATAATGTTATCCATCCTATTATTGGAAATAGATTGTTAATATTTTTTTCAGTTTCTTGCTGTTTATTATCTTTTGCATTATCAATTAATTGTACTGACATTTGTTCTATTTTTGCTTTTGACTCTAATAAGTCTTGCTCTTCCTGGGCTTCTTTTTGCATTTGTTCTTGCTCCGTTCTTTTGTATACATTTACTATATATTTTCGTGTTGTAATTCCATTTGCTGCTGTTACTAAAATTGTAATTTGATTATTCCCTTGTTTTAATTGATCATTTCCTATTATTTTTACACTTGCCTTTTGGTCTTCTGGTATTGCCAATATATTTAATTTTTCTATTTTATTTGATATTTCAATTTGATAACTAGTTACCAATAGGTCAAATGCTGGAACCAGCTCTACGTTTTCAATTGCTAAATTTTCTAAATTCACATTTGCTATTTGTTTATTACTTGTTTTAGTTACATTAATTTGATAGTGATCTGTTTGCTTTTTATCCTCTGAAACTACCATTATATCTATTTGATTAAGTCCGCTTACTAAATTTGTGTTTCCTGAAATTTCAACTACTGCCTTACTATTTTCAGGTATAGCTGTTACTTGTATTTGGTTAACTGATTCGTTGACGATTAAATCATATTGTCTAACATCTGGATCAAAAACTGGAGTGATTCCTTCTTGATTAAGTCTTAGAATTTTTAGCTTTGTACTTTGTGAATCCTGTACTTCTGTTTGAGCACTTATTTCTTCTATTGGGTTTTTAACTAAAATTTCCTGTGTTTGAATTTGTTTGTTAATTAGCTTTCCCTCTTTATTATAAAATTCTCCCGTTATCCCAAATAATACTGCACCTTCTTGTTTTGCTCGAAATTCAAAATTCTCTATTACATCGTCTTTTTTTCTACTTTCTCCTCCTGTTTTGTCTACCCATGTGTATATAATCTGATTGTTTACTTGATTAGAATTTTCTGGTCCTTTAATATACTCTATTTTATCTTGGTCATAATAGAGCCATATCGTGCATGATGCAATTGTTGTATCTGATATTTTAAGTTTCATGTCAAATGTTTCATCTTTTTGTATTTCTTGTTCTGTTCCTAAAAAACTAACTTCTTCTGCTCCATAGCTATTGCTATTTAATATATTGCTTAGTATTATGATAAATAGAAAAATAATTAATTTTATTATTTTCTTTTTTAATCTCATATTTTCCTCTCACTTTCTTTTTCTTACTCTTTCTTTTTTACTTATTGTTCAATTATTTTTAATTGTAATATATGCCTTTGAATTAGTAATAAGTCAACAGATGAAGGATTTTTTCCATTTTTGTTAATATTTCCTGCTTTTAGAGCAACTCCTGATACTTTTTGTATTTCTAATATATGTCTTTGTAACACTAACAAATCAACACTATTAATTTTTCCATCTCCATTAATATCTCCATATAAAATCACCTGATATTCCATGAATAATTCATCATCTTGTAAAAATCTTATCTTACTTCCAGTTCCTACTAGGTTTTGATTTTCTAATTTTTGCTGATTTACATCTAATATTTCTATATTATATTTAGTTTGTATTTTTTGTAGTATTTTTTCTACTGTATTATTTTGATAATCAAGTCCACTAATTTCATTTCCTAGTATTTTGAAACTAGTATCAAATTTAATTTCATCTTCTGTAATGACTGGTATAACTGTTACTTGTAAAGAAGTTTGAATACTAGATTGTTCTTGTGATTGTACAACAATTTCTGCCTCTCCTTTATTAATTGCTCGTAGAGTACCATTTGTGTCAATTATTGCTACATTTTCATTCGTAGTTGAGTAACTTACCTTTTTATTATTTGCATCGTCTGGTAAAATAATAGGATTAATTTTATACTCCTGCCCTTCTTGTAAAATTAAAGAATGGGTGTTTAATTCAATGCCCGTTACTTTACTATATACCTCTATTCCAATCTTAGCTGATACTCCGTTTTCAGCAGTAGCTGTTATTGTTGCTTTTCCAGAACTAATTGCTAATAATTTTCCATCAGAATCTACTGTTACTACTTGAGGATTATTCGAAGAAAGACTAATTTTACTTTCTTTTGCTTCTTCTGGTAAAATTTCTATTTTTAACTGCTTTTTCTCTCCTTTATTTAAAAGCGGATTATCAATTGATAATTTAATTTCTGTTACTGAAATTTGTGGTGGCTGTTCTGCTAGATAGTTTTGAAATATATATCCTACCATACCATTGTCTAATTTTACTCTATCCCACACTTCTCCACTTTGTCTTCCTTTTTCAATTCTAGTCATTGTCGTTTTTGCGGGAATAGTTGCTAGAATTTCATAACTTGTCCCAGGCCCTGATCTCATATTTAGAGTGTTACTTACATTTGCATAAACTCTTGTATTATCTGCTATAAAATCACTTTCTGAAATGCTAGGGCTTTTTACTGGAATTTCTGGCATATTTTCATAAACTGGTATAACAAAAGAAATCGGTGAATCTAGTAGTCCACTACTGTTATATCCATTATAGATTCCTTTTGATTCACTATATGGTGCCAATACATTTGTCATGTACTGGCGCCAAAATAGCTCTTGTTTCTTATTATCATACACATGGAACTTTTGAAGATAAATACTATTTTGTCCTAAATTAATATAACTTGATCCAATAAAAATAGCTCCACCTTTTATTGCAATTTCTTTTGTATTCCATGGAATTAAGTACTTATCTTTTGTACTTTGACTTGCCCCTTTTCCATCTTTTGCATATTGAAGTCCATTTTTAATTGCTCCCATTGGCTCTGCTGAACTTGTTGCTCCTATGTTATAGAAATTATAAAGCCCTTTAAATCCTTCTACTGTTCCACTAATTGAGCTATGAGATAAAAAAGGTCCTACTTCTTGTTTGATTCTAGAAGCTAAATGAAAAGCACTTACATCTGATCGGATAGCTCCAGCTAGAATGAGTTGAGAGTATTTTTGATCTGTTACAATATTATTTCCATCTGCTGTTTTATATTCGACAATTCTGTCATAAAACTCTGTTCCATACAGAATTTTTTCTATACTTGAAATACTATTCGTAGTAGGTTCATAAGATAATTCTTCAAATTGAAATACTCTAATATAGTTTAAAAAATTTCTTGGATCCATCGTATATTCAATTGCTTGTCTAGAACAATCTACCCATCCAGCATCTACCTCAATATTATATTCCCCTGGCTTTGTGTTTTTCCATTGGTTAGAATAGGATTTTGGTACTAAATTTTTTCCGAATATATTTTCATTATCTATTACATATTTCCAATCTAAATTTGTATATAACGCCTTAAAAGTCCAGTTTGGGTATTTTCTTTTTAATTCTTCTATATATGGTGCATAACTACTTGGAAATTGATCTGATATTTTCATCTCTTCTTTTGCTAAACTATGATTTATCAGAAAGTAAGTTGCAAAAAGAAGTAGAAAAACAAATAAAATATAGCTTATTATTTTTTTCAGTTTCATCTTATTTTTTCCTTTACTTAAATTTTTATTTCATTATACTGCTTTTGCCTTAATGATAATTCTTTTGTTAGAATAATCTGTGCAAGTAATGATTGTAAGTTCTTTTTGATAATTGGTTTCTTGTGATAATGGATAAATTTCTTGTGGTATTACTTTATAAATATCATAGATTTCGTATTCTATATTTCCTAAATAATTAATTAGACTAATCTTATCTCCTATCTCTAATTCCTTTAATTTGTTAAATTTATATGTCTTATTGTAATTATGACCTGCTATGCAAAAGTTTCCATTTTCATTTGCTTCTGGTCCATACCATTTAACAGGACATAGCGCCATTGCTTCTTTACTTTTTTCTTTGAGTATATAGGTTTCTAAATTGATTTTAGGAATCATCATTTTAGCCTCCACTTCATATCCCTCATATTCTTCTTTTTGAAGATCGACTAAACTCTCTTTAAAATAGGAGTCTGCATTGTTTTGTTGTTTCACCATTGTTGTTTGATTTTGTTTAATTACACTACTTTGTTGTTTTCCTTCTTTTATATTGCTTTCTTGATAAATTCCATAAATAGTTTGACTGATAAAAAATAGAATACCAATTATTAGTAGAATTTGAATTATTTTTTTCATCTCTTTTCTCCTTTGTCTTTTTATGTAAGCTTCTACAATCAAGTAGAAGCTTCTTTTTATTTTACTTTTTCTGTTTTCTTTTTACTAATATAGATATATCCTGCTATTAATAATAGAGTTGTACTAATTACAAATCCATATTTTGTCATACCTGTTTTAGGCAATTCTGTTGGCAATTGCTCTGTATTTTGATTTACATTTGTTTGTCCTTGGTTAGTAGTATTATTAGGTGTTGTTGTATTTGTTGGTCCTTGGTTTTCTGATTTAGATTGTACAGAAATGTTAAAGTCTTTTGATGCAATAACAGCATCTGAATTATCACGATCAATCATTGTTATTTTAATAGTATAATTTCCTGCTTCACTAAAGTTTCCTGTTAGTTTTAAATTTTGCCTTACATCTTTTCCACCAATCTCATAACCTGCTGCATCTCCCCATCCATTTTGAATTAGGTCATGTTCTACACTTGCTGAATCAGTAGTTAATAATTTTACTACTGCTGTTTGAGTTGGTTTTGCTGTTACTTCTGCTGTTAATCTAACGTGGTCATAATTTTTTCCCATACTAGATTCTGTAATCAATTCCATTTCTTTATTAACATTTTCTTCAATTGCTCCAGTATATTCTAGTTTTAATGTATAATCTACATAGTTAGGTTCTACTAAAACATCTTTCTTAATTGGAGTTGTAATATCATCATATTGTTCTGATGCATCTGGATTTGCTAATCCTTCTGCTATGATTGCAAAATCAGTTGGATTTGATGTTACAATACCTTCTTTTGCTTTAAATGTGACAGAAGCATTTTCTCTTGGATTACTTCCTCCTGTTGAATCATAATAGGTAAGTCTTATTCTTGTTTGATTATCACTATGTGTTCCTCCTTCTGAACTAACATATTCAAAAAGATTGCTATCATAAGCTACATCAAAAGTATAGGCTCCTAATTGTTTTCCAAATTGTATATTGACAGTCACTTGGCTTCCCGGTTCAACTTTTGTTTTAGTCACAGTAACATCAATTGTATCTAATGCAGCAGCATAAGAACTTGATATTAATATAGAGGTTAGAACTAATGTTAAAACAGTTAAAATTTTTATGATTTTTTTCATAAACTTTCCCTTCTTTCTTTTATATTTGATGGTTTTTTGAAACCATTTTTATTATTATTTGCTAATTTTGTTATTATATAAAAAAAGATTTTAGCAAATTTGGAATTTTTTTATAATTTTTTTCATTTTTATAATAAAAATTATTAATGTGCAAGCATATTTCTTCTTTTTTTCCATACTTTAAAAGCAAAGGAGGTTTTACATGAGTTCATTAAAATCTATCTCAAAATTTCAAATTTTTTCTGTTATCCTAAGTGTTATTCTAGGCACTTTTTTACATTTTGTCTTTCAATGGTCTTCTTATAATCCAGTTATTGCTGCCTTTAGTGCTACAAATGAAAGTGTATGGGAACATCTAAAACTTGTTTTCTTTCCTATGTTATTATCAACAATTTTAGGATATTTTATTTTTTCTAAACAATATCCATCTTTTCTTTATGCTAAAACTTGTGGAATTTTATTTGCAATTAGCTTTATTACGATCTTTTTTTATACTTATTCTGGCATTATTGGAAAAAACTTTTTGTTTTTAGATATTATGAGTTTTTTTGTTGCAATCTTTTTAGGTGAATATTTGTCTTTTAAAAAAATGCTCTCTAATTCTTTTTATTCAAATAAATTAGCTATTACTATATTACTAATTTTACTTCTTTGTTTTATTCTATTTACTTACTATCCGCCTAAAATAAATTACTTCTATGATCCGATTACACAAAGTTATGGCATATCACATCTAAAAAATTAAACAATCTATAAAAGAAAAAGCAAAGAGTTTACTTAAACTGTACTCTCTTTGCTTTTTACTTTTAGCTTTTTTACAATTATCTACAGCAGTTATTGGAATTACCCAAATTTTCAAAATTAAAATCACAATCATTCATATAGAACTTCTTTTCTGCTAGTTTATCTTGTACTCCACGAAGTGCTTCGCCAAATCTTTGGAAGTGAACAATTTCTCTTTGACGTAAGAACTTAAGTGGATCAAGAACATCTGGATCATCTTTACATAGATCAATTAACTTTTCATAAGTTGCACGTGCTTTTTGCTCTGCTGCTAAATCTTCTTGTAAGTTTGCAATTGCATCTCCTTTTGCTGCAATATATGCTGCTGTAAATGGGGTTCCTGCTGCTGATTGAGGATATACATCTACTCCGTGATCTGTATAATATGCTCCCAATCCCGCTTTTTCAAGCTCTTCTGGACAGACTCCTTTTGTTAATTGGTGTACAATAGTTCCAACCATTTCTAAGTGTGCTAATTCTTCTGTTCCAATATCATTTAAAATTGCTTTTGCTTTTTGATCTGGCATACCAAATCTTTGACTTAGATATCGAAGTGATGCTGCAAGTTCTCCATCAGGTCCTCCATATTGCGAAATGATAAATTTTGCCAGACGAGGATTTGGACATTTTATATTAACTGGATATTCTAATACTTTGTTATAGGTCCACATTAAAAATTCCCCCTTTCCCATGGCCAAGGCTCTTCAAGCCATCTCCATTTATTACATGGATAAAAAATAGTAAGTGGTCCATACACTTTTTGGTAACTATCTGTTAATTCTTTATAAACTTTACTATATTCTCTGTGTAAACAGATTGCTTTTTGATCATCTGGATGAGTATCTAGATATAAACCTAGTTCAATAATGGCAAATTGATAGCATTTAATTTTTTCTATCATTTCTTCTCTTGTTTGATTTTTACAATCACAACAACAACAATTTTCAACATCATCAAATCCACTTACAAAATTACTGATTGTTGCTGGCATTTGAAATGTATTTCCTCCAAATCCACAACCGCAACCACAATTTCTAGTATTTTCTTGATTATAATTTGTACTATTTCCTATCATCTGTTACACCCCTCTCCTATTTCATTTGTAGCTTCAATAAAGTTATTAACATCTATTGATTGACAAGGTCTATATGGGCTTACAAGCTCTGGGAATATGGTTCCCATTCTAAGACCAACACATGGTTTAAATGTTTGATCCATTGTCTGCCATGGTACATAGCTTTGCGCAAACATTGGATTTGCTGGAAAAACATCTTCTTCTTCATCAAATCCACATTGGCAACTATCTACATTGGCTATATTATAGTTTGCTACATTGTCACATTTTGTTTCTAATATGTCTCGGCTATATGCTGTCATATCATTGTTCATACAACAACATTTTCTACGTCTACAATTGTGCATGATAAAACTCCTCCTTTTTTTGTTTTATACTACATCATATGACATTTTTTTGCATCTGTGACATTTTTTAAGATAGCATAACAATTAAAATTATCCCAAACATTAAAAAAGACTTAAATTTAGTGTTTTACTAAACTTAAGTCTTTTTCTATTTTATTTACTATTTTCCTTGCATTCCTTGTTTAATGTACTCTACTTCCTCTTCTACATTTAATCTCATAAATAAAGGTTCACCTTTTTCAATTACTTTGGTTCCTTCTGGAATTTGTGAATATTCTAATAGACTATCCCATGTCTTTAATTCTTCTTTTTTAATTCCTAGTTGTCGAAGCATGTTTTCTGCTGTGTCTGGAATAGCAGGGTATAGCATAATAGCAACTTTTCTTAAATTCTCTACTAGATGATACATAACAGAAGCTAACTCTTCTTTTTTATCTTCCTCTTTTGCTAAAGCCCAAGGTGCTGTGTCATCAATATATTTATTTGTTGCAGAAATTAATGTCCAAATTTCAGCTAAACTATTAGCAAATTGCATATTCTCCATGTATTCTTCTACTTTTCTTACTTGAAGTTTGGCTATTTTTTCTAATTCCTGATCGACAGCTCCATTTTTGCATCCTTGATATGCAGGAATTTTTCCATCAAAGTATTTATTTACCATTGATACAGAACGATTTAATAGATTTCCTAAGTCATTGCATAAATCATAATTAAATCTTTCTACAAAGCTTTCTGGTGTAAATACTCCATCTTGTCCATATGGCACTTCACGAAGTAAGAAGTATTTTGTTGCATCTAATCCATAGCGTTCAATTAATAATTCTGGATAAACGACATTTCCTTTTGATTTTGACATTTTTCCATCTTTCATCATAATCCATCCATGTGCAAATACTTTTTTAGGAAGTGGTAGTCCTAATGCCATTAAAAAGATTGGCCAATAAATTGTATGGAATCTAACAATATCTTTTCCTACTACATGGACATCTGCTGGCCAGAATTTTTGATATAGGCTATCATTATCGGATCCATAGCCAAGTGCTGTGATATAGTTGGTTAATGCATCTAACCATACATATACAACATGTTTTGGATCTTTCTTAACAGGAATTCCCCAATCAAATGTAGTTCGACTAACACATAAGTCTTCTAACCCTGGTTTGATAAA
This sequence comes from Erysipelotrichaceae bacterium, assembly GCA_021769225.1. Taxonomy (GTDB): domain Bacteria; phylum Bacillota; class Clostridia; order TANB77; family CAG-508; genus JAETTH01. The sequence goes on from JAETTH010000027.1 coordinate 20,459, forward strand.
ATTGTTAATCATTTCTGTCATACGAGATTCTGGAGCAATAAAGTCTGGATGACTTTGATAGAATTCCATTAATTTGGGTGCATATTTTTTCATATTGAAGAAATATGCTTCCTCTTTTGCTGGTTTTACTTCTCTTCCACAATCCGGGCATTTACCATCTACAAGTTGACTTTCTGTAAAATAAGTTTCACAAGGTACACAATATAGTCCTTCGTATTCACTTTTGTAGATATCTCCACTTTCCATGAATCTGTCAAAGATGTCTTGTACAACTTTTGTATGTCTTTCTTCTGTTGTACGAATAAAGTCATTGTTCTGTATTTTCATCTTTTTCCATAATTTTTTTGCTTCATCTGCCATTTCATCTACATGTGCTTGAGGTGTTAATCCTCTTCCTTCTGCAACTGTTTGTACTTTTTGACCATGTTCATCAAGACCAGTTAAGAAATACGTCTCATATCCTCTTTGTCTTTTATATCTTGCCATTGTATCTGCAACAACAGTTGAATATGCTGTTCCTATATGAAATTTTCCACTTGGATAATAAATGGGAGTTGTGATATAAAATGTTTTCTTATCCATTTAAATTCCTCCTTCTCTCTTTTGGGTATGATAGATAAATTGCACAGGATCTAAAATCCTGCGCTTTTTTTAGATTTTTAATACTCCACCGATGACTCTGTTCATTTTAGCTTTTTTTGTACTTTCTCCGTCTAAGATATGAGCACCTCCTGCTACAACTACAGTATCACCTGATTTTAGTTTTCCTTCTTTTTGAAGTATTTCAATTCCTTCTTCAATTACTTCATCAGCAGTTTCTTTTTCTTCTACTAATATTGGATAAACTCCCCAAGATAATCCTAATTGTCTAAAGGTTTGTTTATTGGTTGTTACTGCATAAATTGGGCAAGCTGGGCAAAGTCCAGAGATAATTCTTGGTGTATCTCCTGCTTGTGTATATGCTACAATAGCATCTGCTCCCATGTCCATAGCTGTTGTGCAGTTTGCAATATTTAGATTAAATTCATAATTTAAGTTTTTATAGTCATAGTCTCTTTTCTTAAATCTTTTCCAATATTTAATATTGTCTTCAATCTTATTAGCAATTCTCTCCATTGTTTTTACGCATTCTACTGGATATTCTCCCATTGCAGATTCTCCAGATAACATGATTGCTCCTGTCATATCAAAAATGGCATTGGCAACGTCACTTACTTCTGCTCTTGTTGGTCTTGGGTTATGTTGCATACTTTCTAGCATTTGCGTTGCTGTAATAACTGGTTTTCCTGCACGGTTACATTTTTTGATCATTTGTTTTTGAAGAATTGGAACATCTTCCATTGGGATTTCAACACTTAAGTCTCCACGTGCTACCATGATTCCATCAGATGCTGCAAGAATTTCATCAAAGTTTTCCACACCTTCTGTACTTTCGATTTTAGAAATGATTTTAATATTGTTTCCACCATTATCATCTAATACTTTACGAATATCTAATACATCTTTTGCAGAACGGATAAAAGATGCTGCTACATAGTCAAATCCTTCTTTTGCACAATCTGCTAAATCACGATAATCTTTTTCAGATAAATTGGGAATACTAACATGCGTTCCTGGAACGTTAATACTCTTTCTGTTTCCTAGTTTTCCTCCATTTACTACTTTACAATGAATATCTTTTCCAACAATTTCTTCTACTTTTAATTCAATTGCTCCATCATCAACTAAGATGCTAGTTCCAACTTTAACATCTTTGTATAAATTTTTATAACTTACAGATGTTCTTTCTACATTTCCAATAATATCTTCATTTACTAGAACAAATTTATTTCCTGCTTCTAGATATACTGGTTGTTCAATTCCTTCTAATTTTCCTGTTCTAATTTCAGGACCTTGGGTATCTAAAAGTAATGCTACTGGTAAATTTAGTTCTTCTCTTACTCTTTTGATAGTATTTACTTTCTCAATTTGATCTACCATAGATCCATGTGAAAAGTTGATTCTTGTTACGTTCATTCCTGCTTTCATCATTTTTCTTAATGTTTCTTCACTCTCTGAAGCTGGTCCTATTGTACATACAATTTTTGTCTTTCTCATTTTATTTCCCTTCCTTAATTCTGTTTCTAATTTCTTTATTTGGTAATCCATTTTACTAAATCTAAATTTTCACTATCTAATAGCATTTCATGTTTTGGCATAACTCGAAATGTATAACCATAGTCTCCACCAGTTGTCAGTTTTAGCTTAGTATGATAGGTATATTTTTTGTTTTCTATATCTGAGTTAACTAATTTCATTGGTAAGATATTAATATCTTCTACCACTCCAGTGTCTTGAATTCTTCCTGCATATACCTGTACTTCTATGTTTTCTGGTAAGATATTTGGTAACTCTACAGTACAGGCTACATCAATATTATTTCCTGCATCAATAGTAATGTTATCTAGATTGTTTTCTTGTGTAATTTTAATTTTATCCCAAGAATTATATAGAGATTTTTTCCACTCATTATATTTCATAACTTGTTCTAAATCTGTATAATATTGGTTGGTTAAGTTACAAAGTGGTAGATAAAGCTTTTCTACATAGTCTATTACCATACGAGAAGTACTGAATCTTCCTCCTGTTGAGATAATAGAGTTTTTCATAATTTCTACCCATTTCTTTGAAACTCCATTTTCATCTTTATCATAATAAATTGGAATAATTTTATTTTCTAATGTGTTATATATGCTTTCACTGTCTGCAATATCTTGAAGTTCATAGTTTGCATATTCTTCATTGGTTCCTATTACCCATCCATTTTTTTGGTTATATCCTTCTGCCCACCATCCATCTAATACACTGAAGTTAATAACACCATTAACAGATGCTTTTTGTCCACTTGTACCAGATGCTTCCATTGGACGTCTTGGAGTATTTAGCCATACATCAACACCACTAATTAGGTAACGCGACATCGCTATATTGTAGTTTTCTAACAAGAAAACTTTTCCTTTAAACTGTGGTTTCATTGATATTTCATGGATAAATTTAATTAGATCTTGGCCTTCTTTATCTGCTGGATGTGCTTTTCCTGCAATAATAATTTGAATTGGTCTGTCTTTATCATTAAAGATTTGAGTAATTCTTTCTAAATCTTTAAATATTAGGGTTGCTCTTTTGTATGTTGCAAATCTTCTAGCAAAACCAATGGTTAATGCATTTGGATTTAGTCCAGATACAATTTCATTAATTTCTTCGAATCTGACACCACTATTTCTTAGTCTTGTTGTAATATTTTCTTTTACTAAGCTAAGTAGTTTCTGTTTTCTTGAGTTATGTTCGTTCCAAAGTTTTTCATCTGGAATATTATTGATTTTTTCCCATACAAAATCTTGTGAAATGTTATCTTGCCAGTATGGGATCAAGTATTTATTATACAACTCTTTTAGAGTTGGTGCAAGCCATGAACAGGTATGTATTCCGTTTGTGATATAGGTAATTGGTGATTCATTTGCTGCAATATTAGGCCAAACTTCACCAAATAGTTCTCTTGATACTGCTCCATGTAGTTTACTAACACCATTTTTCTTTCCTGCTATTTTTAGTGCCAAAATTCCCATATTAAATCCACCGTCTAGTTCTTTACATGGTTTCATTCCTAGTTTTAGGAACTCTTCTCTTGTAAGTCCTAATTTTGGCCAGAAGTCTTTGAAATATTTTTCAACTAGACCTAGGTCAAATATATCATTTCCAGCAGGTACTGGTGTATGTGTTGTAAATACTGTTTTAGAAGATACTATATCTCTTGCAATTTCAAAAGAAACTTGTTTCTCTTCCATAATATCTTTGATTAATTCTAAGATTAGGAAAGAAGAATGTCCTTCGTTCATATGGTATACAGTTGGTCTTAGCCCTAATGTTTTTAATAGATTAACTCCTGCCATACCAAGAACTACTTCTTGCCTAATTCTCATCTCACGGTCACCACCATAAAGGTTCATAGTGACATTTCTATCTTCTTCTTCGTTTTCTTGGATGTCAGAATCCATTAGGTATAGTTTTACTCTACCAACTCTAATCTCCCAAACCTTTAAAAATAATCTTCTTTTGGGAAATTTCACATAAATAATTAAGTCTTTTCCGTCTTTATCTTTCACTGGATTAATAGGAAGCATTGATACATCTATATTCTTATATTCTGTTTGTTGTTCTCCATATCCATTAATTTTTTGATGAAAATATCCATTTTTATATAATAGCCCAACAGCTACTAAAGGAACTCCTAAGTCACTTGCTGATTTTAAATGGTCACCAGATAAAATCCCAAGTCCTCCTGAATAGATTGGAAGAATCTGATCTAATCCATATTCTGCTGAGAAGTATGCAATCAAGTCCTCTTTGTTGTCAGGATATTTTTTAGCAAACCATGTATTTTTACTTTTCATGTAATCTTCAAAATTTTCTACAATTTTGTCATAGTCACGAAGTAGAGCTTCATTTTTAGCTGCATCTTCTAGTTTCTCTTGTGAAACTAATTTTAAAAATTTTACTGGATTTTTATCAACATGCTCCCATAAATCAATATCAATTTCTTTAAATAATCTTAGAAATTCTGTATTCCAAGACCACCATAAGTTATTGGCAATTTCAGAAAGTTTCTCAATTCTTTTTGGTAATTGTGGATTAACAGTGATTCGATTAAAAACGTACATATTCTTTATTTCCTCCTTAGTAAATTTGTCTTTTCTTTCTCATGTGCAAATTTTAACATATATATTATCTATGATTAGTCCTTATTTGTCAAGAAAAAAATGGCAGAAATCCATTATTTCTCCATAAATTATTGTTCACTTTTCTTTTCATTTTAGGTAAAAAAGCGGAATAAATTCCGCCCCTTAAGAGCCTGATTAAATTTAGGCTCTTATATTTTAATTTCTACGAATTTTTGATATATTTTAATTGGTGATGAGATATGTCAGATTTTA
>JAETTH010000154.1 GCA_021769225.1 Erysipelotrichaceae bacterium
ATGCTATCAGGAACGAGCCGCCTAAAAACAGAAGGCTTAAAACCTCGTATGTATCCATCTGCACCACCTCCCCTCTTCTGTGAAGTATGGGAGGGTTCCACCCTGTACACGGTGCTCATGATGGAATCTTATCATAAGATCTAGAAATAATCAATCCCACTATAATTTTCCCCTGTCTTCAAAAAATAATGTCATAATAATGTCACGGGGCTTAAAAAAAGCCCGGAAACCCGCGTAAACACTGGGCTCCAAGGCTTTTTCAAATTATTCAAACTCCTAAATTTCAAGTTGATGTTTAGTATTTTCATTGATTTTTCATGTGATTCCATTTCAATATTGAACGGTTTTATATACATTATATAAATTCTCATAACTTTGTATTACAAAAGTCTTACTAACTACTATAACATTCTACTCCTCTTTTCTCATCTATATTCTACTATAAGTTAAAGAATAGGATAAATTTAAATTACTTTAAATTATTTCTTTGTTCTTCGATTCTTAAATCCTCTTCATAAGCAGACAAAATACGATGATACTCCTGTGGATCATCATTCTCACAATCTAATTTGATAACTCGATCAACAATAGATTTTAATGGTTCTGGGTTGTACCAAGGTTCCTTAATGGTAAGATAAATAATCTTTTTTGTTTTCTGCTGTTCAGTCATTTTTTTTAACATTTGAATCTCTTTTTCACTCTTAGTCACGCTTTGTATTGGCCATACAATCATAAAATCAAAAATATAATTATTATATTTGTCCACGCTATTCTTAGTGGTTAAATTATCAAAGTAAATAGTTAGATTTGACAATGACATACCCTGCCCATATTTTTTTGGAACTTTAACGTCATAAATCCCTGCCCAACGAAAGAAATTTTCCATACCATCCTTTGTTGTATGAATTAAATATACCAGACCCTTTAAAGCTCCTTGTGAATTCAATGCTTTAAGAAGTGACAGATGTTTTTCTTCGTCTGCAATACCACAAAGCAGCAAACTTTTCTCCGTTTCGCTTCTTAAAAATTTTATTATTTGATCATATACTATTTTTACATCCGACATATGCTATCCCTTCCCACTTTTAATACTTCCCTGCGCTGAAGATACTTATTAAATATTTCCTCTAAGATGATATCAAATTTCCTTTTAATATTTCAAACTGTTGTGCATCAAGTTTTGTTTTTTCAGTAACATGTAATTGTATTACTAAATCTGTTTTATAAAAATTATTGCTTGCTCTATTTAAATATGCTTTTAATGCAGCAAACTCAGTCAACAAATACTCATTTTTCTTAACAAACCACTTGCACAAAAAATTACATCTTGCACTATCACATTTTTCTCCACAATTTATTTTAAATCCCTCCAAAGAAACCGAAGATAAGTCAAGTGCTCCAAATTTACATTTTTTCTTATTATTTATCTGGGATAATTG
>JAETTH010000155.1 GCA_021769225.1 Erysipelotrichaceae bacterium
AAGAACTTATCTAGAGTTTTAAAATATAGTATTGTGTATCTCTTTTTTTTAAGCCTGATATTATTATTTGTAAAAGGAATTGAGGATAAATCGAAAAGTTCTGTTGAATGGCAAGAATACTATAAATATAATAAGTATAGAGTGAGTTTTTGGGATTATGAGCATGAAACATATGAAGATAATCCGGAATTATTTGATAAAATAGGTTGGAGTGAAGAATTTTACCAGTTATCAGAAAACATGTATTTTATGGACAAGCGGTTTAATAAGGAAAATTTGGGTGAAATAGTTGAAAAATTTTCCTGGTTCGAACTAGACGAGTGGGATAAATTATTACAAACTTGGAAAACAACTCTTAAAGAACTACTAACTGGAGAAAAGTTAACACTATTACACATATATATTGTAGTGCTTCTTTTTATTGTCTTTATAAAAATGGGTATAATGAGAACATATAGAAAGTTATATTATCCCCAAATAATTGCTGCTTTATGTTGTATTCTAGGCACTATGTTAGTTATTTCATATCTTGCAGCGCGTGGACGCCTACCTCTGCGGGCATGGCTGGCAAGTTTAATACCATGTGGTACTATTGTATTTGTTCTTTTTTTAATGACTTATGATAAAGCAAAGCTTTCAGAAAAGAAAATTCAAAAATTATGCACAGCATTATTATTATTATTTCCTTGGGCGGGAATATTAGCAAACGCATATACGAAGATTTACACTGTTGACTGGCAATATCGGCAGAGTTCTATCAATATTGTTGGTCAAATAGAAAATTATGCACTCGAACATTCAGATCATGTTTATGTATTTGATCAATTTGGTGCACAGAATTATGGCGTCTTTACCAATTATCCTGACCCTAAAAAAAGGCCTGTAAATTTAGTACCATGGGGTTCAAGTTATGTGTTTACCCCAACTTATTATAAACAGCTTGAATATTTAGGCAAGGATAAACTTTTGACAGAAAATCTTTTTGACGAAGATGTTTATTATGTAACGTCATATGATTCAAACTATAAGGATTTGCTATCAAATATGCTAAATAAAGAATATGATCATGTAGAGTTTAGAGAGGTAGGAGCTATTGGGGATGCTGCTATAATTTATAAAATATCAAAAGAGTAATATGAGGTGTGTGATGGTTATTACAATTATAATTCCGTGTTATCGTTCAGAGAATACGTTGGAGTTTGTGGTAAATGAAATAAAAGATGAGATTTTAAAAAGGAGTGGTAATGAATATCAAATTATATTGATTAATGATTGTTCACCCGATAATACCTTTGGTGTTATTACAAAATTAGCTCAGGCTGATAAAAATATTATTGGCGTTGATCTGGCAAGAAATTATGGTCAAAATATTGCACGAATGGCGGCTGTTTCTTATATAAAAGGTGATGTGGCTGTATGTATGGATGATGATGGACAAC
>JAETTH010000156.1 GCA_021769225.1 Erysipelotrichaceae bacterium
CCAAATAATAAATTACATCGTCTAATACAGATACTACTTTATTTATATTTATTGGTTTATCAATATAATCAAAAGCATGAACTTTATAAGCAGAAGTTTTATAAGTTTCATAGTTTGTCACGTATACAATTTTGCTATTTACATCCCATTTTCGCAATTTTACTGCAGTTTCTATTCCATTTAATCCAGGCATTTCAATATCAAGAAAAATAATATCAAATCGCATATGTGATTCTAAGAGTCGTATTCCGTTTTTAAACTCGATAAGTAGTACCGAGCGTCCGATTTTTGAGAAATATTTTTCGATAATAGTTCGAACTTTCTTTCGATCCTCATTATCATCATCACATATAGCCACTTTAATCAAGTTCTTTTCCTCCGTATTATCCAGCAAATTTTACTGACAAATAGAAAAAGAATCCTCAGTAATCAGATTCTTTTTCCACATGCACATGTGCTTTTTAAAATCCCTAGTACGAGCATAGTTGCTTGAATTATCCATGCTGTGATGACACTATATATAAACAACGGATTAATCAATCCCAAAACACACAGCCCACTCGAAATCAGTAAATATTTATGAGTTACTTGTCGATATTTCACTTTTTCCGTTTCCAAGAGTGGTTTATTTTCCGCTTCTTGAGGTGATAACATCCATATTATCCCACCACAGAATAGTAAACTTCCGCAATTCCAAAAAGATGCTATTTGGGGCAACACCTTCAATAATGCTATCGCACATATTGTAACAACAATGGTACACCAAAAACACCCTATCGATGAATTTGCATGATAGCCACCAGAATATTCTCTGATCTGTGCATAGATTATGAGAAAAAGTACGGTGCCGCAAAGTTGATCCAAAACCAATCCTAATAACAAAATAAACATGATATGGCATACTTTCCTGACCAATAAGTCTATTCCATACAGATATATCTCTACATTCTCTGCTCTAATTGCTCCTTCTGTCATCAAATAGCTTGCCATTTTATCTTTTATTTTTTTACTCATTATATTTGGTCAGTTTCTTAACACTTTCTGGAACCTTTGGTTGACCATGCAAAAATGCACATGTTGAATTGGCATTTTTCTCGGCTGCTTTATATGCTGCAGAAACAACAAGTTTTTTGGCAAAATTTTTAACACTTTTTTTCATTTTTAGCACCTCCAAATTTTTTCAAATTATAATTCTAAAATCAAGAAATTTCAACAAGTTTTGCTGAACTACGAATTTTATGTATAACTTACTAATCCTCTACCACTTTAATAAGCTGCGGTAATTAGAAACCTCTCTTTATTAGCAGAAATAAATATCATATTTTCTCCTGAAATCTGATATAAAGCTTGTTCCATACTTAATGTAATATTTCCATGACCGCTAATTCTTATAACATACCAACTCCGAAATCTATGTAATCTAATATAAACTTCTT
>JAETTH010000157.1 GCA_021769225.1 Erysipelotrichaceae bacterium
AGATATTGAGACCTCTACCTTATTAACTAGTAAAGTAGAACAAGCGATAGAATCATTGAAAATCCAAGAAAATATTGCGGGGAGAAAAGAAGTCTATTTAAAGCTTGGTTTACCAATCGCTGATTATCAGGATAAAGTGGAGAAACTAAAACCATGGATGAATCGCTATCCGTTTGCTTTATTAACGAAACAGTCGCTCGAAGAGTTTGTAGTTCCTAAAAAAGATGATACAGCTGACTATACATTAGTAGGACAGGTATATGATCGTGAAAAGATCAATCAGTGTTGGGATGACTTCATGGTATTAGATCGCCGAATTCGGGGACAGTGCTTTCTAGAAATGTTTGGTGCCAAAAATCAGACAGGAAGATCTAAATATGATATAGATTATATCCTGTCTTTATTTTTAGAAAAAAGGAGCATGAAACGTTCGTTGGTATTAGATTTATCAAGACTTAAAAAATATGGGAACTCACAAAAATATTTAATGTCGTTGATCCTAAAAAAGATCTTGGCTAAGCGAATGGCTGCAGAATTCAATTTCAAAGTTAGCTTATTTATTGATGAAGCACATAGGTATTTACCTCAAAATGAATTTGATATGTCAGAGAATGGCTTTTTTCAGCTATTGCGTGAAGGTAGAAAATATGGAATCAGCTTAGTTTTGGCCACTCAATCACCTTTGGATATTTCACCAAAATTATTATCGCAAATTTCAAATTTTATTATACACAGGACAAGTACTTTGGACGAGTTAGAATATTTGAACCTTGAAGTTCCATTTGAAATATTGAACAAATTAGATGTAGGACAAGCGGTGATATACTTGTATCCAAAATTTTATCAAAAAGTAAATATCAGCTTACCTGAGGAGTGTGGATAGAATGGCTGGAAAAAATCGATCGATATTTTCTAAAACTATATCGTTTGCAGGAACAACATTCTTTAACGCAATATTAAGTATTTGATAATTGAGGTATTTAACTCTAGTAAAATTTAAGGAGGGTTTGAAAATGAATTTGATCTTATTTCGCTATTCTCCACGTGTAGTCGAATTAAAGTACGTAGATGAGACAAAATCTATTATTATTGCGCCCGAAACCTTAAGAAGAAAATATGCAGAATATCAAGGTGTGAAAGCTAAAGTTATTTTTTTAACGATGTATACATTACCAGAGATAATTAAGTGCATCAATGAACTAAATAAGAGTGTAGAAATTACTAGTATTACATCATTGAGTGAAGAAGATATGGAATTAGTAGGATTCTTAGAAGATTTTTTTCTAAAGAAACGATCGACGTTTGTTGTGAATACTTTGTTTAAAGATAAATATTATATGCGTTCAGTGCTATATGGATGTACAGAAATACCACAACCAAAATTTGAATTAGTAACATCGCATGAAAAATTGGTTGGTTTCTT
>JAETTH010000158.1 GCA_021769225.1 Erysipelotrichaceae bacterium
CATTATTTAATGGATAGGGTACATCATTTATATAAATTTTTCTTTGAATTATTTGCTTATTTTCATTTCTAATTAATTCAACAACTATAAAATTTCTATCTTTTAAATCTGATATCCAACTTGAAATTGTTTTCGGATTTACTCCTAATTTTTCAGCTAAATATTTATTGGTTGCGAAACAATATCCTTCTTTACAAGCAAGCGATGTTATGATTGCATATAGCAATTTTTCATTTGCTTTTAGTTCTTTATTGTATAAAATTGTTGCTGGAATTATTGAATAATACCCAATATTCTCTTCTTTTTCTTTCATATACCACTCCAATTCTAGCCGTAAAAATCCAATAAAAAATACAGAATATTTCAACTAATTCGAAACACTCTGTAATATAGATGATTACTGCATTTTATTAAATTTTCTTTGTGGTTGGTATATTTTTAATACCACAGGTGTGGATTTAAATTTACAATTTCCTGCTCGGCTGGGAGTTAGCCAAAAAAAACAAATATTCTCTTGGCTTTCAAAAACAAGCTCCTAGAGATTTTGTAGGCAAATTTCCACTATCAGAACCAGAATCAGAAGCACTTTACAGATTTACTAATCAAATGAATTTTGACTTAATTCTCACATTTCATTCTCAAGGAGAAGTAATTTATTGGAAATATGGCGATTTTAATCCTTTAAATTCATATGAAATAGGAACAATATTATCAAACTCTAGTGGATACTCTCTTGATTTAACACCTTCTGAATCAGCATATGCTGGTTACAAAGACTGGTTTATCTCGAGATTCAACAAACCCGGATACACTATAGAAGTTGGATTTGGTGAAAATCCTCTTCCTATTTCAGATTTCCCATTTATATATCCTAAAGTTAAACATATGATTTTATCTATACTAACAAAAGAAGTATTAGGGCTGTTATCCTAATACTTCTGTTGATTACTTATCCGGAATTACTGATAAAATAGAAACTTATCAACAATAATTTTAAATAAAAAAAGAAATATTAGTGTAATATTACTCTAATATTTCTTTTATTTCATCTGAATCTCTTATATTCTTAGGTATAAAATCTACTGCTTTTTTATTTTGGTTAACAGCTGCTATTGCAACCTCTAGATCTTCTCTTAATCTTTTACTTGCATATTTTATAATAATACCTTTATTTGAAACAGCAGCTAATACAACTTCTTTATCATCTCTTAATTTTTGACTTGCATAATACAATCCTTGTCCTGAAATTTTTACTGCTTCTAAAACTACTTCTTTATCTGCTTTTAATTCATCACTTGCGTAACAAAGTACCCATCCTGCTTGTTTTGAAGCTTCTAAAACCACCTCTCTATTTGCCTTTAAGTCTTGACTTGCAAATTCTAAAGCTCCTCCATCTATTTTTACTGCTTCTAACACAACTTG
>JAETTH010000159.1 GCA_021769225.1 Erysipelotrichaceae bacterium
CATATGAAAAAATAGCAATAACAATAAAAATAGCATATTGATAATCTGTGATTAACTTTATAATATAAGATAGTACCAAGTACCCATTTTGTGGTTTAAAAAGAATTTCTTTAACGGAAAGGAAATTATCGTTTATATTATTAAAGTATAAATAGTAATTATAAAAATCAGAACCTGTGTTAAGTCTTATTGCAGAAACAATGGTAATAATTAGATAAATAATGCAATCAGAAACATGAATTCGACTTCTTTTCCTTCCTAGAAATTTGATACAGATTATTCTATCCGATTTTAAAAGAATCTTATACAAACCTATAATTCCCAAACTAAAAAGAGAATAAAGTAATCCCCAAGAAAACATATGTACAAATCGATTGTTTATCATTCTTATTCACCACTATAAATTTGCTTCATCCTATTACAGTAAGATGTGACATCATAACCTGCTTTTTTAACAATATTACTATGATTTTTTCGGTCAATTTGTATTGTTTCACTACATATAGTGTTAGCCCATTTTTTCTCCGCTTCGTAGTCTGATATTGGTAGAAAAATAACTTCTCCTGTAATATTAATTTCTGTAGTTATTGTATCAGACAGAACTACTCTAACACCAGATGCTTGAGCTTCTATTGCAGATATCGGGAATCCTTCATGAAGTGACGGTAGAATAAAAACATCAATTGCTGACAAAAATGAATCCATATCTTTTCTTTCACCTAAAAATATTATATTTTTTTCTAAATTAGCAATAAGAACACTTTTTTTCACTTCATTTATTAACTCTCCATCTCCTGCTAATAAAAGTTTTGTGTCAGGTTTTTTTTTAACAATTTCTTTCATTATTCTAATAATAAATGAATGATTTTTCTGTGGTTGAAATCTACCAATATTACCAATAACAAATTCATCTGTAAGTCCAAGCTCAGATCTGAATTTTCTTCTTTTCTCGAAATCATATGAAAATTTTCGAGTATCAATCCCATTAGGGATAATTTCAACATCGTTTTTCTTAATTGCTGAAAGAGGAAAAATCCACTTTGCAGCACCTTTTGAACATGCTAAAAATCTAGTTCCATTACACACTAATTTAGATTTAATTATGCTTTTCATTTTTTCCCGATATTTAAATTCCTGCGGAATATAATTATGAGAATGAAGTATAATAGATTTGACATTTTCTTTTTTTGCAGCACATGAAGCGAGATAGTGAAATGAAAGCCCACCACTATTAATATGAATAATATCTGGCTTTTTCTGTTTGCAATACTTACGTAATTGATAATAAAGTTGAAATTGTTTCTTTACCGAACTCGCATAAATTGGTATTTCTTCTACATGACCACCTTTTTCAATTATATCTTCTTTGAACATGTCATAAGTTGACTTCCCACAAGTTAAAAAAGTTACATCATATTCAT
>JAETTH010000160.1 GCA_021769225.1 Erysipelotrichaceae bacterium
TGCAGAGAAGAGAGATTGGAACTGAATTAGGTAAAATTAATTTTGCATATCGAAAAGGAGACCCATTAGTTGTTTTCTTGAATGGCTTTGGTAGCTTTGATACAGGTCAATCTTTTTTTAAAGTAATTGAATCTTTGCCAAATGAGTATGGTTATTTTGCACCAGATTATTTGAATAGTGGCTTCAGTGGTAAGTCCTTAAAGGACTATACGGTGGCAGATGAAGCTACTGAATTAGCAAGAATTATTAATGATTTTAAAGCAGAAAAAGTTATTATTTTGGCTCATAGCATTGGTGGTGTATATGCTATGCAAATGAAAGATAAGATCAATAATTTAAAGGCTTTTGTAGGAATTGAACCAACTACTAGAGAAATTATGTTAAATCCTCCAAAGGAACCGGCTTATATTGAGAAAAATAAAAACATGGCAAAACTTCAAGAAAAAATTGAAGCTGATCTTAGAGAACTTTTCACTCCAGAAGAAAATAAAAAGTTTTGGGCAATTACAGAACAAAATGCAAAAAAATTTGATGAAAAAGATAATTTGAATGCACAAGCAGCTTACGAAAATGATTCATTTTGGAAAGCTGATACTAGGATAAGCGATAAAACACCAGCTATTGTTATTACAGAGAAGTACCGTGAAAATGAATATAAGCGGTCAGAGTATGCTTCAAATAATTCGAAATCTAAAGTCATAACATTGGGTAATTCGCATTATATTCATTTTGAATATCCAAAGAAAATTGCAGAAATAGTTGAAGAGGTTATAGATTTTTAAGAAAAAATAATAGGAGTTGATGATTATGAGGTTAAAGAGTGTAAGCTTTAAAATTGTAGTTTTATTTTTAGTTTTTACAGCAGTTTTTACACTTTTCCGATCATCAATGTCAGGAATTTTTTCATTATTTTATGCTAAAAATGGAATCCCAAATGCAAATATTAGTTCAATAAAATCTTTTCAAAACATCGGTATTATGTTTGGGCTTCTTCCAGCCGGATATTTGGCGGATAAAGTTGGAAGATTGAAAGTTCTAGCTTTATCATCTTTAGTTATTGCCACGAGTTTTTTCATTCTAATTCTATTTAGAAACTTCTTTTTCTTTTCAATGGCAGAGCTTTTATATGGTATTGGCTTGGCACTTAATTCAGGTACTTTGCTTGCTTACATAACTGATTTACAGGAACAAAATGAAATTGCTCCTAGTAGCAAACTAATGGGGATGCAAGTAATCGTTTTGAATTTAACTACTTTAATTGGTGGAAATATTGGTACTTGGCTATTTGGAATTAAAGACACTGCACCGATATGGTTTGCAATGCTTGGACTTGTGTTATACCCAACCCTTATTTGGGTCATGATAAGTTTCTTATCCTTTTCAGATAATAGAGCTTCTAGTAAAAAGAAAGAT
>JAETTH010000161.1 GCA_021769225.1 Erysipelotrichaceae bacterium
GGAGTAAATGAGAAAATGTGTAAAGAATGTCTTATGAGAAAGTGTGGTATGCACAAAAGCATTTCTCATTGTGCAGAATGTAATGAGTACCCATGCCAGTACATAAACAGTTATGTGCCAACTGGAAGTGAGAATCGCAAAATGCTAGATGAACTGGTAAAGAAATAAATTCCAGTTGTCAAACTGGAAAATTTGAATTTGTGAGATGATGCAGATGTTAAAAAAATATAAGTTAAGCTTTAATATTGAGGGATTACTGTTATTCCTAATTGTTATGATACCTAATTTTATTTGGTTTGCTATACCTGCGCCAAACGATATATTAAGGGTAAATTCAATTACAGAAACGTTTGATACAGTAGCTTCTGTGTGTCAAGTATTGATGATTTCCGCCTTATGTATTTTTAGAAACAGAGAAAGTAAAAAAATGTGCGGAACACCTTTTATTATCATTGTAGTAGGTTGCTGCTTACTGTATTTTACAAGTTGGATAGTTTATTATATTGGTATAGTAAATGCAATTGTTATTTTAGGATTGACTGTTTCACCATGTTTAGCTTTTTTGTTTTTTGCCGTTGATAGGAAGAATGGAATAGCAATTATTCCTATTTCGGTTTTTACGATTTGCCATTTGATATATGGAGTAGTCAATTTTATAATTTGATAAATCCCAGTTTATCTGACACAATGATTAGAATTTGCGAACTTTGAGCAAGCAAGAATTTAAGCAGCGCTTTGGTTCATTAAGCTGTTACCATTTACGTCCTGATGGATTTTCTGAAAATGACCCACCGCATATGTGTGAAAAACTAACTTGTGAAGCAGTATCTTTCGCATACGAGTTTATAAGAAAACAGCCGTGACATCATGTTACGGCTGTTAATCATCATAATAATATAAAAACAATAAATAGAATAATCAATGCTATTAAAATTATAATCAAAAAAGAAAGAGCTACTAATTTCCCGATTCTTTTTGCCTGGGCACGCCCTTCTGCCTCTAAGTTATCCAGAAACGCATTTAGCTCATCAAGTGTCTGCTGTCCAAATTCCTCTGCAATCCAGTTGGGATTGTATTTGCTGTTGTTTTTGTCGTAGTAATAGTTTACAGAAATCTCAACAGAATTTTTTGTGAATTCTCCAGCATTATTATATTTTCTATAATCGTAGTAGACAGTAAAAAATGAAAGGACAGGAATCAATGAGGCAAAATCCTCTTTTATATGCAGAAAATAGATATCAAGATTTTCAATTACAGTAAGAGGTTTCGTAATCTGTGCTATCTGTGTATCTTCATCGTAAATGGAAACAATATTCTTTTTTCCCTCTATTCTTAAAAATGTACATATATTATATCAGAGTTTTTCATGAAATCCAACTTAAGACATCTTCTAAAGTGGTGTATGATGC
>JAETTH010000028.1 GCA_021769225.1 Erysipelotrichaceae bacterium
GTAGTGAGTGGAAATGCCGTCGCTCAACGGACAAAAGTTACCCTGGGGATAACAGGCTTATCTCCCCCAAGAGTTCACATCGACGGGGAGGTTTGGCACCTCGATGTCGGCTCATCGCATCCTGGAGCGGAAGTACGTTCCAAGGGTTGGGCTGTTCGCCCATTAAAGCGGTACGCGAGCTGGGTTCAGAACGTCGTGAGACAGTTCGGTCCTTATCTGTCGCAGGCGAAAGATATTTGAAGGGAGCTGTCCTTAGTACGAGAGGACCAGGATGGACATACCGATGGTGAATCAGTTGTCACACCAGTGGCACGGCTGAGTAGCTAAGTATGGAAGGGATAAACGCTGAAAGCATCTAAGTGTGAAGCCCACCCTAAGATAAGATATCTCATACCATAAGGTAGTAAGATTCCATGAAGACGACATGGTAGATAGGTTGGAGGTGTAAGTACAGTAATGTATTAAGCTGACCAATACTAATAAATCGAGGGCTTAACCACAAAAGGTTAAGGGAAGAGGTTCTAGGAAGGAAAGAATATCGAAGCTTAAATCTATGTATTTTTGAGTGTGCTAAAAGAAAAAGAAGCATACGAAGAATTTCTGGTGATGATGACTTAAAAGGAAATACCTGTTCCCATACCGAACACAGAAGTCAAGCTTTTAAGTGCCGACGATATTTGCGGGTTACCCTGCTGAGAAAATAGGTTGTCGCCAGTTTTATATTTTAATTTATAGTTTCTTTTTTGATTGTTTATGGTAAAATAAAACAAAAAACAAAATTTGCAAAAGAGGAGAAAAAATGGATGCATATACCTTATTAAAAATTACAAATCGATCAAGTGTAACAGACGAACAAGTAGAAGAAGCTTATAACCAAAGGATGAAAGAATTAGAAAATAAAGTTGGACCAGAAAAACTAATTCAGGAATTAAAAGAAAGATACCAAACAGCTTATGAAGAAATTAAAACAGAAGAATTAAGAAGAAATAAAAATAAAGCAAGAACCGTAGAAGATATTAATTATATCTATAACAAAATGCAACAAGAAAAAAGAAATCAAGTTTACGATGTAAGATTTACAACATCGTTATCACTTTTAAAAATGATAGAAGACGGAAAAAAGGAAATTGAACCAAATCTAATTTTAAGAAATGAAGAGGGGCTACAAATTGCAATTTATTATACAGGAGAAATTTCTTATCGAAGAGATAATGGAGTAGAAGACAGTCTTCCACAGTACAAAATTCAAACACTTTTAAGAAATGTAAAAGAAAATTATACAGTTTATACAAGACTAAATTTACCATTAATTGATGGAGTAGAGCCATTAAGAAACAAAGTGGCAAATGAATTTTTAAGTAGAAGTAGACTATATAAAACAAAACAGACCAATCAAGGATATTTAGGAGAGTATGAGAAACAAGAAGATGGGGAATATAAAATTGTATATGATGAAACAGAAATAGCAGCTGTTATGGAATATCATAAGATTTTAGAAAAAAGAAGAAAAGAGCAAAAAGAAAATGAAGGAGGATTAGAGCATGCCTAAAACAATGTGGAAACCGGGAACTTTTATTTATCCTATTCCTGCTGTTATGGTTTCTTGTGGTGATATGGAAATTTCTAATATCATTACAGTTGCATGGACTGGCATTATTAATACAAATCCTGCTATGTGCTATATTTCTGTAAGACCAACTAGATATTCTTATGAATTAATTAAAAATTCAGGAGAGTTTGTGATTAATTTAACAAATCGAAAACTAGCTTTTGCAACCGATTGGTGTGGTGTTAAATCTGGGAAAGATGTAGATAAATTTAAACAAATGCATTTAACCAAGCAAACTGCTAATTTTGTAAAATGCCCTATGATTGAAGAAAGTCCGGTTTCTATTGAATGTAAAGTAAAGGAAATAAAGGAACTTGGCTCACATCATATGTTTTTGGCAGAGGTTTTGGCAATTCATGCAGATGAAAAATATATTGATGAAAAAGGTGCATTTGATATTTCAAAATGTGATCTAATTGCTTATAGTAATGGCGGTTATTATACATTAGATAAAAAATTGGAAAGTTTGGGTTTTCAGTACAGAAGAAAAAAACAAATAAAAGGAAACAAAAAAATGAGAAAAATAAAAAGGTTAAATAATAACAAAGAAAATGGAATTACTTTAATTGCACTCATAATTACCATTTTGTTCTCTTATGACGAAAAATCAAAATGTAGTAATAGCGAAGGTTTCCTTCTCTATATAATTTAGTAAATTATAAGTTTCACATATTTGAAAGATGGATTGTAAAAAATATAACTACAACTTCATCTTTTTTTAAAAAAAATTTAACAAAAATGTCTAATCTGTTGACATATTTTGCTATTCGTGATAAAATATTCAAGCGTATGTATGAGAAGGTGATACATACTTTATTAACATCGCTTAAAAAATGAAACCTAAAAGAGATTACGGAGGTGTATTTAAATGGCTGCAAAAGGAGCAAGAGAACCAATAACATTAGAATGTACAGACTGCAAAAGAAGAACTTACATGACTTCAAAAAACAAAAAGAATGATACAGATAGATTAGAAATTAAAAAATACTGTAAATTCTGCAAAAAACACACAACACACAAGGAAACAAAATAGCCTTTTTTAAGGGGAGGAATGAAAATGCCTAAAGATGCAAATAAACAAACCAAAAGCAGTAAGGACAAAAGACATTTCTTTAAAGATTTTAAAGCAGAACTAAAAAAAGTTATTTGGCCAACACCAAAACAGCTAGTTAATAACACAATTGCAGTTATTACAATTGTGTTAATCACTGCAGTAATCGTATTTGTTTTAGATTTAACTTTTGAATCCATCAATACATATGGAATTAATAAATTAAAATCTGCAATAGAATCCAGTCAAAATGAAACTACTACTAACAGTACTTCTGAAGAGCAAAATGCTATAGAAAATAATGAAAACAATGTAAATGAAAATCAAACGGCAGAAGGACAAGAAGCAGGAAATGTGACTGAAGAAAATGGTCAAGAATAATATCAAATAAAAGGAGGCTAATCTATGTCTCAAGAATATGATATGGAACCAAGATGGTATGTTGTTCATACTTATTCAGGATATGAAAACAAAGTAAAAACAGACTTAGAAAAAACAGTAAAAAACAGAGAATTAGAAGATTACTTTTTTGAAATTATCGTTCCAATGGAAGAACAAATTGAAATTAAAGATGGAAAGCGAAAAACAAACTTAAAAAAGGTTTTCCCAGGCTATGTTTTAATTAAAATGATTGTAACAGAAGAAACCTGGTATATCGTAAGAAATACAAGAGGAGTTACTGGATTTGTTGGTTCAGGAACAGATCCAATTCCATTAACTGCAGAAGAAATTCGTAATATGGGATTTGAAGAAACAGCAGTTAATGTAGACTATGATGTAAATGATTCTGTTAAAATCTTAAGTGGAGCATTCAAAGACTATATCGGAACTGTTTCTGAAATTAGTAAAGAAAAGCATAAAGTAAAAGTTTTAATTTCTATGTTTGGAAGAGAAACTCCAGTAGAATTAGAGTTCTCTCAAGTTCAAAAAGCATAAAGTTTGTAAATAATTTTAAATAAATTATATAAATCAATTCACTTTAAAGGAGGTGCTAAGTAAAATGGCAGAAAAAGAAGTTACAAGTATTATTAAATTACAAATTCCTGCAGGAAAAGCAACACCAGCTCCACCAGTAGGACCAGCTTTAGGATCAAGTGGTGTAAATATCATGCAATTTGTTAAGGAATTTAATGATAGAACTGCAAATCAACCAGGAATGATCATTCCAGTAGTTATTACAGTTTATAAAGATAAATCATTTGAGTTTATCACAAAAGTACCACCAGTAGCTGTATTAATTAAAAAAGCTGCTAAAATCGAAAAAGGTTCAGGAAAACCAAACAAAGATAAAGTAGCAAAATTAACAATGGCTCAAGTAAAAGAAATTGCAGAACAAAAAATGCCTGACTTAAATGCTGCTTCATTAGAAGCTGCTATGAGCATGGTAAAAGGAACTGCAAGAAGTATGGGAGTCACAGTAGTAGACTAATAAAAATTAGAAATTGGGAGGAAATAGAAACTATTTCCGATATGAACCAAAGGAGGAAAATATGAAAAGAGGAAAAAGATATCAAGACAGCGCAAAATTAGTTGATAAAACAAAACTATATAGCGCAAAAGAAGCTCTAGAATTAATCGAAAAAATGCCAAAAGCAAAATTTGATGAAACAGTAGAACTTCAT
Organism: Erysipelotrichaceae bacterium; assembly: GCA_021769225.1. Lineage (GTDB taxonomy): Bacteria > Bacillota > Clostridia > TANB77 > CAG-508 > JAETTH01. The sequence goes on from JAETTH010000028.1 coordinate 4,283, forward strand.
GTAAAATTAGGTGTTGATTCAAAACATGCAGATCAACAAGTTAGAGGTACAGTAGTACTTCCAAATGGTACTGGTAAAACATTAAAAGTATTAGTATTTGCAAAAGGTGATAAAGCAAAAGAAGCTGAAGAAGCTGGAGCAGACTTTGTTGGAGCAGAAGAATTAATACCAAAAATTGAAAAAGAGAATTGGTTTGATTATGATGTTATCGTTGCAACACCAGATATGATGGGTGTTGTAGGTAGATTAGGTAAAGTGTTAGGACCAAAAGGATTAATGCCAAACCCTAAATCTGGAACAGTAACAATGGATGTTAAGAAAGCAATTGCTGAAATCAAATCTGGTAAAGTTGAATACCGTTTAGACAAAACAAATATTATTCACTTAGGATTTGGTAAAGTTTCATTTGGAGCAGAAAAACTATTAGAAAACTATGATACTATTATTGCAGCTATTATCAAAGCAAAACCAGCTGCAGCAAAAGGACAATATATCAAGAGTGTAGCAGTTTCTACTACAATGGGACCAAGTATGTACATTGACCAAAAATAAAGATAGAGTAAGTAGCCAAAGAAAGTAGGCAAAAAATAAGTCCTACCGAGGTTTACAAATTGAGCGGACAAAACCAATCGAAACGTAACCTCAAAGCTACGTACGATTGGTTTTATTTTATTTTAAATAGACATAAAGATAAAAGAAAATTTTGGAGGTGAATAAACAAAATGGCTAGTGAAAACATATTAAAACAAAAAGAACAAGAAGTAAAAGAATTAGCTGCAAAATTAAAAGAAGCAAAAGTAGTACTTTTAACAGACTACAGAGGAATCACAGTAAGTGATGTAACAAAATTAAGAGCTGATTTAAGAGAAACAAAAGCTGAATATAAAGTTATCAAAAATAATATTATCAAAAGAGCTTTAGATGCAAATGGTGAGAATGAATTAGATAGTTTATTAGAAGGTCCAACTGCATTAGTAATTGGAAATGAAGACTACCTAGAACCATCAAAAGTAATCTATAACTTTACAAAAACAAACGAATACTACAAAATCAAAGGTGGTATCATTGATGGTAAAGTAATGACAGCTGAAGAAATTATTACTTTAGCAAAACTTCCATCAAGACAAGAATTAATAGCAAAACTTGCCGGAGCATTACTTGGAAATATTACCAAACTTGCTGCTACACTTGATCAAGTTAGAATTCAAAAGGAAGCTTAATAAAAATTAAAAAAGAAAAGTAGAGTTGTGAACTTAAATCACAAAAACAAAACGCATTGCCGCGAAAAATAAAAAATATTAAGGAGGAAATTTAAAATGGCAAAAGTTGATGAATTATTAGAAACTATTGACAGCTTAACAGTTGTTGAATTATCAGAATTAGTAAAAGGAATTGAAGAAAAATATGGAGTATCTGCAGCAGCAGTTGCAGCACCAGTAGCTGGTGGAGCAGCAGCAGGAGCAGCTGAAGAAAAATCTTCATTCAATGTTGTATTAAAAGAAGCAGGAGCTAACAAAATCCAAGTTATCAAAGTAGTAAGAGATGCTACAGGATTAGGATTAAAAGAAGCTAAAGATTTAGTTGACGGAGCACCAAAAACAATTAAAGAAAACGTAGCAAAAGAAGAAGCTGAAGAATTAAAAGCTAAATTCACAGAAGCTGGAGCAGTTGTTGAACTTGCTTAATTTTAGACTAAATTGTGAAAAACAAAAATATGAAAAAAGTACATAGAATTTTCTATGTATTTTTTTTACCTTACATTTTGCTTTCAAATTAGAAATTCAATTTAAAATCAAAAAAAGCAGGAAAGAAAAATATTAATATTTTCTTAAAATTTCTAATACTATCTGGTCAAAAACTATTGCTTTTTTTCAAATTAAATAATAAAATGATTAGGATTTAATATATATAATATTATTGAAAAGAAAGAGGGACTTAGAGGAAAATGGTTATACTTTTAGATGCAATGGGTGGAGATAATGCTCCAGATGCCAATATCAAAGGAGCAGTTGCAGCAATTAATCAAATAGAAGCAGAAGTAGTACTAATTGGAAAAGAAGATGTAATTAAATCAAGAATAAAAGAGTTATATGGAAAAGAAATCTCTGAAATATCACCAAGACTAAAAATACATCATGCAGAAGAAACAATTGAGATGGAAGATATTCCGACTGTAGCAATTAAACATAAAAAAGATTCTTCTATGGTAGTAGGATTTAATATGCTAAAAAATGGAGAAGGAGATGTCTTTATTTCAGCAGGAAACTCAGGAGCACTACTTACTGGAGCAACATTATTAGTAGGAAGAATAAAAGGAATTGATAGACCTGCCTTAGCTGGAATCTTGCCTGCCTATAAAAGTAGACTATTATTAATTGATTGTGGCTCAAACACAAATTGTAAACCAATTAATTTATTACAATTTGCACAAATGGCAACCATTTATTTGCACAATACATTAGGAATTGAAAATCCTAGAATTGGACTTTTAAATATTGGAACAGAAGAGACAAAAGGAAATGAGCTAACAAAAGAAGCATACAAACTATTAAAAGAAAAATCAAAAGAATTAGGAATCAACTTCATCGGAAATGTAGAAGGAAGAGATGCTTTTTCAGGAAAAGTTGATGCAATTGTAACAGATGGGTTTACTGGAAATGTTTTCTTAAAAGCTGTAGAGGGATTAGGAAAACTAGTAAAGAGATCATTAAAAGATAGTATCAAGAAAAATATTTTATCCATGATAGGAGCAATTCCAACATTACCTGCTATCAATCGTTTTGCAAAAATGGTAGATTACAAAGAATATGGTGGAGCATTATTTTTGGGTGTAAAAAAACCAGTTGTAAAAGCACATGGAAGTAGTGATGAAAAACTATTTGAATTTACATTAAAACAAGCAGAGCAATTTGTAAAAAACAAAGCAGTAGATAGCATGATAGAAGAATTTGAAACAAAGAAAGAATCAAACAAAGAAGAAATAATAGAAAAAAATTAACAATAACTATTGACAATTATAAAAACATATATTATTGTTTAGTACATAAAGGTATGATGATAATTTTTAAATTTTATGGATCCGAATACTTGAGGGGAGGTGAACTTATAAAGATGAGTTCAGAAGATATTTTTGAAAAAGTAAAATCAATTATAGTAGAACAATTAGGTGTAGCAGATACAGCTGTAACTATGGAAGCATCTTTTATTGATGACCTAGGAGCTGATTCACTTGATATTGTTGAATTAATCATGGCATTAGAGGAAGAATTTGATATGGAAATTCCTGATAGTGATGCTGAAAAAGTTGTAACTGTTGGTGACGTTGTTGATTATATTAAAGACAATGTTCAATAAAAATAAATGGGAAGGCCCCAAAGAAGCCTTTCTTTTTTTGTCTTTCTTTGTTCTTTTTACATTTGCTTTTTTTCAAAATAGAGTATATAATATACCCATATGTAGAAAGGAGGAAAGAAATGGAATTTGTAAGGTTGGAACAAGAAGTAGGATATCACTTTCAAAATAAAGAATTATTAAAAAGAGCATTAACTCATACTTCTTATGCTTATGAAAATCATGTAGAAAGTTATGAGAAACTAGAATTTTTAGGAGATAGCATTTTAGAATTTGTTTCTAGTAACTATCTATATCATCATTATCCAAAATTAACAGAAGGAGAAATGACTAAAGTTAGGGCAGGTGTAGTTTGTGAAGAGAGTCTATACAAGGTGGCAAAAAGGCATAATTTTAGTGATTTCTTGTACTTAGGGAAAAGTGAAATATTAAATAATGGAAAGGAAAGACCTGCAATTTTAGCAGATACAGTAGAGGCTGTTATTGCAGCAATGTATTTAGATGGAGGATTAAAACCAGTAGAGGCTTTTATTATTTCAAATCTAAAAGAAGCAATTGAAGCTTCAAGTAAAAATGTAGGTATGAAGGATTACAAAACAGTATTACAAGAAAAACTACAAGTTCATGGTGATGTAAAAATTGAATATCAAATTATAAAAGAGGAAGGACCAGATCATGATAAGACTTTTACAGCAGAGGTGAAATGTAATCAAAAGGTTCTAGCAATTGGATCAGGTAAAACTAAAAAAGCTGCTGAAATGGAAGCTGCAAAAATGGCATTAGAAAAAATATAAAGAAAGGGTGAAAGAATGAAAAATAGGTATGTGATTCCAATTTTTGTGCCACATTTAGGATGTAAAAATGAGTGTAGTTTTTGCAACCAGAAAAGTATTAGTGGACAATTAAAAATGGTTACAAAAGAAGAAGTGAAAAAAACGATTGAATATTATTTAGCTCATTTTAAAAGAGATGATGAATTAGTCGAAGTTGCTTTTTTTGGTGGTAGCTTTACTGGAATTGAACCAAATGTGCAAGAAGAACTTTTGTCAGTTGCCTATGAGTATATTAAAGAAGGAAAGGTAGATAGTATTCGAATTTCTACAAGACCAGATTATATTAATAAAGAAATTTTAAAAATGCTAAAAAGATATCATGTAAAGGTCATCGAACTTGGAGTACAGTCAAGTAATAATTATATTCTAAAAAAATGTGGTAGAGGACATACTTTTGAGGATGTAAAAAAAGCATCTAGATTGATCCGTTTTTATGGGTTTACATTAGGTCATCAAATGATGGTGGGTTTACCAGACAGTACAAAATTGGATGAATTAAATACAGCAAAAGATTTGATAAAATTAAAACCAAAGATGATTCGTATTTACCCGGTTTTAGTGATAAAAAATACAAAATTAGAAAAAGAGTATGAAAGAGGAGAGTATGAACCTTTAGGTTTAGTACAAGCAGTGGAAAGATGTAAAGAGATTGTCAAGATGTTTCATAAAAAGAAGATTGAAGTGATTCGTGTAGGTCTTCAAAATACAGATACGATTACATCTCCAGAGAAGGAGAAAAGTGAGGTAGTGGCAGGACCTTATCATCCAGCATTTAGACAACTTGTAGAAGCAGGAATTTGGTATGATTGTATTTTAGATAAAATTAAAACATATAATGTAAAAGTAAAGGAAGTAGAAGTAAGAGCAAATCCAATGGATGTGAATAATATTGTTGGACATAAAAGAGAAAATATCGTAAATCTAAAAGAAATTTATGAAGTGGATTTGAAAGTAGTACAAGATGAAAAAGTAAAACCAGGGAAGTTTGAAATGAAAATTTTAAAAACCTATTCTGATTTTAAAGAGGATGAAAGGGAAAAAATAGAGAAATAAGAAAAGAAAAATAGAACTGTTTTTAAGAGGAGAACAAATTGGATAAAATCACCTAGAAATGCAAATACTTGTATTATAGGTGATTTTTTATGAATTATATTAAGATAAAAAAGAGACTGCAAATTAGAAAAAATATATATGAGATTTTTTTAATATTACTTGGAAGTATGTTACTGGCAAGTGGAACCTCTTTTTTTCTATTACCTAATAAACTATCTTCTGGAGGTTTTTCTGGTATTGCTACTATTACGTATTATTTGTTTCAAATTCCACTTGGTGTTACGATTTTATTATTAAATATTCCCTTGTTTATTTTAGCCTATATCAAAATTGGAAAGGCTTTTTTAAAAAGAAGTATTTTAGGAACTGTATCCTTATCTATTTTTGTAGATTTATTTGACCGTTTTGATGCTATTACAACCGATCACTTTTTGGGGTGTATTTATGGTGGGATTTTAGTAGGATTAGGAACTGCTATTATTCTAAAGGTAAATGCTTCAACTGGTGGAACCGATTTATTAAGCTATATTGTAAGGGTATATAAGCCAAGTTTTCGACCGGGAAATTTGATTGTAATGGTTGACATTGTGATTGTTACTTTAAATGTACTCGTTTTTCATCAAATTGAAATTGGACTCTATTCTGCTATTACCATTTATATTATGGGAAAGATGTTAGATATTGTGTTTGAAGGTGTAAACTTTACAAAAGTTCTTTTCATTATTTCAAAAGAGTATGAAGCAATTGCTAAAGAAATTGGAAAGCAAGTAAGTAGAGGAAGTACTGGTCTTTATGCAAAAGGAATGTATACAGATGAGGAAAAGATGATGCTTTTTTGTGTGGGCTCTAGGTCAGAAACAAGTAGGATGAAACAGATTGCAACAGCAATTGATCCTAAATCTTTTATTGTTATTTCCAATGCAAGGGAAGCTTTTGGAAAAGGTTTTAAAAGGGAGTAGAAAAAGGAAAAAAGTAAAAGTGTTAGGAAATAGAATTTCCATTGCTTTTTAAGTTTTTGTATGCTAAAATTTTTTTAGTGAGGAAAAAATGAGAGAGCAAAGTATTGTATTAAGAAATCAAGAAAATTTTAATTTAAAACATATTTTTGAGTGTGGCCAATGTTTTCGATGGAATGTAAGAGAAGATGACACCTATCTTGGTGTGGTTGGAGAAAATGTAATTTGTGCAAAGCAAAAGGGAAAGGATATTTTTTTTACAAGTTGGGGAAAAGATAATTTAGAAAGTTTCATAAAAGAATATTTTGATTTTGATACAGACTATACAAAGGTAAAACAAATACTTTCAAAAGTGGACAAGCCAATGAAAGAGGCATTAAATTATGGAGAAGGAATTCGAATTTTGAATCAGGATTTATGGGAGACATTAATTTCTTTTATCATTTCAGCGAATAATAATATTCCAAGAATTAAGGGGATTATTGAAAGATTAGCAAAAGAGTATGGAAAGAAAATGGTTTGGAAAGAAGAAGTATTTTATACATTTCCTACTCCAGAAGAATTGGCAAAGGCAAGTGTGAAGGATTTAAGAAACCTAGGATTAGGATTTCGCGATAAAAGAATTTATGAAACTACTTTAAAAGTACTCAATAAACAAGTCGATCTAGAGCAATTAAAACAAGAAGAAAACACAGGTAAGATAAGGGAAGAATTACTTAAGTTACCAGGAGTAGGACCTAAAGTTGCAGATTGCATTTTGCTATTTTCTTCTCTTAAAAGATATGAAGTTTTTCCAATTGATGTATGGGTAAGAAGAGTAATCAATGACCTATATATTCAAAATCCAAATGAGGAAAAGGTAAATAAAAAAGAAATTGAAAAATTAGCAAAACAAAAGTATGGAAATTTAGCAGGACTTGCTCAGCAATATTTGTTTTATTGGAGAAGAGATGTGTCTTAAAGTAATAGAGTTTTTCTATTACTTTTTTTCTTCTTTTATGGTAAAATAGTTTTAGGTGAAAAAAATGAGTTTACAAATCGTTTATGGTAGATCAGGAAGCGGAAAAAGTTCTTATTTATTTAATCAAATAAAACAAGATTTAGGACAAGAAAATAAGATATATATGATTACACCAGAGCAGTTTTCTTTTACAGCAGAAAAAAAGCTGTTAGAGATTGCTCAAAGTGGTGCTGTATTAAATGCGGAAGTTTTAACTTTTCAGCGTATGGCATATCGTGTTATGCAAGAGGTAGGAGGTGCCACGAAAACAAATCTAGAAGAGAGTGGACGCTCTATGCTAATTTATCATATTTTAAATGAGCAAAAGAAAAATTTAAAATTCTTAGGAAAGTCAGAAGAAAATATTGAAGTTGTTTTAAATAGTATTACAGAGTTTAAGAAACATGGAATTCATGTCGAACAATTAGTAGATGCTATTTCTCATCAAGAAAATCGATATTTATCTGCAAAGTTAGAAGACATGAGATTAATTTATGAGGAATATGAAAAACAGATTCAAAATCAGTTTATTGATGAAAATGATATTTTAGATATTTTAGTAGAAAATTTAGAAAAAACAAATCAATTTACAAATGCAGTTATTTATATTGATGAATTTGCAGGTTTTATTAAACAAGAATATCAAATTATAGAAAAGCTTTTAAAAGTTGCTAAAAAAGTGATCGTTACAATTACGGCAGACTTTTCTTTGCAACAAAGCCAAATAGAGCATGATTTATTTTATTCTAATAAAGAAACAGCTAAAAGGTTAATGAAATTAGCAAGAGAAAATGGAATTGAAATACAAAAAGAAGTAAGGCTAGAAAATAGTTATCGTTTTAAAACAAGAGAGCTTGCTTTTTTAGAACAAAACTTGTATCAAGTCCCATATCATAAATATGAAAAAGCAGTAGAAAATATTTTTCTATTTTTAGCACAAAATCCATATTCTGAAATAGAACAGGTAGCAAGTCAGATTCTAAGCTTGGTTCAAAAAGAAGGATATCGCTATCAAGACATTTCTGTGATTACTAAAAACATTGATACTTATGGTAGTTTAGCAAAAGTTATTTTTGAACGATATCATATTCCTGTTTTTATCGACGAGAAGAGGGATTTAAGCCAAAATATTTTGGTAAAGTATCTTTTGTCGATTATGGAGGTTTTTGCCCAGAATTGGAGTTATGAGAGCGTTATTAGCTATATAAAAAATGGATTTTTAGAAATTCCAAAACAAGATTTATTTTATTTAGAAAATTATTGTAAAAAATGGGATGTTAAGAGGAATAAATGGTATGAGAAAGATTGGGATTATGGTGAGATAAAACCAGAAGAGAAAGAGAAAATAGATAAACTAAATCAAATGAGAAAAATTATAACACAGCCGTTAATAGATTTAAAACAAAAAATTCAAAAAAATAAGACGGTAAAAGAAATGACAAAAGCAATTTATGAATTTTTCATTCAAAATCAAATACCAGAAAAGTTGGAGAGAAAAATAGAAGAGTTAACGCAAAAAGGAGAGTTAGAGCTAGCAGAGGAATATACTTTAAGTTTTGATACCGTGATTCATGTATTAGATGAGTTTGTTTTGGTATTTGAGGATCAAAAGATTTCTTTTGATGAGTATAGTAAAATTTTAAAAATTGGATTTCGAAAATCACCATTTGGAAAGATTCCTGCAACGAATGATGGAGTGGTATTAGGAGATGTGAATCGTTCTCGTACTCATAAAGTAAAGGCTATTTTTATCATTGGATTAAATGATGGAAGTTTTCCAAGCATTAATCGAGAAGAAGGTTTTTTGGATGACCAAGATAGAGAAAGCTTAAAAGAGCAAGGCTTAGAGCTTGCTAAAACAACGCTAGAGCAGATGTATGAGGAAAATTTTAATATATATAAAGCATTTACAACGGCAGAACAAAAACTATATCTATCTTATGCTAGTTCTGATATAGAGGGAAAAACATTAAGGGGATCTATTTTAGTTTCAAGATTAAAGAAAATTTTTCCAAAGTTGAAAGAACAAAGTGATTTAGTGGAAACAAAAACAAATAGGATTACAACAAAAGAAATTACATTTGAAGAATTATTAAATCAATTAGAGCGATTTCGAAATGGAGAAGAAATTAATCCAATCTGGTTTCAAGTGTTTTTCTATTACCATAACTCACCTTTAAAAGAAAAATTAGAACATGCACTTGCTTCTTTAAATTATACTAATTTACCAGAAACAATTAATAAAGAGAATATTGATAAACTATATGGAGATACTTTAAAAACAAGTATATCTAGGCTAGAACAATATCAATCTTGCCCATTTTCATATTATTTAAAATATGGATTAAGGCTAGAAGAAAAAGATACCTTTAAAATTGAGATGGTTGACACAGGCTCTTTTATGCATGATATAATTGATCAATTCTTTGAGCAATTAAAACAAGAAAATATTTCTGTTAAAAAGTTATCACAAGAAGAGATAGATAGTAGAATTGAGCAGATAATAGAAGATAAATTAAGTCTTGGCAAAAACTATATTTTCACCAGTACTCCAAAGTATAGAGTGTTAGTAGAAAGATTAAAAAGAGTAGTAAAACGCTCTATGAGATATATTATTGCTAGTATTCAAAATAGTGATTTTGAAATTGTAGGAAATGAACTAGAGTTTAAAGAAGGAAAAGAATATGAGCCAATAAAAATGGAGTTAGAGGATGGAAGAAAAGTTGAGATTACGGGAAAGATTGACAGATTAGATTTAGCAGAAAATGAGGATGGAAAATATATTCGAATTATCGATTATAAATCATCTGTTAAAAATGTTGATTTTAATGAAGTGGAATATGGAATTAGACTTCAATTACTTACTTATTTAGACGCCATATCAACTCAAAAGCAAGTAGAGCCTGCTGGAATTTTGTACTTTAATTTAATAGAGCCAATGATTAAAGTAAATCAAAATATGTCAGAAGAGATGTTAGAAGAAGAGATACGAAAAAAATTTAAAATGAATGGACTAGTTTTAGCAGATGTAAAAGTGGTAAAAATGATGGATCACACATTAGAAACGGGTCGTTCAAATGTGATTCCGGCATATATTGATAAAGAGGGAAAAGTAGGTACAAGTGGGGGAAATACTGTAACAAAAGAAGAGTTTAGCTATTTACAAAAATATACTTGCAAAATGATAAAACAAATTGCAAAACAAATTTATGATGGTAGAATTGATTTAGCTCCTTACTATAATTTAAAAAATAAACAAACTCCATGTACTTATTGTAAATATAAAACAATCTGTCAGTTCTCTCCAGGATTTTGCCATAATTCTTATCAGTTTATTCCAAATTTAGAAAAAAAGAAAGCATTAGAAGAGATAAAAAATAGGGTAGAAGAGTAAAAGTGTGATTGGAGTAGAAAGGGAAATAAAACAGATTGATTTTGAAACTACACAACTTTACATAATACTTGAAGAAAAAGAAAAAATATAGTATAATAAGTTTATCTTAATTTAGGAGGCTACTAAGATGATGACAATGTTTTGCTTAAAAACATTAGGAGGATGTAGCCGGTGGTCAATTTTCCTAGACTTTTTAATCTGCATTTTGGTGGTTTTGCAGTTTTGCAAACCCTATGCGATGGTTAAGAAAACAGGAGATAATAAATGGACCATTTTCAAATTTTAGGATAGTACAAAAGAAAAAAGAAGAAAAAACAAAGGAAAACAGAAGAACAAAAGATAAAAATAAGTTAAAAATAAAATAAGCGGAAAGCATAAAATGATGTCTTATGAGATAAGATGCAATTGCTTTCCGTTTATTTTGTTTTTTCATGGATTTTTTTTAAGGAGTAGTATATAATAAGAAAAAAAGAAAAGGAGTAAAAGATGGCAGACTTAAGTAATTCTACAATAGTACATCAAAAAAGAGGGGATGTAGAATATCTGCAGTTTCGAAAGTTATTAGAATATGAAGATGTCTTAACTCATTGCTATACACTAAAAGCAGGAGAATTAGATTTTCGCAAACAAAATAAAGAAAGACTAAATCAAAGCTGTCAAAAAATCTGTCAAATACTAAAGATAGACAAAACAAGAATAGTCATACCAGAGCAAAGGCATACAAATAATGTTAAACTCGTAAAAACATTGGCACAAGGACCTAGTCTTTGGGAAGAACCATTTGGGCAAACAGATGGAATTTTAACTAATCAAAAAAATATCATATTAACAACTACCTCATCAGACTGTACCAATATACTTTTGTTTGATCCAATCAAAAAAGTAATTGGTAGTATTCACTCTGGCTGGAGAGGAACTTTTCAGAAAATAGGAAAAATAGCAGTAGAGAAAATGAAAGAAGAATATCATTGCAATCCAAAGGACATTTTATGTTTTCTTTGTCCAACGATCCGAAAATGCCATTTTGAAGTTCATTGTGATGTCAAAGAGCCATGTGAAAAAATTTTTTCCTATACAGGACAAATCAATCATATTATTACACCAATTGGGCAAGTAGAAGGAAGAGAAAAATGGACAATTGATACGGTATTAATTAATAAACTGTTATTAATGGAAGCTGGAGTAAAGACAGAAAATATTTATGATTCAGGAATTTGTTCTGTCTGTCATAAAGATAAAATGCACTCTTTAAGAGGAGAAAATGGAGTACTACAAGGATTAAATGCAGCAATGATTGTATTGAAATAAGAAGAAAATTAAAGAAGAAAGGAAAAAAGAAAAATGAAGCCATATCATCTAGAAAAAGGAGATACCATTGGAGTGGTAGCACCATCAAATTCAATTACAAAAGGAGATTTAGAATATATTAATAAATCCATTTTATTAATGGAAAGCACAGGTTTTCAAGTAGAATTTGGAAAACATGTTTTTTCAAATTCCACTGGTTATGGTGCCTCACCAAAAGAAAAAGCAGAGGACTTAAATAATATGTTTGCAAATCCAAAGATTAAAGCGATTTTTTGTGTTAAAGGAGGAGAAGATTCTAATACAACTTTTGACTACTTAGATTATGAAACCATCAAACAAAATCCCAAAATTCTTTGTGGATTTAGTGATTCTACTTCTATTTTAAATGCTATTTACACAAAATGTGATTTAATAACTTTTCATGGTCCAACTTTCAAATCTTTAACTTCTTGGGATACAGAATATAGCTATGTAGAAATGATGAAAAGATTAGCCAAAAAAGAACTAGAACTTGGGCAAAAAGAGGATGAATTTCAAACCATCCAAGAAGGAACCGCAGAAGGGGTATTAATTGGTGGAAATCTAAGTCTATTTTCCAAACTAATCTGTGGAAAATATCAGATAGATTGTAAAGAAAAAATTCTATTCTTAGAAGATTTGGGATATGAATCTATGCCACAAATGGTAAGTAGCTATTTTTATTACATGAAACAAAATGGAGTATTTGACCAAATTAAAGGAGTTTGGCTTGGTAATTACGAACATGAATCTAATGTTTCCATTGAAAAGATTTTAATGGATTGCTTAGAAGATGGAGACTACCATTTCCCAATTATTAAATCCAATAATTTTGGACATATTGACCGAAAAACAACGATTCCAATTGGAATAAAAGCAAGAATTGATACCAATAAAAAAGAAAAAATTGAATTATTAGAAAATTGTGTTATATAAGAGGTAGTAGGAGGAAAAAGTTGAGAGAGAGCTATTTAGAGGTTGATTTAAATGCTATATCATATAACCTAAAACAAATAAAAGAAAAAGTAGGAGACAAGACAAGCATCATGCCAGTGGTAAAGGCAAATGCTTATGGATTAGGTGTTACGAATTTAAAGGAAGTCTTACTAGAAAATGGGATAAAAAGAATAGCAGTTGCTATTCCAGAAGAAGCCATAGAATTAAAAAATCAAGACTTTCCTTTTGAAATCATGATTTTAAATGAAATTTTACCAGAAGAAGCAAATAAAGTAGTCGAAAACAATTTTATTTGCAGTATTGCTCTTTTAGAAGTTGCAAAACAATTAGATGAAACTGCTAAAAAGCAAAGCAAAAAAGTAAGAGTACATATAGAAATTGATACAGGAATGGGAAGAGTAGGAGTAAAGCCCCAAGAAGCACTTAAATTTATGAGGGAACTGAAGAAATACAGAAATCTAGAAGTAGAAGGAATCTATACCCATTTTTCAAATGCAGATGTAGACGAAGAATATACCAAAGAGCAAATAGGGAAAATGGACTACGTAATAGAGAAGTTAAAAAAAGAAAATCTACTTCCTAAATATATTCATGCATCTGCAAGTTCTGGAATTTTAAACTTTAAACAAGCAAGATACAATTTAGTAAGACCAGGAATTATCCTTTATGGATATTTTCCAGACGAAAAGCTAAAAGAAACATTAAACTTAAAACCTGCAACTAAATTAAAATCAAAAGTAACCTTTGTAAAAACAGTACCAGAAGGCACACCCATTAGTTATGGAAGAACCTTTCAAGCAAAAGAAGAAACAAGAGTAGCAACAGTTCCATTAGGATATGCAGATGGATTAAGAAGAATTTTATCCAATCAAGGAGAAGTTATCATTCGAGGAAACCGAGCAAAAATCATAGGAAACATATGTATGGATAACTTCATGGTAGATGTAACCAATGTGCCAGATGTACAAATCGGAGATGAAGTGATCCTATGGGATAATGAAAAGCTAAGTATAGAAGAAATGGCACAAAAATGCCATACTATAAACTATGAGATTCTATGCACAATTGGACAAGGAATTCCAAGAAAATATATAAAATAAAGTAAAAGTAAAAATAAAACGAAAAAAGGAAGGAAAACAAAATGTACGAAACATGGGAAGAATTAGAAAAATCCATCCAAGGATGTACAAAATGTAAATTATGCAAACAAAGAAATTCAATTGTATTGGGAGAAGGAAACAGACAAGCAGACATTATGCTAATAGGGGAAGGACCTGGGGCAGACGAAGACAGAGAAGGAATTCCTTTTGTAGGAAAAGCAGGACAACTAATGAACATGGCATTTGCAGCATTAGAAATTGATAGAAGTAAAGTATATATTGCAAATGTAGTCAAATGTAGACCACCACAAAACAGAGTACCAGAAGCAGATGAAGCAACTGCCTGTATGGACTATTTAAGAAGTCAAGTAATGTTAGTTAAACCCAAAATTATTGTTCTATTAGGTTCAACAGCGTTAAAAAACATATTAGGTGAAGAATTTAAAATTACAAAAGATCGTGGCAAGTGGGTGGAAAGAAAAGAGATTTGGTATATGCCAACATTTCACCCAGCGGCACTTCTTCGTGATGACACTAAAAAAATTGACTTTTTCCGTGACTTAAAACTAGTAAAAGAAAAATATAAGCAAATAGCTTAAAGGAGACTATACAATGAAAGAATTTAAACCTAGAGAATTTGACTATCAATTAATTAATAGAAAAACAGTTTATCAAGGCAAAAGATTAAAAGTAGAAGAATTAGAATATCAAAATGGAGAGAAAAAGATTTATCGTGAACATGTTATACCAGGAGATGCAGCAGTCATTCTACCAATTACTAAAGAGGGAAGTATCATTATGATACAAGAACCCAGAACAGCAATTGGAAAAGTAGTATTAGGACTTCCTGCAGGGCAATTAGAACAAGGAGAAAAAGAGGAGCAAGGAGCAGTAAGAGAATTAGAAGAAGAGACAGGATACTATGCCCACCAAATGAAAAAAATACGAGAAATTTATTCATCTGCTGGTTATTGTAGTGAAAAAATATCGATTTTTTTAGCAACTGATTTAGAAAAAACACAAAGACACTTAGATGAAACAGAAGATATTCAGGTAGTGGAACTTCCAATACAAGAAGTAAAAGAGCTTTTAGAAAAAAATGAAATTAGTACAGCAAGTACGACCATTGCTCTTTTATACTATTTTCTTTATGAACAAAATAACTAGCCTAATAAGTCAAATGAATTGATAGAATAAAGCAAAGTGCCATAAAATGAAAAAAGAAGAAAAGGATAAAGTAAATTTAGGAGTAAACATGAATAACAAAATAGAAGAAATAAGAGGAAAGGCAAATCGCTGTTTAAATTGTAAAATAAAACCATGTAGTAAAGGATGTCCTCTTGAAAATGATATACCAAGCTTTATTGGTGAAGTTAAAAAACAGAACTATCAGAAAGCTTATGAAATATTAACAAATACAACATTCTTACCATCAATCTGTGGAAGAATCTGTCCACATATGAGTCAATGTATGGGAAGTTGTATCAGGGGAATAAAACATGAACCAGTTGAGATAGGAAAATTAGAAGCCTTTATTGGCGATTGGGCTATCAAAGAAAACTATTCAGTAGAAATAAAAAAAGCAAATGGAAAGAAAATAGCAGTCATTGGTGGAGGACCAAGTGGACTAACCTGTAGCGCTTTTCTTGCTAGAGAAGGGTTTGAAGTAACCATTTTTGAAAAATATCAAACTTTAGGTGGAATTCTATCACATGGAATTCCAGAGTTTCGATTGGAAAGAGAGATTTTAGAAAAACAAATTCAAAAAATATTAGAGCTAGGAATCAAAGTAGAATATGGAAAAGAATTAGGAAAAAATTTAGAGTTAAAAGAATTAGAAAAAAACTTTGATGTAATATACCTAGCTTTGGGAGCTAATAGCTCTTCTAAAATGAAGATAGAAGGAGAAAATCTAGAAGGCGTTTTAGGAGGAAACCAACTATTAGAAAACAACTTACATCCAGATTATACTAACAAAAAAGTAGCTGTTATTGGTGGCGGAAATGTAGCGATGGATACAGCAAGGACAATCAAAAAATTAGGTGCAAAAGAAGTAGAAGTTATCTATCGTAGAGCAAGGAAACAAATGCCAGCAGAGACAAAAGAAATTGAAGAGGCAGAAAAAGAGGGAATTACTTTCCGATTCCAAACCAATATCATTAAAATATTGGGAAATCAAAAAGTAGAAAAAATTGAATGTATCCAAACACAACTAGTAAAAAAAGAAGGAGAACTAAGAGAAGTACCAGTAAATGTACCAAATAGTAATTATCTATTAGATATCGACTATGTGGTAATGGCAGTAGGCTCACATACAAAACCAGAGATGGTAAAATATCTAGAAAAAGAACAAATACAATTCTCACAAAGAGGATATATTCTAGTCAACGAAAATTATCAAACTACAAAACAAAACATTTTTGCAGGAGGAGATGTAATAGGAAGTAAAGCTACTGTTGCATGGGCTGCAAGAGCAGGAAGAGAAGCAGCAAAAAAAATCATAAAGTATTGTGGAATGTAAAACGGATTAGGGTTACGGCACATAAAGGGATTGATTCAATTGGAAAAATAAAACTAAATATCTTAGAATGTAAATCGAGCAGAGGAAAATTTATTTAAGGCATTTGAGTTATATTTTAAAAACAAGAGAAAAGGAACTTTAAGGTTCCTTTTCTCTTTGAGTTTTTCTATGATAAAATAATGTTTTAATTGAACCAAATAATTTGGCAAAAATATTTTGATGTGTGGGTATTAAGGATAATGAATACATTGGATTTTCTAACTGCTCATATTTTTCTTCAAGAAGCATCATTTGTTGTAAATAATAATCATTAAAAAATGAATAATCATCTGTAATACCAATAATATTTTTATAATTATATAATTTCCTTCTATACTCCTCAATTTCATCTAAACTACTGATTTCTTTAAAAGCTTGATCAAAGTAAGAAGTTAAAATTAAATTTTGAGTATAAAGAAATATTTTTTTAATCTCTTCTTTATAATGACAAATCTTTTTAGAAATTCTTTGAACTTTAGAATCACTACAATCAATATCATTTAATTGATTGGTTAGATAAATAATTTTCTCTTCCACTGCTAAAATATCATCTAAGCGATCTTCAATCGTATAAAAAGCTTTTTCACCACAAAGAGAAATAAACTGATTTTTAAACTCATCATCACCATATAAAGTACTGTGAAATAAAGAATACTCACCAGTAACATAAGCCATTTGATTTACTAAATTACATATAATAGGATAATAATCTGGACTAATGGTAGGAAGAGAAATTTCATAATATTTTGTTATTTCTACTTCATTCCCAAGTGCTTTGGAAGCCATTAATTGAACGGCAGCTTCATTTAAAGCTAAACCGTAAGTTCTTAAATCAGAAAAATCACATAACCCAAGACGAATTAAATTATTTTTCTCATCACGAACTTCCTGCAGATGGTGAAGACACTCATGAATAGCAGAATTACTAATGTGAGAATAACTTTTTTGATCTTTAAAATAAATGCTAGAATTACGATATAAATAATTAGCTTCTGCATATCCATCTGGCATTTTAGCACGATACATATGAAGTCTAGAAAGGCGAATAAAAAGATTTTCATAAAGTAAATGATGCTCAGGAAAAGTAAGGGCTAATTTTTCAGAAACTAACCTTGCAATTAAATTTATTGTTTGTGTATCTAATAAGCTAATTACTTCAATTCCATCCTTTTTTAAATCTTTTTCAATACTCATTTGTTTTTCTTCTAGCACTCCTTAGTAATATTACTCCTTACTCTATTATACAATAGAACTAAGAGTTTTGATATGACAAGATGATTAAGATTATATTACAGCTCTATTACAAAAGAAAAAGAAAAAGGAAAGTAATTTTTACTTTCCTTCTTTAATCGTTTAATTCTATTTAACAACAATGTTATAAATTCTATTTTTTACATAAATTTCTTTTACAATTGCTTTACCAGCAAGAATAGAATCTAAATTACTTAAATCATGAACCTTTTGTTTAGCAACATCTTCAGAAGAGTCAAGTGGTAGATAAATAGTAGCTTTTACCTTTCCATTAACTTGTACTGGAATTTCAATTTCATCATCTATTGTTTTGGACTCATCAAAAGCTGGCCATGCTTCATAAGCAATTGTTTTATCATGTCCAAGAACCGTATTCCAAAGCTCTTCTGTAATATGTGGCGCAAGAGGGTTTAATAATTTTAAGAAACCTTCTGCATATTCTTTAGGAAATACTTCTTCTTTATATACACTATTAATAAAAATCATCATTTGACTAATAGCTGTGTTATATGCCATAGACTCATAATCATTTGTTACTTTCTTAACAGTAAAATGATAAACCTTTTCTAGATTCTTATTTTCTTTTTCTTGAATCTTATCTGTTTCAGAATACAATCTCCAAACACGATCTAGGAATTTTTTTGATCCTTCAATACCATTTGGATCCCAAGGTTTAGCAGCATCAATTGGTCCCATAAACATTTCATAAACTCTTAGGGCATCTGCACCATAATCTCTTACAATGTCATCTGGATTGATAACATTTCCTCTAGATTTAGACATTTTTTCTCCATTGTTTCCTAGAATCATACCTTGATGACGTAATTTAGCAAATGGTTCTTTGACTGGAACAATTCCCTTATTATATAAATAGTTATTCCAGAAACGAGAATATAATAAGTGACCAACTGCGTGTTCAGGTCCACCAACATATAAATCAACTGGTAACCAGTGTTTTAATAACTCTTTATTTGCTAGTTCATCTTGATTGTTTGGATCAATATAACGTAAGAAATACCAACTGGAACCAGCAGAACCTGGCATTGTACTAGTTTCTCTTTTGGCTTCTTTACCATGGAAAGTAGTATTAACCCAATCAGTAGCTTTTTCAAGTGGAGAAGCACCAGATTTAGATGGTCTATAATCTTCAAGTTCAGGAAGAATAAGTGGTAATTCTGAATCAGAAAGAGCTTCTGGTTTGCCATCTACATAAACAATCGGAATTGGCTCACCCCAATATCTTTGTCTTGCAAAAATCCACTCTCTTAAGCGGTAATTAATCTTTTTACTTCCGGCATGATGTTCTTCAAGCCATGTAAGCATTTTAGAAATGGCCTCTTCTTTATTTAATCCATTTAAAAAGCCAGAGTTAATATGAAGTCCATCACCAATATATGCCTCATTTTCAATATCCCCACCTTCTAGAACAGGAATAATTTCTAGCTTAAATTTCTTAGCAAATTCATAATCACGTTCATCATGTGCAGGAACAGCCATAATAGCACCAGTTCCATAGGTTGCTAATACATAATCTGAAATCCAGATTGGAATCTCTTTTCCATTAACAGGATTAATCGCATAACTTCCTGTAAATACACCAGTTTTTTCTTTATTTAATTCAGTTCTTTCCAAATCAGATTTAGATGCAGCTGCTTGAATATAAGCAAGAGCTTCTTCTTTTTGCTCTGGTGATAAAAGTTTTTCGACTAATTCGTGTTCTGGAGCTAAAACACAGTAAGTTGCTCCAAATAAAGTATCACATCTTGTTGTAAATACAGTAAAACTTAAATCTTCTTTTCCAGAAACACCAAAAGTAACTTCTGCGCCAACAGATTTTCCAATCCAATTTCTTTGAATCTCTTTTGTGGATTCAGGCCAATCAAGTTCATCTAATCCTTGTAATAATGTTTCAGCATATTTTGGAATATCTAATACCCATTGTTTCATATTTTTACGAACAACAGGATAACCACCTCTTTCACTCTTACCATTGATAACTTCATCATTAGCAAGAACAGTTCCAAGTTCTTCACACCAGTTAACTGGCATATCAACAACTCTAGCTAATCCATCTTCATACAAAGATTTGAAAATCCATTGTGTCCATTTATAATAATTTGGATCAGCAGTTGAAATTTCTTTACTCCAATCAAAAGAAAGACCAAGCATTTTTAATTGCTTTTTAAAAGTTTCAATATTATTTAATGTAAATCCACTTGGATGGTTTCCTGTTTTAATTGCATATTGTTCTGCAGGAAGACCAAAAGCATCCCATCCCATTGGATGAAGCACGTTATATCCTTGCATTCTTTTCATTCTAGAAATAACATCTGTTGCAGTATATCCTTCTGGGTGACCAACATGAAGTCCTTGACCAGATGGATATGGAAACATATCTAGGGCATAAAATTTAGGTTTTGAAAAATCCCATACATCTGTATAAAAGGTATTCTCTTTTTCCCACTTTTCTTGCCATTTCTTTTCAATCTCGGTATAATTGTATGGCATTTAAAATCATCCTCTCTTTTTGTAATTCAAACTGACAACATTATATAACATTTTGATTAGAAAATAAAGAAATAAGGGCAAATTTGTTAGGAAAAATCGAGAAGAAGTATAAAAAAGAGATATAATCAAATAAAAAATATACAAAAAGTAAAAACAAAAGTTGAACTTTTTTGACAGATGAGGTATAATAATTAATATATATTTTTATAAAAGTACAGGCGACTTAGGTAAAACATAAGGAGGAGTAATCATGTTAAATCTTTGGCCGCGATTCGTTATTCATTTTGGCAGGAAGGGAAAATACTATCTGGTGTATTATGGAAGCGAAAAGGCTGCAAGAAGATTTGTAATTAAAATGCAGCAAAAGATGACGACTTTGGGTAAGCAGATTACCTATCACAGTCAATCTGATAGTGCGGGACATCGTCATAACATTAAAGTTATTATTCCCTAAAGTACAACCTTCGGCTCTTTAGTTAGAGTCGAAGGTTTTTTTTATGTTATAGGAAATTTCTCAAAAACAAAAATATGAAGATAAAAAATAAAAGGCACAACAAATGTGCCTCAAAAAATGCATTTTTGAAGATTAATGTTGAAATATTTTTCC
>JAETTH010000162.1 GCA_021769225.1 Erysipelotrichaceae bacterium
AAATATTATCCTAAAAACAATCGAAGGTATGGGAAACTTGATGAAGGACATACTAAAAGATGTTTTCTATACGAATACAAAGACAAAACTAAGTTATGTCCTTACAAAAAATGTATTAAACAAAGAAATGGCTAAATTATCATCCAAGAGATACGGCGGAGCACCTCTTCTCGGAGCAAACGGAGGTATCATTAAAGCCCATGGTAATTCTGATGAAACGGCATTTAAAAATGCAATCGGACAAGCCATAAAATTTGAAGAAAATGAAGTTTTAGAAAAAATTAAAAATATCTATGCTAAATAAGGAATATATGATATAAGTATATATATAATAATCTATAAATACGTATGGAGGAATATCATCAATGATTTTTGAAAGAGTTAGAGATATTATCATTAAGCAGTTAGAGGTAAATGAAGACATAGTTAAAATGGAAACTTCTTTTACAGATGATTTAGATGTTGATTCACTTACACTGATCGAACTAATCGCAGATTTTGAAGATGAATTCGGCATTGAAATCGAAGAAGATAAGTTAGAAGACATGAAGACTGTTAAAGATGTAGTTGATTATTTAGAAGCATTATAAAATAAATAAAAATAGAAAAAGGGCTCCTTATAAGGGAGCCTTAAACTATTTAAAAAATTGAAGGAATGATTTCTGTGATTTTTTACATAGTTTATGAGGTAGAAAAATGGAGATTGAAAGATTAGAACAAAAATTAGGATATGAATTTAAAGATAAAGAACTGATAAAAGTTGCTCTTACTCACTCATCAAAAAGCAACGAAAATAAAACTTTACAAAACAATGAAAGATTGGAATTTCTAGGAGATGCGGTGCTTGATTTATGCGTAGGTGCATATCTTTATAAAACCCTTCCGGGTAAAAAAGAAGGCGTTCTTACAAAGCTCAGAGCACTGATAGTCTGTGCAGACTCTTTATTCAGCGCATCGGATAAATTAGACCTGGGAGAGTTTATAATGTTAGGTAAAGGTGAAATGCACAGCGGAGGCAAATACAAAAAAAACATAATAGCGGACTGTTTCGAAGCCGTGCTCGGAGCAATTTATTTAGACAGCGATTATGAAAAAGTTAGCACCATCGCACTTACTTTATTATCGGATGTAATAAAAAAAGCAATAAGCGGAAATTTAACTTATGATTATAAGACACTGCTTCAGGAATATATACATTCAAAAAATATAAAAGATTTCAGTTATGAACTCGTTCAAATAAAAGGTCCTGAACACGACCAGATATTTACTTCAAAAGTAATAATAAATAATAAAGACATGGGACAAGGCGAAGGTAAAAACAAAAAAGAATCGGAACAGCATGCAGCTTTAAACACACTAAAAAAACTTAAACTGATTTAGGCGGTAGTAAATGTATTTAA
>JAETTH010000163.1 GCA_021769225.1 Erysipelotrichaceae bacterium
TTACTTATACATCTGCATCTAATGTAGGGGTACTCGTTTCGGTAGCTCCCTTCTTTACCGCAATTTTATCAAATCTATTTATAAAAAGCGAAAGCCTTCATAAAAATTTTTTTATAGGATTTATAATCGCCATAAGCGGTATTATTTTTATAAGCTTTAAAGATACTGCAAACGTTAGTCTTTCACCTATGGGGGATATTCTGGCATTATTGGCAGCGATGATTTGGGCTGTTTATTCACTGCTGAGCAAAAAGATAAGTGAACTGGGATACAATATAATTCAGTGTACACGAAGGATTTTCTTTTATGGTTTGATATTTATGATAATAATGCTGCCTTTCTTTGATTTTAAATTCGATATATCTTTATTTAATAATTTCACTGTGATATTCAATATATTATTTTTGGGATTCGGAGCGTGTTCCATATGTTTTGTAACTTAGAACACAGCGATAAAGATCCTCGGTACAATAAAGACAAGTGCATATATTTACATAGTTCCCGTAATAACTATAATAACTTCTTTTATAGTACTTAAAGAAAAAATAACATTGAGTATCATTATAGGAACCATATTAGTATTGATAGGATTATTTTTAAGTGAAAGAAAATAAAAAAGAACTTAATAGTAAGTCCTTTTTTATTTTATATAATCATTCATTGATTATTGCTCAAGCTGTTTAGCTAAGAAAATCGAACCTGTCTTTGCAAGTAAACTTCCTTGTTCGATAGGAAGTGCATGCTTATCTTTGCTAAGTAATACTATTGCTCCTATAGGATCTCCGTTAGCCACAATAGGAGAAATAACCTCATATACATGTTCATTTTTTTTATCACTTATAATGTCGTAATCTCCGTTTAAAGATGTTACCAACTGTCTTTTGGATATAACTCTGTCCAGTTCTTTACTGATCCTTTTATCCATTAATTCTTTCTTATCTCCGCTTGAAGCCGCTACGATATTTTCTCTGTCACATATAACACTCGTAACTTTAGCTGAAAGAGATAAGCTGTCTACATATTCCTGAGCAAAATTTGACAGTTCGCCTACCATAGAGTATTTTTTAAGTATAACTTCTCCTTGTGAATCCGTATATATTTCCAAAGGATCTCCCTCTCTGATCCTTAATGTTCTTCTTATTTCTTTTGGTATTACAACTCTACCCAAATCATCTATTCTTCTAACAATTCCAGTTGCTTTCATTAAACTCTCCTTTGATAAAAATTCATTAATACTAGTTTTGCTAAAAATAGAAATTTTATACTTTTTAACCTTAATTAAACAAAAAAACATTTAACCTTTGATTAAATGTTTTTTTGTTTAATTATTTAAAATCTTCCATTTTATGTTTTTGAGTTATTCCATTAACACCATAAAAAATAATTTTAAAAATTTTT
>JAETTH010000164.1 GCA_021769225.1 Erysipelotrichaceae bacterium
TAATGCACTTATCCCGTCCATTAATGATTTGCATTGCAAACTTGAAGCAAAATATAACCAAGTTAATAAAAGATATAATATCAATAATATAAATAAACAGAAATACATAAAAAAATGTACTATTGAATAGAACAAATTGCTTTTTGACATAGAACGAATTGAAGCAAAGAAAAACAAATCAAAAATTTTTGGAAAAATGATAAAACATTTATTGCAACAATTCAAATTAAAATTTATTTCAAATAAAAAATTTGATAAAGAAACAATTAAAAATAATTTAGAATATATAGAAAAATACATAAAAGCATATAAAGTGGAGCTCCAGAAAAAATCCAACAATAAAAAAAGTGATACGAATTCTGATTTATTATTTAAAACTATTATAACGGCAATTATGTTAATCTCCATAGTATGTTTATTATTCGTGTTTGGATACTATTATTCATATGGAATTACGAAAATTGATATTATTGAGAATGAAAATTACTTTGTAGATGATAGTAAGAAAAATGATTGTGCAGTTATTTATGAAAACGATGAATATATAATTGTTTCCCCTTGTTATGAAGATGATAATAAACTAAAAATCAATACTTCTTACCAATTTCGTACTGAAAATTCTAATATAACAAAACACAATGTGAATACAATACTCTAGCTATTACTCAATATGGTGATTTAACAGAATATTATAAAACAGAATAATTACCAACATAAATCCCCGTTGACTTTCTATAATCAACGGGGATTTTCTACGGGGAAATCATTATTTAAGATATATCATTTTCAATTGAAGATTATTAGGAACATAGAATTTGTAAAAAATATAAAAAAATCTCACAAATCTTTGTGCGAATTGCATAGATTTGTGAGATAAATGGTCGAGGTGACAGGACTTGAACCTGCGGCATCCTGCTCCCAAAGCAGGCACTCTAGCCAAACTGAGTTACACCTCGTTACTGCTTAGGTATTATAACAAAAAACAAATAAAAAATCAATACATATTTTAAATTTTATCATAGATATTCTGGTCGAGGTGACAGGACTTGCCGACTGCTTCGGCTATGCCTCGCATTCTATTCCCTCGTCTACCCAATACTTCGTATTCGGTACCGGACTCGGGCTCTTCGCTGAAAACAGTCCACAGGACTATTTTCTTAACGCTCAGACCTTCATAAGGTTCAAGTCTGCAAATACTCTTAAATCAGAACTTCTTAAACAAAAACTGGTCGAGGTGACAGGACTTGAACCTGCGGCCTCTGCGTCCCGAACGCAGCGCTCTACCAAGCTGAGCTACACCTCGATACTATTAACGAGTATCCCGAATCAGGGATACTCGTTAATTTGGTGGAGGAGGGTGGATTCGAACCACCGAAGTCACTGACGACAGATTTAC
>JAETTH010000165.1 GCA_021769225.1 Erysipelotrichaceae bacterium
TATGGTTTTCCTGTTACAGGAAGTGGTGGTCATTTTATCGTAATAAATGGAATAACAAGTGATTTGGATACTGTAAAAGTCTTAGATCCTTGGTCAGGATATTCTGGAAATGGATATAATGGTTCTTTGCCAGCTAATTACCAAATTACGGCTAATAATTTAATGAATGCTTATAATTCTTTAAGTGTTCGTGCAGGTGTGGGTATGCAACTTTCTCAATCTGAATTAATCCCAAGTAAAGTTAACGAAAATACGATATAATATTTCTATTTTCGTAAAGAGGTGTATTTTGTGAGGTATAAAACAATTGCTATAACAATAATCATTGCATTAATATGCTTAAGTTGTGCAAAAAACAACATTGAATACAATAACGATACTAACTACCAAGAATTCACACTTTCCGAAATAGTACATGGTTCAACCGAATATCTAGGATTATTAGAGAATAATATGCTTATATATTTTTCTTCACAAGATAAACAACTTAATTACTATATGTATAATTTAGCAACACAGAAAAATGTAAAACTAGGAAATATTAAAGGAAATTATGTGCTTGTAGATTCTGCTGCAATGCTTAATAACAAACTATATTTTTATGTGACAACTATTTTGAACAATGGTTTTGAAAATATTCTTTATACGGTTGATTTACAAGAACATAAATTAGAACAAATTGAACATAAAGATAACTCATTATATGGAGTATATACATTTTCATTTGGAGAAAAAATTATTGCATTAAAAAACGAACGTTATAACGATACAATTGTTACTTATATAGATACATACAGCCCAACTATAGATAAATGGGAAAAATACCTTATAAACTCTTATAATGAAACAGAAAGAAAGGGTAGTGCTCTTTATGTATGCTGCACAGCAGGGGAAGACCAATACACCATTGAAGATCGATATAATAATAAACAATGTAAAAGTTTTTTGGTGACTTATGATTCTGAATTTGAGGAAAAAAACAGTATTTTACTTTCCGATGAGGTGAAAAAATTTATTGATGAAAACCGTATTACAGAAATACGTATATGGAATAATTTCTTTTATTTAAAAAATATTTCAAATGATGGATTCATTGGATATATTAAAGATAATAAAAAAATAGAAAAAATATATTCCGATAAACAATTGTCAATAAGTTCGTCTGCAAATTCAACTGATGAGCCAATATTTTATATACGTGATACAAATACTTTTTTCACATTAGATATTAAAAATCAAAAAGTATTAAAGCATTACGCGAGAGAACCATATGAATTTTTATGGATAATAACATCATCTGACGCAGCTGTATTTGATATTAATAAAAATGGAAAAGGTACACAACAAATATATGTAAAAAGATGGAACTTAGAAGAAATATAATTTTTTT
>JAETTH010000166.1 GCA_021769225.1 Erysipelotrichaceae bacterium
TAAAACGTCTACTTTCTATTATAAAATCATCTATATTTTCATACTCCCCATATCTTTTAATTTGAATCACCTCGTTTATCTGATGCATTTATGATAAACGAAATTATTGCCACCACTTGAGTATTTAATACTCTATTTTTCTCTTGAATTTTAGTATTAAATGCTCTATTATTTAATAAAACTATTTTGGATGTGAAAAATATGAAAAATACCATTATTTTCAAAATTGCCTTACCTAAAAATGTTTTCAAGATTTCGTTTCTTAACTCTGTTCTTTTAAATCAGCAATTCAATACCTTGTTTATACGACAATACAATTTTTCTGCGGAACTAGAAAATACTGATTTTTTGCGCACCGAATATATATCATATTCTTTTGATGTCGTTATAAAAAAACTTACTTTCTTACTAGAAAATCGTGATTTTTTTTGTGAAGCATCGGGAAACGATTCATATTTCTGGATTACTAAACTTAACAATACGATTATATACTCTACAATTCTCCCATACAATGATTTTCTATGTAACCAGAAAAATATAGATTCTTTGATCAACAACTTATTTATTGAAGGGGCCATGTCTGCTTATATTTGTAGTTTACACGATTCTTGGTGGTATCCAGAGCCTATTTCAGAACCAACGCTATTTCTTTACAGACGTTTACAGCATTCTAGATATAATAATGCAAATTATTCCAAAGAACAGCTTAGCAATGTTTTCTTATCAGATGAAATATGGCAACCTGTTTGTTGGAATGTATGGGTTAATTGTCTTTATCTCCAAGAATATTCGTGTATTAGACACTCACCCTATTTATATAAATTCATCCAACTTTCTGAGAACATATATCATTTCCTACTACACAAAAAAGTTCAAGATTATAAACTAAATTCACGTAAATGGCTTCTTGATTTTTTAGATATCCATTTGCCTTTAAACGATCCCACCACAATAGACCAAACATTAATCAAAACGGAAGCAAGTTTTCAGCTTATCCAATTTTATGACTGTGAAAACAATTTAACAACAAAAGACTCTGCCATATATCAAGAAATTTCCACATTTTTGTGTATAGATCAATCAACCGGAAAACTTTTGTCAAGAAAGATTTATAAATTATAATCAATACCGACTTGTCCTCCATTCTTGGATTTACCACCTTGCTGCAAACACAAGAAGACTAATCTACGCTGTTTACTATCGCAAAGCATGTAGATTAGTCTTTAACTATTTGATAATTTCAAAAAATCTTTTAGAGCCATATTTTATTTCATTATATTTTCATCCTTAAATCGTAATCTCATATCCCATCATGTCCACAAATTGCCACAGCAAAAGTACGAACATATGATTGTATTTTCTTTTCCACTGTTGTATACTCTACTTATG
>JAETTH010000167.1 GCA_021769225.1 Erysipelotrichaceae bacterium
CAAGCAAATAAGTATCTGTTTGAAACTTGGCTTCCAAATCATAATTTGGTTACAAAGCCATTCATGGCAGAAAAATATTTCAAAGGAAATGCAGAGATTAATTATATGGAAATATGGGTAATTCCTGTGTAAACAGTAAATGCTAAATAGGAATTATCCGACACGAATGAAAATGAAATAAAAAGTCTATAAAGGAGGGCATAGACCGTTGTGATAGACATAAAAGATATAAATTATGTACCTAGTATTAGTGAAATAAGCGGTTATATTGAAAACTCTGCATTTGATGAGTTGTATCAGCATATGAACAATGAATATAAAGCAGTTTGCAAAATCGAATACAGTAAAGATGTCTGGGACGACTATGAAACAGACTATACAATTTTCAATGTATGCGGTAATGATATTCGTGTCTATGATGATGAATTGGCAGAAGCCTTAAAACAGTTGTCCGAGCGTAACCGTGAAACTTTGCTAATGTATTATTTTTTGGAAATGAACAATAGTAACTTGAAGATAATTGGATAAATCAAAATAAGTAGTTTGTATTTCATAGAAATATGATTTGCAAACTACATTTTCATTGAATTATATTCACAAATAGTTCTGAATAAGTTAAAATAATAATTCATGTAAAAACCGCAATATATATTAAAACTTGAAGAAAACAAAGTATTATAATCTAAGCTGAAAGGAGGGTGCTGTAATGGTCAATAAGGTTGAAAACATTATAACTGTTATAAATTACATAGAAGACAATCTCACAGAAAAACTAAACTTATCTTCTATTGCGATGGGCGTTGGGTATTCAAAGTATCATTTGCATAGAATGTTTGTCGAAACTGTGGGGTTGTCTATACATGACTATGTACAACGCAGACAATTAACAGAATCTGCAAAACTTTTAGTGTTTTCTGATAAATCTATTCTTGAAATCTCACTTATTGCTGGGTATGAAAGTCAGCAAGCATTTACAAATATTTTTAAGCAGATGTATAAGAAAACGCCTAATGAATATCGAGTGAACGAAGAGTTTTATCCGTTACAGCTTAGATTTGATTTGATACAAACAATTAAACAAAAATTATCACAAAAAGAAATAAAAGAAAATATTAGGTTTGCCACAACAACTGATATACCTGCCTGCCTAGAACTAGCTTATTTAGTAATAGACGGCTTTCCAAATTTGAATGATAATGAATATTTATCAGAATTAGAAAGAGGTATATTAGAGCAAAGAGTATTGATTTTAAGTGATAATGATATTGCCATTGCTTTGATGTCTATTAACTATCATACGGGAAGTATTGATTTCTTTGGAGTACACCCTTTATATCGTAAATGTGGTATTACAAAATTGTTTTTAGATAAGGTTATGAATGAA
>JAETTH010000168.1 GCA_021769225.1 Erysipelotrichaceae bacterium
TTCGAGATATTGCTCTTTTTCATCAAATATAATGTTTTTTCTGCGATAAAAAAAGAATGACAATATTTGATTATATTTAATAGTTTGGATTCCAGAACTATTAAAATACAGAATAAACCTAAATAGCAAAAGTATAGTTATGCTTGGGTGTCTCTAGCATTAGGTGGAATATACTGAAACTGAAATAAACTGTATTGATTTTCAATAAAATAAGGCTCAGTTCGCGCGAATCCATTCACTGGAGGTTTATGTATGGTGACTATTATAAGTATTATTTCTATTTTGGCATATAGAATTTCATTATTTAAGCTTAAAAAAAATGGCTTGAACAACAGATAATATTTTTGATTATTTATCTTATTGGATTGGCAATTGTAGGTGAATTGGATGTTTTGCTTCCGATATATTTTGTCGTTTCATTATTTCCTTTTATAAAACATATAAGAAAAATATCTTTTTTTACGGGAATGATTATACTATACTTTGGCTTATATTTGATGTATGGATTAATAGTTCAAAATACAATAGGAACACTTGTTACATTCATTGCAAAAATATGGCAATTTATCGTGTTCTTTATAGTATATGATTCTGATATAGTCTTTGAAAAAGAAAATTATAAAAAAATCATAAAGATGTCAGTAATCACAGAAACTTTATTAGGATTTTATTTGATGATGACTAGTACAATTGTAGACGCAAATGGACTGGTTCGTTTAGTGTCAAATGCACAACCAATTACAGGAAATATTTCAACGGTAATTTTACCGATATCGGTATATTACTATTTGAAAAATAGAGAGAATAGCAAAAGAACAAAGTGGTTTATGTCTGTTAGTTTAATTATGCTAGTGTGGATTGTCCTCTCAGGTACAAGAGGATATACTATCGAATTTGCTGCATCAATGGCATTGATTTTCTATGATTACTTTACAAATGGAAAAGTTGGACGAATCTCACAAAAAAATCGGATACTCACAATTGTTCTGTTAGTAATAATGATTTTTGCTAGTACTGTTGCTGTGCCTGAAATTTTTGAGAAAGTCCAAGACATATTGAGACTGAAATCTTCTGTTGGGATACGGACTTTTGAAAATGCTGCTGTAATAGAATTTATGAAAAATGCGTCATTTTTTGCAGCAGTGTTCGGAATTGGATTAGGCGGACAAGGTGGAAGCTATCCAGAAATGCAGGAGGCACTATATAGACAATTCAATCTTGGTATGTGGAATAGAAATCATTATCTAAGTGATAGTGGTGCATTATTTCATAATCTGTATGCGAATGTGTTTATGTGCTTAGGCATTTCTGGATTATTTATTTTGATAATTATAAGTATAGCACTGTGGAAACGAATTACATATTCATGTAAAAGCAGTGCTTG
>JAETTH010000169.1 GCA_021769225.1 Erysipelotrichaceae bacterium
AGCACATTGATTGTTTACGATTTTTATAATAGATTTATCATCTTTAGTACTTGGTGGTTTAAATCCCTTTAAATAATCAAAATAATCCTTACTTAAAGCTCCCATTACATTGGTATTAAGGACTTCTTCATATCCCGTTCTGGAAAAATATATATTTCCCGTAAATGAAAAATTCAAATTTGAAATAGTAAGGGATTTATTCTTTGAAGATTTTTTACTCTTAAGTTCACTCTTTATTTTTTTAAGAGTGGCAGAATCTGCAAAAATATATTTCATGGATTTCTGCATCATATTCTTCTTATCTTTTAATTTTGTTAAGGCAGCTCCATATTTATTTATACTGGTAGTATTATTTGAACTCTTGGCATTGTCGTATTTATCCTGAGTACTTGTTATTTTTTCCTCTAGCTCGCTAAGGTCTCTAAAAAAAACTTCCCTGCTTTCATATGACTTATTTTTAAGCCTCCAGTCTATTACTTTTATCGCATCATTTATATATTTATTGGTTTTTATTTTATAACTTGAAGAAAGCTTCGTATTTGAGCCTACCTTCTGTCCCTCTTTAACCGTAAATTTTATGGGCGTGGTCTCCTTTAAGTCCACATATTCAGAATTTGTAAAGATGTAGCTTTCGGCAGTTTCCGTCGTAATATGTTTCTGTGAATTAAGTATTACAGTATCCTCTGTATGAAAAACGGAAAATAAAAAAAAGACTAAAATAGCTGATATGATTATTATTTCTTTATATCGTTTTCTGATAAAACTTTTTTTTCGTCTTTTTTTTATTGGTTTATTATTTTGGGGTAATCTATTTCTGTTTATGTTTTTATTTTGCACTTTAAATACCTCCTTATATTCCTTTTAGCACTACAAAAATAGTGGAAAAAAGAATTTTAAGGTCTAAAAATATAGAGTAATTATTAATATATTCAATATCCAACTTTACGACATCATGTATATTAAGCTTGCTTCTTCCTTTTAATTGAGCAAGTCCGGTAAGTCCGGGATATGCTATACATCTTTGTTTTTCATTTTCATCCAGTAAATCCGTTTCGATAGGGATAAAAGGTCTGGGACCTATCAAACTCATATCTCCCTTTAAAACATTTATAAGCTGAGGGATTTCATCAAAGCTTGTCTTTCTTAAAAATCTTCCAAACTCCGTAACTCTGGGATCTTGTTTTATCTGAACAAAACCGTTCCTCGATTTTTTAAGTAATTTGGCTTCTTCTTTGTCACTGCCTTCTCTCATAGTCCTGAATTTTATTATATTAAAATGCCTCCCGTTTCTGCCAACTCTTTCTTGAACGAAAAAAACACTTCCACCATCGGATATTTTAACAATAATAGCAATTACTACTCCCGGAACAATAAAAGCTACAC
>JAETTH010000170.1 GCA_021769225.1 Erysipelotrichaceae bacterium
ATTTGGATCTATTTGTAATCTGATTATCGTCCGTGCACTCCCATGTTACATATTTTTTTGCTAACTCTGAAAAACCTCGATCGCAAAGGTATTCTTTTAGATGAGAATATGGATAAACGGCCGAGACCATAACACGATCTCTTATCTCCAAATGAAAATCCTTGAACTCCTGAATATATTTCGGAAATTCCACATTTTCATTTAAATATTCATAGAACCGAAAAATCCGATACTTATTTCTCGTTTTTCTATATATATATTTCAGCACCGCTGTCTTAGAATACAATTTTTTACCAAAAAAACGTTTTCTTCTTTTCAGAAAAAGAATAACATGCGGAATATGCAGACCACACAACATCATCAAAATATTATACTTTTTGTCAGTTTCTTTCTGCTCTTCGTTAACATCCAAATCTTTACGTTTTGTTTGTTCAATAATTTTAGTATAATCATCATCACTAATCATACTCGCAAAGGCAAATGAATTATCATCTTTCGGTAAAGAGTGGAAATAAATATATCGGGCACTTTCCAAATCAACCTTCCCCAAGTGAGCCCTTCTGAACGCAGTTCCAATAACATAGGATATTGCTAATAAAGGGACAATCAACAAATACTTTTCAATATTAAGATTTGTAAAAGTTTTTGGTGTCAGCCAAAAAACTGCACAAAAAAGTATATAGGAACAAAAATAAATGCCCGGAACCATGCTCCCCAAAATTTCATCCAAAAAATCGTATACTGTTTTTGGCAAATCTTCCATTTTTTATATCTCCTGTTTTCAAAATATAATAATATTTATTTGTTATATTTTAGTTTACATATATTTATTTTTCAATCAAGTCGTCAAAAACTGTATATTTTTTCGACAAAATTGTACACTTTCTTTTATTGTCACAAATTTTAATCAAAAAATAACCACAGGGATTAACCTGTGGTTACTGTTTTTCAAACAAAAAAATATAAAACATTTAAAAAAAGGCTTGACTTTGCACGCATTGCGTGTTATACTATAAGAGTAGCAAGGAGGTGAGACAAACGAGTGTAAAAGACATAATCGAAATTGTCTTGACAGTATGGTCAAATGTAATAGCCACAATAACAGTTGCCCTACTGATAAAACAGGACAAAAAGAAAACCGCTCCGAAAAAGTCCAACAAACAAAAACGGAAACGGTAAAGGAACGGGGAGGAAACTCCCCTGACCTTGTGTCTTTATTATATCAAAATAATATGAAAAAATCAATACTATTATTAATAATCATTGCTTGTGTCGGTTGTGTTCTTGCATTTACAGTATTATCTAAATTCAGGATTATCACATTGATAATATCGGCTGTAAGTGTGACTACTGCACTTATAATGGCATTGAAGAATGAAAGGA
>JAETTH010000171.1 GCA_021769225.1 Erysipelotrichaceae bacterium
AATTGGTGAAAGAAGTCTATTTTTCAAAATACCGTATCGTCCATTTCTTCCTGTTTCTGAAAATATGGGCATACCGATTTCTTCTAAAGATTGTATATCTCGAATTGCTGTACTTTTAGATATTCCGTACTCTTGCATAATATCTTTCAAGTTAAAAAAACTTTTATCGTTTAAAAAAATCATCATGTCATTCAATCGTGTGGATTTACGCATTCGTTTAAACCTCCTTATTCTGTTTAAATGGTGTCATATTCTGATACTTTTTTATATTATACTATTCATGTATCAATAATAAAAGGAGGATTTCTATGGATACACTAAAAGAATTTCAAAAAATGATGGCAGAACAGACTGACCTTGCTTTGGCAACTGTTGGAACAGACGGCATTCCGAATGTTAGAATCGTCAATTATTATTTCAATCCCGAAAATAATATTGTGTACTTTGCAACGTTTAAAAATAACGAAAAAGTAAAAGAAATGAAACAAAATCAGAATGTTGCCTTTACAACAATTCCCAAAAAAGAAAACGAACATATAAAAGCAAGAGGAGCTGCTATCAAGAGCAAACAAACTATTTTTGATTTGGCGGATTGTTTTTGCGAGAAGATACCTGATTATCGAGAAACGATAGAATATGGTGGAAAATCACTGATAGTATATGAAATACACTTTGAAACAGCAACCGTTACTTTAGATTTATCTAATAGTAAAACTCTCAAGTTGTAAACAATCAAAACTAAACTTGTTGGGTATAGAAGAGTTAATGAAAACGGATATAAAACAGATGGGTTTCAATATAGAATATTTATTACGGTTTTATTATAAGATAATGGCATTGTATGACAAGCCGTACAAAAAATTATCATGTATACTTTGATTATAAATTATACAAGGAGGTACTGATATGTACGCATATGAAAATATTGAAATGTCATTAAATTATATTGAACAACATTTAAGTGAAAAAATCGAAACAGAAAAACTGGCAGAAATCGCCTGCCTTTCTACATTTTATTACCAACGTTTATTCAAAAGATTAGTTAAGAAATCAGTGCAAGAGTATATCAAGCTTCGTCGTTTAGCAATGGTAATAACAGAATTAAATAAATCAGAAGAAAGAATATTAGACATAGCTTTAAAATACGGATTTTCAGACCATGCTAATTTTACAAGAGCATTTAAAGAAGTTTACCATATTACTCCTGACGAATACAGAAAGAGTGTTCCTATGTTAAATACATTTGACAAACCAGAACTTTCTTCCCGTTATATTATGATTGATGAAAATGTTCCATTGATTGTAGGGAATATTGTTTTGGAGATTCAAAGGAAAACATTAAGAACAAGGGAAATGTATTTTGGTTTTGAAAAA
>JAETTH010000172.1 GCA_021769225.1 Erysipelotrichaceae bacterium
TTTTATTGTTGATAACAGTATTTCGCTTCCCTTTTTCTTTAGGAGGATAGAGCCTATAAGAGCGACAAGCCCCAGAACTATCGTCCCGTTTCCGAAAAACTGTGTAACAACTTTGATTAATAAATCCATATTGTACCCCTTAATTTTATTTAATTATTATTTTTTACATATTCTCCTAACTTTTCAGCCAATTCTTTTTTGCTTACCATATTAACAAGTTCGATGATAGGCTTCCCGTATTCCCTTACTACAGGCGCCACATCCGAATTTGTTCTTATCAAATCCACACTGTCCATAAGCCCCTTTGCCAAAGAAGCATTACAGCTGTCAACAGTAGCTTCGATACCAAGTTCCTTAACGGCTTTTTGAATATTTAGTTTGAGCATGACGGAACTTCCAAGCCCCATTTGGCAAACACATAAAATCCTGATAGGCAACTTCATTTTTCACACCTCCTTTGATTTATTTTGATAAAAGTTTGATTATCTGTTCCTTGTTTTGTATATTTAATAATCTTTTTACAAAATCATCATCATCCAATCCTTCGCATAAATGAGACAAAAGTCCCAAATGACTGTCGTGATCCTTACCGGCAAGAGCAAAAACCACCTTTACAGGGTCATGCTCACTGTGTCCGAAATCCACCCCTTCTTTTAAATAGAGCATTGACATCCCGTTTTTTATTACCCCGTCCTCCGGCCTTGCATGCGGCATCGCAATATGAGGAGCAATGACAATATATTTTTGAGTTTCGGCAACTTCTATCATTTTTTCAATGTAAACTTCTTCTATTATCCCGTTACTCAGTAATATTTCACCGGCTTCTCTTACGGCTTCTTTAAAATCTTTTACACTTTTGGTAACTTTGATAAAATTTTCAGGTATAAAATCGATCAACATGGTATTTCCTCCCTGTTTTGTAAAAATTATATTATACATGTATTATTATGTAAATAGTTTTTCATTATTTTTGATAATATTTTATCATAATTACAATATTATGATAAAAAAATAACATATGCTCAGCATATGTTATTGTATTGTGTTTAAACCAAATCTATTTTTACATCATGTTTTTTTATTTCCCGAAGTTCCTTTATCTCACAAGCTTCTTTATTTGTTATTATTACATCGATATCATCTATCTCAAGCCCAGTTGCCATGGACTGTTTACCGATTTTATTATAGTCACACATTAAAATCACTTCCTGAGAATTTACGGCTACTATCTTTTTTAGTTTTGCTAAAGTTAAATCTATAAACATTGCTCCCTTTTTATCGGTGAGCCCCAAACATCCCAAAAATGCCTTATTAAAATTCAGTTCCTTTATTATATCCAAAGAGAAGAGAGATACCATA
>JAETTH010000173.1 GCA_021769225.1 Erysipelotrichaceae bacterium
AAAACTTTACATCTTTTAAATAGCTGAAAAGCTGTATAACCTCCATCTTCGTTTTTGATATTTACCACTTTTCCTAAAAGGGAATTTGTTACCGATTGCAAATAATTAATTTTCAATCTTCCGAGTTCCATAATTTTTTGGAAATCTTGTAAAGGAAAAGTTACGGTTCTGGTAGAAAGATCTCTAGCATTGATTTTAGACAGGTAAATGGAAAAGAAACGGATCTCCTGTAAAGTCATATTATTTTGCCGGACTTCATTTAAAATATTGCGTTTTTCTATCAAATTACTCTTTTTAATTGCCATTACTATCACCTCTTAACAAAACTATAGCACAATACACCAACTAAATCAATTACATGTTGGGAAGTTCGGGAATGCATGTTGGGAAGTTCGGGAATGCATGTTGGGAAGTTCGGGAATGCATGTTGGGAAGTTCGGGAATGCATGTTGGGAAGTTCGGGAATGCATGTTGGGAAGTAAATCTTGAAACCCGCATAAAACCTAGGTTTATCGAAACCGAAAACAAGATAAAACAAGAATAAAACAAGTTTATAAAACAAGTCTATCTAACAAGGAGAAAAATTTTTTTAAAATTTTGATTGATTGATAGATTGAAAAGAGAGAAAAAGTATTATTTTAATTCTTTAAAAGACAAATAAAAATCATTTTCAACATGATTCCACATAATTTTCCACAATAATTCCTAAATAATCCCCCATCACATATTTGACTACCCTTAGGGATATACTTGCTTTAGCTATTTGCATATGGTATAATAGCGATAGCTAAAAAGGTTATAGTACCACGAGTACACAAAGCGAAAGCCCTAGGAGCTGGCACTCCTAGGGCTTTCATTTTGGCTAATTGTCGCAATCATCTCCATCTAACCATTTGCAGATGAGGTAGCTAGTCACATCTGCCATGACAGAGATCAAAAAGGTTATAATTAATTCCACGAGTACACCCCCTCTCTGTTGCCAGAATGGGTGCGACAACGATTTGATTATAGCATACTATTTTATTTTTGAGAAGAAAGATTCATGGCTTTAGAAAAGAAATTTCCCCGTTGTTCTTGTTGTTGTAAAAAATCAATGAGATTGGGTAAATCCTCTTTTTCAATGGGATGCCCGAGGACAGATTCTACAGCGGCACCGATGTCAATTAATCGTTTTGTACGGATTTTTCTTTCTTCTTGTGATTGTCTAGCCCTTAAAGCTTTTTCTTGTGCTTTTAGTTGTTTTTGTTTTTCTTGCAGTTTAGCAATTCTTTCATCCAGATTATTTTTCATGTATGACACTTCTTTCTAATGGATTAGTTAGGTTTATTTTACCATAGGATTGCAGAAAAGTATACTA
>JAETTH010000174.1 GCA_021769225.1 Erysipelotrichaceae bacterium
AGCAATTCGTTCTCTTCGTTACCAACATAAAGAAGGTCAAAATTCTTGCTTAGTGAAATCAGGACAGGAAATTGCACAATTGCAACAGAAATTGGCTACAGTAAGTAATAGAGATACGGATTTTGATATATCGCTGTTATCGGAGCAAATCGCTCAAGAATCTGTATCAGAATCTAGAAAAGGAGATACTTATGAGCATGATTCATTCAGAGCAAATTCAAATAGTTATCTTATTCAAAAAGTAACATATCAAATGAGTAATACAAGTTTATTTGATTTTTTTAATAATTCTCACAATTATAACCTTTTAGATAAAATAGACTCATTTATACATACACCTAATACCAGTTTGTATATAAACACATCATCACTAGGAATATCGGAAGGAATTGGTGGAATGATTATTGACCTTATATGTAATTATGTTATTTCAAAAAAAGATATTATTCCATTTATTTTCTTTATAGATGAAGTGCATAGATATACTAAATCTCAATATTCTGAAGAAGAGTTTCATAAAGGGTTAACACTTGTAGCTAGAGAAGGCAGAAAAAAAGGCATTTTTTTGTTTTTGACATCACAAACCCCAAAAGATGTGTCTCCAGTTTTATTGGGACAAGTTGGAACTATGTTAATACATCGATTAACACATAATGATGAAATTATAGCAATTAAAAATTACTTAGATGAATATTCGTTTAAGCAAGTGAAAAATTTAAATCAAGGAGAGG
Organism: Erysipelotrichaceae bacterium; assembly: GCA_021769225.1. Classification (GTDB taxonomy): domain Bacteria; phylum Bacillota; class Clostridia; order TANB77; family CAG-508; genus JAETTH01. Next base: position 732 of record JAETTH010000174.1, read on the forward strand.
CTATTTTAACAAGCATTAATCTTATGCGAAATGTTTTTCTACGTGTAATAAAATGTAATCGTAAGCAAGATAATGATACGCCACTTCTATAATTTAAATGAGTGAACTTTTTAATAAGCATAATAATTGTTTGCCAAATTTACAAAGTATAAAGGAGTTATATATTAAACAATACTTTTATAATGTTAATCATTTTATCGTCCAAAACATATGCATTAAGTGCTTTATAAAATGTTTTACTATCAAGCTTTGTACGATATTTGAAGTAGTCACAAATAGTCCTTTCGTAGTCGTAAACAAGAAGTGTTATGCCTTTAAAATCACCTATTGCTTTTCCGAGTTTAATTATATTATTTTGAACATAATACGTTTTAATAGGTATTTCTTGGATATTTGAAACTTGGTTTCTGTAAGTTCGAGGAACTGCTATCGCCTATTCTCTTGGAGCAAAGTCACTGTATCCATAATGAAACAAAGCCGATTCGTCGCAAACTGTTCCATAAGGTAACAAATTTGATATTAGCTTTTCTTCACTTATATTGTAATTATTAGGAAGTTGGTAAAAGCCATTTTGTATTCTCTCGATAACATCATCTTTGCACAATTTTGCAATGTCTTA
>JAETTH010000175.1 GCA_021769225.1 Erysipelotrichaceae bacterium
TATATTTTCCTTATTCTCAAATTCATATTTAGTCGTTTTGGAAAAATTAGAGGTGTATTTATGGAACAAGTAGTTTATGTAAAGTTTTCTAATGATAGAGACGATAGATTTAAAATTAGAACTGTTATTACGGAAAATGAAAATGAGAAAATTGTAAAAAAATATGCACAGCATCAAAATGCAAAAGAACATTTAGAAAATATATATAAATATGGTCGTTTGTTGAAAACTGCGCTACAAGGCAGTAGATTTAAAATTAATGAATGCAGAAAAAAGGAGGATTACTTAGAGTTTGAATATTTAGAAGGTGCGACATTAGAACAAATCCTTAATAAGAAAATACAAAAGAAAGACTATGATACAGTTTATCAAATAGTGAAAGATTTTTATAATGAATTGAATTTTGTAGCAAAAGAAGTGTTTGTCCCTAGTGAAGATTTTATTAAAGTTTTTGGAAATGTTTCTTTTACGAAACCTTTAAAAGCATGTTCAGTTTCAGATATTGATTTAATTTTTGGCAATATTCTTGTAGATAAAGATACTTGGACTGTAATTGATTACGAGTGGAGTTTTGATTTTTTGATTCCTATAAATTATATAGTCTATAGAGCTCTTCTTTATTATGGAAATAAAAACAAAGATTTTTTTGATATGAATTTAGTTAAGTTGTTAGCAATTGATAAAGATGAAGTGAAACAATACCAATATATGGAGGAAAATTTTCAAAGATATGTTCGCGGAAAGCATAACAATTTAAGTCAATACACCCAAAACAATATATATTTAGATGAATTAGTTTATCAGAAAAAAAATTATAATGATTCCGTTAGTCATAATAATATTTCTGAAGAACGGAATCTGCAAATTTTTTTTGATTATGGGGAAGGATTTTCAGAAAAAAATTCGGTAAAGATTCCCTATAAAATAAACTTTCATGTGCAATACAGGTTGCCAAACGATATTCATGCTATCCGTATTGATCCAGCTGATGAAGCCGTGGTCGTAAAGGATTTTTTAGTGAAGGCAGATGAAAAGATATTACGCTACAATATAAATCAGGGAGAATGTGTTGCGGAATTTTATGATGTTTTTTATTCTAACGATCCTCAGTATAATATTGAATTTAATGATTTTTCAGAAGGAAAAGAACTTTATATAGAAGGAGAGATTTTATCAATAACGACACCTGAAGTCGTTGAACTGTTAAAAAAATTAAAGGCTCAGGTTGAAAAGGAAAATATTTTAGAATACGAAAGCGAAATTTTACGAAATCAAAATGCCGATTTTTTAAATCAGATACAAGAGAAAAATATACTACTAAATGAAAATGAAAACAAATTTGCAAGT
>JAETTH010000176.1 GCA_021769225.1 Erysipelotrichaceae bacterium
TGAGGATGAAGGGAATGGCGGAGGATGTGTGTGAGGCGTATATAAACACAATGGAAGAAGCTTAAATAACACTCAAAGGGAATATGGAGGATGTTTTATATGTTTAGATTGCAGGCATTTACTATGCCTAAGGCGGAGATATGTATAGACAATGATATGTATTTTCGCCTCTCAGATGATGACAAGGTATACTACAATTTTGAATTAGGAGAGTATAAGTTTCAAACTGGAGGGGTATTACAAGGGAATACTTACTTCAATAGTTTTTCCTCTTCAAACTGGCTAAAATACACAGTGATAAACGAAATTCAAATACAGTTAATATTAAAGGGATCTTTTGAAGTTTCCTTGGTTAAGGAATTTTTGGTGGAAGGTACGCCATTAAAGAAAACAGTTAAAAAATTATATGCAAATTCCTCTGAAAAAACGTCGTTTACGTTTAATTATAGTTATTTATTAGACCAATTTGAAGGCATATATTTTATTGAACTTAAGGCGTTAACAAATGATTCTTATTTTTATGGCGGGGGATTCTTTACTACAAAGGCACCTGAAAATAATATTAGAATTGGTGCAATTTTCTGTACATTTAAAAGAGAAAAATTTATAGCCAAAAATCTACTGCTTTTTAAGCAGGAATTCTTTTTCAACACAGATTCTCAGGTAAAAAATTTTTTAGAACTATATGTTATTGATAATGCTCAAACGCTAGATCCTGATCTATTTGATTGCCACCATTTACATCTAATTAAAAATAAGAATGTAGGTGGTGCAGGCGGATTTACTCGTGGAATGATAGAAGTTTTAAAATCCAAGCAGAATTTTTCACATATTCTTTTGATGGATGATGATGCATTAACTGATACAAATTCAATTGAAAAAACATATAGCTTTTTATCCTTTTTAAAAAGAGAACATATGGATGTTTTTGTAGGTGGCTCTACATTACGCTTAGATAAGCAGACGATCCAGTTAGAGTCTGGTGCTGTCTGGAATAATAACCTATTATATAACATTAAGCAAAATTTGGATTTGACTTCTGAGAAAGATATTCTTTTTAATGAACTGGAAGAATCTCGTAGCTATAATGCATGGGTATTTGCGTGTTTTCCTATGTGCAAAATTGATGAAAAAAATTTACCACTTCCGTTATTTGTTCGTGGTGATGATATGGAATATGGCATGCGTAACGCCAATAAAATCGTTACAATGAATGGAATTTGTGCTTGGCATATGCCATTACATAATACATACTCGGCATTTATGACATATTATGTGCTGCGAAATCAACTAGTGCTTAATGCACTATATGATAAAGATTTTTCTAGTAAGGCAGCGGTGAA
>JAETTH010000177.1 GCA_021769225.1 Erysipelotrichaceae bacterium
ATTTTACCTAAAATATCACTGTCTCCCGTATTTTCAACTTTATGATTTGAACTATCACTCAAATAATTGATCGCATCTTTAACATCCATGGCAGAATCTATAGATATAAGTTTTTCCTTATACTCCATATCTTCTTTTACTTTACTTCCTTTTATAAGCTTTACATTTGAACTTTCTTTTTCGTAATTGTTACCTATATTATTTATTACCGTTTTGGCATCCTGAGTCGATGCAACTCTCACGGCTTCATTGCCGTTAACACTTATAACGGCGCCTTTACAAAATAGAGGGATATTTAAATTATAAACAGCATTTTCACATTCTTCCGTATCCATTATATCCTTTGGATTTTTTATCGGCACTTTCTGATATGAAATTGATTTTTCATAATAAACATTTGAATTGTCATACCACTTTGTTAAGTTAGCATCCACATTAGTAAGTGCATTTTCAAAATCATTTACATTTTTGACTATACCAAGTTTTGTACCATTAAAAATTACTTCATACCCAAATAAATTTTTATATGTAAATGCCCCCACAAAAAATATGACTATACAAAAAACACCGACTAAAAAACTAAAAAGATGATCTTTTGCATATTCTCTAAAATCTCTCAGTCCGAATTTTACTCTTTTTAAATAATATTTGACTCCGACAAAAAATTCATCCAAATCTTCTTTGATTTCATCGATTTGACTGTGAAGCCAGCTTCTTTCGTATCTTTGTCTAAGCTTCGAAGGTTCTTTTTTTACATCTTGTCCACCGGCAATTTTTCTGAATATATTTTCTTTTTTATGTATATATGTTGATTCTTCTGCTATGTGATATTTATTTTCTCGTCTTACTATTTGTTTATATACTTTATCGAGCTCCTGCTCTTCATTACGTCTATTGACCCATTTAATTTTCATAAACAGACATGACCTCCTATATGTATAATCCTATCGAATTATATCTATACGTATTAAAAGTTTATCATAATAATAATAAAAAAGAAAGAAAAAAGCCTTTTTTTTGATGATAGTTTGTGGAAGATAATGAAAAACTTGGTTTAAAGAATGGTTACAGAGGCAATAATAATATAAAAATCGGAGGTATGAATATGAAGTTACCAAGTCATTCTTACAACAGTGCAAAAAAAATCATTGTGGATAATGTAGGCAAAGATGTAGATTTTATAAGTAAAGTTTCGAGAGGAAAGATAATCAAAAATGAAGGTACTATTTTAAACGCATATAATAATATTTTTACCATTTCAACCAATATAGATAATAAAGATGATATTTTATCATTTTCTTATTCGGATTTAATAAATCATTCATTAAGACTTAAGATAA
>JAETTH010000178.1 GCA_021769225.1 Erysipelotrichaceae bacterium
GAGTAAGGATTATTCTAATATATCTTTTAAAGATAATGGTAAATTGAAATTATTAATTATTGTCGGTACTAGACCTGAAATAATTCGTCTAGCCGCAGTAATTACAAAGTGCCGCAAATACTTTGATTGTGTTTTGGCACATACAGGTCAAAATTACGACTATAACTTAAATGGGGTATTCTTTAAAGATTTAAAACTTGAAAATCCAGAAGTATATATGGATGCCGTAGGCAAAGATTTAGGTGAAACAGTTGGTAATATTATTGCTGAGTCATATAAATTAATGAATACGATTAAACCGGAGGCTTTATTAGTTTTAGGTGATACTAATTCATGTTTAAGTGCTATCAGTGCTAAAAGATTACATATTCCAATTTTCCACATGGAAGCTGGAAATAGATGTAAAGATGAATGTTTACCAGAAGAAACAAATAGAAGAATTGTAGATATTATTTCTGATGTTAACTTAGCATATTCAGAACATGCTAGAAGATATTTGGCTGAATGTGGACTTCCCAAAGAAAGAACTTATGTAACAGGATCGCCAATGGCTGAAGTATTACATAATAATTTAAATGATATTGAAGCATCAGATGTTTTAACTAAATTAAATCTAGAGCCTAAAAAATATATGTTATTAAGTGCGCATCGTGAAGAAAATATTGATACTGAAGTTAACTTCTTGTCATTATTCACTGCAATTAATGAATTAGCAAATAAATATGACATGCCTATTTTATATTCATGTCATCTAAGAAGTAAGAAAAGACTTGAAACAACAAGTTTTAAATTAGATGAGCGAATAATTATGCATGAACCTTTAGGATTCCATGATTACAATAAATTACAAATGAATGCTTTTGCAGTAGTATCTGATAGTGGAACACTACCAGAAGAATCAAGCTTCTTTACAAGCATTAATAAACCAATTGCAGCTGTATGTATTAGAACAAGTACGGAACGTCCAGAAGCTTTAGATAAAGCCTGTTTCACTTTAGCTGGCTTTGATACAAAATCATTACTTCAAGCAGTTGAAACAGCAGTAGAGTTAGTTAATGACCATGATTATGGTATGCCAGTTCCAAATTATGTAGATGAAAATGTTTCTACGAAAGTTGTTAAGATTATTCAATCATATACAGGTATTGTAGATAAAATGGTTTGGAGAAAGAAATGATAAGGAGATGTATATGGAAAATAATAAGTTACCTTGTTATAGTGTATTAATGACAGTTTATAAAAATGATAATCCAAGATGGGTTGATTTAGCATTACAAAGCATGCTTGAACAAACAGTTATACCTTCGGAGATAGTTTTGATTGAGGATGGTCCTGTTTCA
>JAETTH010000179.1 GCA_021769225.1 Erysipelotrichaceae bacterium
ACCTATCATAAAGCCGCCTGATAGTCTGCTTGTTATAACAATAATTGGTAATACCGCTAGATACAAAAGTAAATTTTCCAATGTTATTTGTACTAATCCTTGGATTACCAAATTTACTGTAAATCCAGGAAAACCAACTATACACTCTGCAATTAACGTAAATACCGTACAAATAAGCCCAAATAATATTGATAACATTGCACATACAATAAGTTTTCCTACCAACAACTTTTTAAATGAAATTGGAATGGTAATAATATTCTTCAAAACATCGTCTTTTTCTTCCCGCGATATAATATATCCAGCAATCAAAGCTATGCACATTGGGAAAATCATTGACATATTATTTTTGATTACCTGCTCTATTAAGTATCGAAAATCCCATACAGATCCATCATTAGCCATAGAAGTAAAAAGTGTCAATAGAACAGAGAGTAGCATAAGAGCTATCCCCGCCCATATAATATGATAACGTTTTAATTTCAATAATTCGGTTTTTACAATAGTCCTCAATTTTATTCCCCCCTTTTCTTGTACAAACAGTCAATTAATAGTATTGAAATTCCTGCCATAATCCCAAGAATTAATATTACTTGAAAAGTTGAAGGAATTAATCCATTCATTTGTTCAAGGTTCATATTAATTCCATGTCTTTTCATATCTCCAGCACTCCAAAATGTTGTAAGCGGCGTAGGAAGTAACCATAATATTGTCTTAGGTAATGCATCGAAAAGTGCTGTTGCACTCATATTTAAAACGCTATAAAAAATACATAATAAAACAGAGAAAACATAAGTACGACTAAAAAATACCACTATAACAATCAATGGTAATGTTCCTGCGGTAATAAATATTCCTGTTTCAACCGCCAGAAATATTTTGTATCCTAAACCGTATACATCTAACGTAAACATACCAACCAGAACTGTTGCTACCGTTGATGCTATGCAAAATACAACGCCTATAATAAATAGCACTATAATTTTTGCTGTAACTACTTGCGTACTGGATAATGGGATTGTTTTAATATTTTTAAATGTATCATTATCACGTTCAATAAAAAACAACATAGCAGCTACTACTCCGATAATACAGGGTAATAAAAATTGGATTCCATACCCCAATATCATATTGAATAGTCCGTCAAATGCGTCCGCTTTATCAATATATTGCTCCATCATAGCTGGTGTTGTCATTAAATAAGCCAATGGAAGCGGAAACATAAATGCAGCTAAAGTTACTAAAAGAATAAACTTTTTTCTTTTCAGTTTTTGAAATTCAACCTTAACTAATTTAAGCAATTCCTTCACCTCCGGTCACCCTTTTAAAA
>JAETTH010000180.1 GCA_021769225.1 Erysipelotrichaceae bacterium
AATTTAGCGTTATGGCTGATAATATAATATTTTATCAGAATTCTTTATTGGTCTAAAAAAAGTACCCTTTGGGAGAATATTTATTATTGTTTAAAAAGTATATTTATTATGTAAAGTTTATTTTTCATATGAATTGTAGGATTATTGAATATTGGAATTATTAATGTTTTCTTTTAACAAAGGATATTAATTTAAATCATATAAAAATATATATTTTTAAAAAAGAAAAAAACATTTAGAAAAAGTGTTGACTTTATATAATAAATGAATATAATAACATATGAACAGATATTCATATATAAAACAAGGAGAAATGAATATGGCAGCAAATATAGAAACATGTGAACTTAAACACGTTCACAAAGATATAGTAAAAGAAGTACACGATAAAATGCCGGATGAAGAAAAGTTATATGATTTAGCGGAACTTTTTAAAGTATTCGGCGATAGTACGAGGATAAAGATTTTAAATGCTTTGCTGGTCAGTGAAATGTGTGTATGCGATATTGCAAATATATTGAATATGACGCAGTCTGCTGTATCTCATCAGCTAAAAAATCTTAAGAATGCAAGGCTTATAAAGAACAGAAAAGACGGAAAAACTGTTTTTTATTCACTTGCCGATGAACATGTGATGACTATACTAAACCAAGGTATAGACCATATAGAAGAATAATTTAATTTTAAAGGAGACATAGAAAATGAAAAAGAAATTAAAAATGGATAATATCGACTGTGCACATTGTGCAATGGAAATGGAAGAAGAAATAAGAAAGATCGACGGAGTAAACAGTGCAAATATCAACTTCATGCTTCAAAAACTTACTTTGGATGCGGACGATGAAAAATTTGATGAAATCTTGGAACAGGCAAGAAAAGCTGTAAAGGGAGTAGATAAAGACGCAGTGATCTTATAGCCTTAAAAGGGAAAAGGTAAAAATTATGGATAAGCAGAAAAAACAACTTTACAAAATCATAGTGGCTTTAATACTTTTCTTTCTCGGTTTTTTTATAAAATACGAGACGATACAAAGCGTATTATATCTTGCGGCTTATGTACTTGCGGGATATGATGTATTATTAAAAGCGGTTAAAAATATATCAAAAGGGAAAGTGTTCGACGAAAACTTTCTTATGGCTATCGCATCTATCGGTTCCATAATATTAAGCGATTATGCCGAAGGTGCTGCGGTTATGTTGTTCTACCAAGTAGGGGAATATTTCCAAAGTTATGCAGTCAATAAATCCAGAAAGTCCATAGGAGATTTGATGGATATTTGCCCGGATTATGCAAATATAGAAAAAGACGGACAAATAATCCAAGTAG
>JAETTH010000181.1 GCA_021769225.1 Erysipelotrichaceae bacterium
TTCGACCCGATTTATTAGCAAAAATCGTGAAATATTTTCAGAATATTTTAAAAATTGCTATTAACTTTATTAAATAAATTCTCTGATTATTATACTCCGGTTATTGTATATTTACAATAATATTTACCTTTGCGGGCACTACGCCTGCTGACGCAGATTCCGCGCCCGCAGTCACTTATCTATCCCCTTTTGAATTTAAAAACTCATTAATTTTTATTTTACCCATTTTGATAAAATTTTACTAATATGAGGAGGATAAAATGAAAGAAGTAACGATAGATTATGAAGAAAACGAAAAACAAAAAATTTTTCACAAAAGCAGTGAGGAAGAAGTATTATACGGAGGAGCAAAAGGAGGAGGCAAAAGCTGTGCTTTAGTAATGGACGCACTTAAATATGCACTTATATATAAGAAAAGCACAATATACCTCTTCAGAAAAACCTATGATGATTTGGAGGCAAATCTTATAAGTGAATGGTTCAATAAAGTACCGAGTATAATATATAAATATAATGCGTCAAAAAAAATCGCAACATTAATCAATGAAAGTAAAATATTTTTCAGATTCGTATCCAATTATAATGACGCCATAAGATATGACGGAAGAAGTATTGATTATATCGGAATAGATGAACTTACTCACTTTGAAGAGGAATGGGTACAGATATTACTGTCGTGTCTTAGAAGTCCCAAAGGATACCCGACATTTTTCAGAGCTACGGCAAATCCGGGCAATATCGGTCATGCTTGGGTAAAAGCAAGATATATAACATCTACTGACTATGGTAAAAAAATATATGAAGACAAAAAAAACGGGAATAAAATAAAATTTATACCTGCAAGAGTATATGATAATAAAATCTTAACGGAAAATGACCCTAAATATATAAGAAGGCTTGAAAATCTGCCCGAAGCTAAGAGAAAAGCATATTTAGAAGGTGACTGGGATATATATGAAGGTAGAGCCTTTCCAGAATTTGACGAAGGAATACATATCGTAGATGACTTTGAAATACCAAAACACTGGGTAAGATGGATGGCTGTGGATAACGGATATGCAGACCCTTTTTACTTTGCATGGTTTACGATAAGCGAAGACGGGATAGTTTATCTTTACAGAGAATATACGAGAAAACACACAGATATAAGGATCCCGTATTCAGAACAAGGTAAAAATGCAATGGAAATGATGACAAAACCTTATGTCGATGAAAACGGTGAAATAAAAGAAGAAACAGAGGATATTGAAGTATGTGTCGCAGGGCTCGACGCTTTCAATAAACATCATAGGGATATAAGCGGGAAAACCCTCATTGATTATTATA
>JAETTH010000182.1 GCA_021769225.1 Erysipelotrichaceae bacterium
TTTGATCAATGGTTCTAAAGATTTATTATAGATACAATATAAAATAGCAGATAAACCCAGAAGGGTGGGAATCAGCATTATACCCATTGAGGAGACAAGGCTTGCTGCTAATACTAAAAATAATGAGGGGCTTAACGGCCATTTATAGGGTGCTTTTGTTTGACATTCTTTCATTAAAAAATATAATGCTGCAGGTATGAGAACGCCTGCAAGTACGGCTTTTCCCTGCCATGAGCGGATCAAAATAAAAGTGGAAGAAGAGTAAACTGTAAAATATCCAAATATTTGAAATACACTCAAAATTAATAAAAAGATGCCGATCGTGCCCTTTTTTTTCTTGAAAATAAGAGATCCTATTAAATAATAGACTAAATATGCAAAACCCGTCATAAGCGGCGCTAGAATGGTATGTGCTATTATTGTGGGATGGATAAAAAACAGTTTACCCAAAAAGGCTGTAAAAATAGGAAAGGGGGATAATATATATCGTGATGGCATGGTGGTTAACGGGATACCGGTATCTGCAGCATATTGATACATGGTATCGGTTTTTAAAGTTGTAGCAGCGGTTGCAACGTACATGGCATCATCTGCATCAAGATGCATATAAAATGCGAGCATAGACATCTGAAATATAATCATAATTATTGCAGCAATTAATGGAAGGTCCAATATGGAAATAAATTTGCGTACTTCCTTTCCAATAAATTTATAACTGTATCTGGCATATTTTATTATGGAAAAAATAATAACAACAGTCAGTAAGGCACAATAAAAATAAAAGAAGTATGAAAATTTGATTCGTAAAAAAATAAACGGAAGGACAATTACTTCAAAACTTGCAAATAATCTTAGCAGCCCGTTTAAAAAAATCTCTGCTAAAGAAAAAACTTCACTTTTTTTTCTTCCCAAAATCCCTAAAAAATATATGGCGAGAGTAAAAAAAAGAATTAGAAATAAGGTCTTAATGTAGTTCATAAATGCCTCCTGATAATTTATTTGGGGACAGCTTATCTAGTTCTTTAATAGTATATAATTTTAAAGTTTAAGTCAAGGTATTCCTCTGATTTGACTGGAAATTTCATGCATATAAAAAAATCTCTTTAACGGAGATTCGTTCCGATAAAGAGATTAAATTACAAAAAAAGGATGCAGGAGATGGGACTTGAACCCACACGATATTGCTACCACAGGCACCTGAAGCCTGCGCGTCTGCCAATTCCGCCACTCCTGCATCTACTATTAAGTTGATGTTCTCTCGAACACAAGTGATATATTACACGATTTAGAGAAGAAAGTCAATACTTTTTTTAGAAAAACC
>JAETTH010000183.1 GCA_021769225.1 Erysipelotrichaceae bacterium
ATTTAATGGTCTGTAAAGTCTCAACAGAATTAGATGAGATTATATCACTTCCAGAAGAAACGATAAAACAATTAAAAGAACAATCTAAGATAGTAGATATAAATGATTTAATAAGAATTTTAAATATATTATCAGAGACTCAAGATAATATGAAAACATCATCAAATCCCAGAGTATTAGCAGAAGTTACTATTATGAAAACTGCTCAACCTATGTTTGATGAAAGCAAAGAAGCTTTAATAAAAAGAATAGAAAATTTAGAAAAAACTATTGAAAGCGGTAATATAACAATAAATACAAGGGAGAATCATATATCGAACAATGAGATAGTTATAGAGGAAGAAGAACCTAAAGAAATAGTATATGAAAATGTAAAAAGTGAAGATGTTAAATTAATAGAGTCATCATGGCAGAAGATAAGGCAGAAAATAAAAGAAGATAAAGTAAATAAACAGATGCCGGTATATTTCTTATTAGGTGATGTGAGTGGGTTTAATGTTTATAATAATAACTTATATATAATTTATGGACATGGATTTGAATTTGCAAAGAAAAGATTAAGTAACCCAGAAACTATATCATATATAGAACAAATGATAAGAGAAACTATTAATAGAAGCTTTAGTATAAAAATAATATTAGAGTCTGAAGTTAAAGATATAGAGCTAGAAATAAAAAACGATAAAATGGATAAAGGTGAAGAATTACTAAAGTCTATAGTTAATGAAGATATACTTGAAATAAAAGATAATGAAGAAAAACAAGAGTAATAATAAAAAAGATTATGATATAATAATAAAATATATATAAATTTTAAAAGGAGGATTTTAGTTATGGCTAAAAGAGGTTTTGGAGGCGGAATGATGCCTGGAAATATGAATAATTTATTAAAGCAAGCTCAAAAAATGCAAGAAAATATGCAAAAAATGCAAGCTGAGTTAGAAGCAAAGGAAATAGAGTCTTCTGTTGGTGGAGGAGCTGTTACAGTAAAGGTTAATGGTAAGAAAGAATTAATAGATATAAATATAAAACCTGAAGTAGTTGATCCAGATGATATAGAAATGTTACAAGACTTAGTTTTAAGTGCAGTTAATGAAGCATTAAGAAGTGTTGACGAAATGCAATCAAGTCAAATGAGCAAAGTAACTGGAGGAATGAATATACCAGGATTATTCTAGTAGGTGATTATATGCAAGTTTATACAGGGCCTATAACTAGGCTGATAGAAGAATTTTCAAAGCTTCCTGGAGTTGGAAGAAAAACTGCTCAAAGATTAGCATTTCATATTATAAATATGAATACTAATGATGTAGAA
>JAETTH010000184.1 GCA_021769225.1 Erysipelotrichaceae bacterium
TTTTGTCTTGAGACAAAACAAAAGCCACGTCCTAGTTCTAATAAAAACTCTTGTAAGTTATCAATCAAAGCAGATTCCAGATCACTTTCACGCAATGCCGGATAATTTTTCAAATCCAAGAATTCCAAGACATATGGGTCTTTTATAAAATCTTCTGGTATTACAAGTGATAATTTATCATTTGCTTCTGTTATAACTGATTTTCTATCCTGACTAGATAACAATCTTTCATAATACATTGTAGAAATCTGTCTATCTAATTGCCTACTTGACCAATGCTCCTTAATGGCCTCTTCAATATACCAGTTTCTTGCATTCTCATTCTCAACACGTAATAAACTTCGATAATGTGTCCATGTCAATTGCGAACGCAGTGCGTTCGTATTTGGAAATACTAGATAGAACTTCTTCATTTGTTGTAAACTTCGAATACTAAATCCACTACCAAACTCTTTAGACAGTTTATTTGAAAGATTTTCCAAAACATTCTTTCCATACTCAGCTCTAAAATTACCATTCTATTCATTTTCAACAATAAGCTTTCCAATAGACCAATAGGACATAACAATAGATGAATTAACAGACTGATAGGTTTTTTTTCTTGCTTGAATCAACACATTTCTAATCGATTCATAAAGGCCAAATTCATTTAGATTATCTTTTTTAATCATATCATTCATAGAAAACCCTCCTAAAGCTTAATAAATAACAAAATTATTCTTTTAGCGATATTTCAATTCAATTAACAATATAACATTAAAATACACATTTCATAATAAAACATCTTATTTTTTTAACAAGCACTTAGATCTATCAGTGCAAGCAATCATTTATTTTATGTTTTTATAACCCAGATAATGTTCTCATTACAAGATCCACATCTTTATTTTCAAGTTCTTGTATAATATGCAAATATGTTTTTTGTGTCGTTGTCATACTGGCATGTCCTAGTCTTCTTGCAACACTTGCAATTGATACGCCAGCAAATAACAACAAAGAAGCATGTGTATGTCTTAATCCATGTATAGATATTGATGAAATCTCACATGTTTTGCAGTGCCTTGTTAATACATCATTTACTGTGGAATTATAAATCTTATCCTCACCAACAAAAATAGGTTTATCTTTTGGCAATGTCTTAATTAGTTCAGAGAATTTTACTACGATTTGCCAATCAATTTGTATTTTTCTTACAGATGATTTATTTTTAGTTGGCAAGAATCCACCTTTTCCCTTATAGTCCCAAGTTTTACTAATTGACAAGGTTTGTCTTGAAAAATCAAAATCATCAGGAGTTATTGCCAAAGCCT
>JAETTH010000185.1 GCA_021769225.1 Erysipelotrichaceae bacterium
AGAATATTTTGCTCTGGTCGGATTGCCGTTACTGTCATATTGCAGTGCAACTACTGAGTATGAATTTGGGAAATCCGAAGGGTAAGAATAATATGGATATCCATTTATATCATCCCCGTTTCCAGCAGCACAAACGGTCAATATGCTATTATTAGATTTATTATATGCATCATCAATTCGACTTTTTAAAAGCAAATCTAAATTTACTTTTCCATCACTATCATACTCATACCCATATCCTCCGAGACTCATATTAATTATTCGACATCCTTGTTCTTCAGCCCAATCAAATGCTCTGATAAGATATGCCGATGAGATATCTCCATTAGAATCGGCTACTTTTGCTATATATAAATCAGAATTATAAGCTACGCCTGCTCCCAGACTCTTATTATTTCCACATGCAGCAGCAATGCCCGCTACATGTGTTCCGTGACCTTCATAATCTACAACTGAAGATTTTGCAGATGAACCTGTAGATGCGTTGTATGTTCCTTTGATATTCGATAAATCAGGATTAGATGTATATGCCCCGGTATCAAATATAGCTATTTTAGTATTTTCACCTGTAGAATAATTCCATGCTGTAGTTCCGCTTCCTGAAATATTTGTCCATGTAAGATGTTTTTGAGCGGATAAAAGAGGGTCATTTGTTGTCGCTAAAGCTTTATATTTAAAATTAGGCTGTGCGTATAGGACTTCATTTTTTTCATTAAGAGTTCTTATTGTTTCTTCAACTGTTGAATCTTTAGGGACTTCAACTAATTCTATATTTTCTTTTTTATCAACGGTTTCTTCTATATTTAAATTTTCATTGGATAATATCTTCGATTTTTTTGAGTTTGAAATATTATCTTTAAAAACCACCAATACACTATTAGGATCGTATCTTTCATCTGCTTTGTTTTGTGCATAAACTGTGTTTGTAAATAATAGTATTAATAAAATTGATAATAATGTATATATGATTTTTTTGTTTTTCATTTGTAATACCTCTATAAATTTCTGTTATTTATATTTTAGCATATATTTACTTGATTTAATTAAATAAAATTATAAATATCAATAAATTAGATTGATTTTTATTGTATTTTTACGGAAAAAAATATATAATTAGTTAAAATAAATTAGAATGATTATAAATTATTTTATAAAAATATTAAAAACCTATTGACAAATCGGGAAAAATTTATATAATTAAATTATAACCATTCTAATTTAAAAGATGTAGAAAGGAGAAAGTCATGGAAAAGTTAGATGTAAAAGAAATTATAAGATCTCATGGTTTAAAAGCTACACCTAATAGAAT
>JAETTH010000186.1 GCA_021769225.1 Erysipelotrichaceae bacterium
CAATATATGCGGATATGGCGGAATTGGCAGACGCGCCAGATTTAGGTTCTGGTGTCCATGACGTGCAGGTTCAAGTCCTGTTATCCGCAGGAGTGGTGGAAAAGCTTGATTTTATGGGCTTTTCCAAAGGAGAAAGGGTCTTTCCTCTTGATGGGGAAGGACTCTTTTTTGCGTTTGACATCAATAGTGACATCAACCGGAGTAATATAGATGCTTTTTATAGGATTAATAATGTCTAAACTACTTATAAAACGTGTTTAAAATCATGAGGAAAAAGATTGGAAAATGGAAAATCCATAGTTTTCCAAGGGCATAAGATATGGTAAAATCACTTATAAGAAAGCATTTTTTATTTGGAAAATGGAAAATTCATATAAGATAAAGTCTTCCAATGTGCGTAAATAAACTGGAGGAATATAAACCAGACAAGATACAAGGGGGCAAGAACAGAACAATTTTGTAGAATCTATTTAAGTGAAAGGGTAACATAGTAAAAAGCATTTTATGAAAAGAAGCGGGGTGTGGATCAGACTGATTCTATAGTAGTCCATTAGGTGAAGTTTCCTACCTGGAAGGTGTTATATATAGTATTGTGGAAATATTTAAGACATGGGTTAAAATAGAGATGACAGGTTTCTATATATCGGAGGGAAGAAATGTTCATTAGTGATGAAATAAAAACAGATTACGAGAATTGGCGTCCAGGGCAGCTTATTTTAATAACAGCACCAACAGGAAGCGGTAAAAGCCATTTTATATTTCATGAATTACTTTTATGGGCGATTAATAATAATAAAAAAATACTGTATCTTGTGAATAGAAAAATTTTACAAATGCAGTTAAATAAACAGCTTGATAATGAGGTAAGGAATTATATCTGGAAGGTTCTGGGTAATACTGAGATAACTGTTAAAGAATATATTAAAGTTGTAACATACCAATCAATTGAAATGCGGGTTTTGAAGGGGGGATTAAATGATGTAGCTGTAGATTTAAGTGGATACAATACCATAGTTTTTGATGAATGCCATTATTTTTATACAGATTCCGGATTTAATACAAATACAGAAATTTGTTTTAATTTATTACAAATAGGGTTTATGGATAAAGTGCAAATTTTTATGTCGGCGACTATGGGGCATGTAAAAGACCTAATCATTAAAAGAAACCAAATTGACCTTGAGAGTTACATGCAGGGTGAGGATGAATTTTCCAAGATGAAGGCAATAACTTTAAGCCAAAGGAATAAAAGAATTATAGAGTATACTATCCCAACTGATTACAGCTATATTAAAAT
>JAETTH010000187.1 GCA_021769225.1 Erysipelotrichaceae bacterium
TACAAATCTCTCTCTTTGAACCCTTGACATATAAAGAACGTCCAAATCTCCAATGACTTCATCAAGTGAATTTGTTTCGGAGTATTTAGCTTTTCCTTCGATTTCTTCCTTTATATATTCCGGCATTGAAAGTTCTTTCGGTGAAATAAAGACAAACTCTATATTTTCATATCTTGACATTGCTTTTACGAGAGAATGAATAGTCCTTCCGAACATCAAGTCTCCGCATACACCTATCTTTAGATTATTGAAATCGTGTTTGTAATACTGAATTGTAAGTAGATCCGTAAGCGTTTGAGTTGGATGCTGATGTCCGCCGTCTCCCGCATTTATAACGGGAACTCTTGAATGTTCACTCATCAATTTTGCTGTACCTTCTCTGGGATGTCTTGCAACGATTATATCTACATAATTTGAAACGACCACTGTAGTATCTGCAAGAGATTCTCCTTTCGAAGTACTCGATGTATTCGGGTCGGAAAATCCTAAGACATTACCGCCAAGCCTGTACATCGCAGCGTCGAAAGAAAATTTCGTTCTTGTTGAAGGTTCATAAAAAAGGCTTGCCAATAATTTTCCATGACATACATCCACATATTTTTTTTCGTCATTTAGAATATCATTAGCAAGCGCAAATATTTCATCTAATTCTTCTACTGTAAAATTTGTTGGTTCGATCAAATCTCGACCTTTTAACATAAGTATATACCTCCGATATTTATAAAAAAATACCTGCACTTAGGCTAGGTATCTACAAAAAATGCATAGCTTCGGTATAAGCTATTTATTTATCGAAGTATAACCTTTTTAGCCTCTCGTGCTAAGTTAAAAGTATTTTTAAATATTATATAAAATAATGACCTTAAAGTCAACGAAATATACTTTTTATTTATTTCATAAAATAATAAATTTTTCCAATTTATATTTTACATTTTTTATAACTTATCATTAAAAATACTTTTAATCTTTATTATTAAAAAAAATTATTAAATAAAAAAACTCCGCAAAAGCAGAGTTTTATCTTGTTTTTACAGCTTCAAAAAGAACTATTCCCGCAGCAACGGAAGCATTCAATGAATCGAAATCATTTTTTAAAGGAATAGAGCTTATAAAATCACATTTTTCTTTAATAAGTCTACCAAGTCCCTTACCTTCAGCACCGACAACCAAAGCTAAAGGCATATCATAATCCATATCGTAGTAGTTTTCTCCGTTCATATCAAGTCCCACTACAAATAAGCCTTCTTTTTTAAGCGTATCTATGGTTTGAGCTATATTTGATACT
>JAETTH010000188.1 GCA_021769225.1 Erysipelotrichaceae bacterium
AAGAAAGTAATGGTAATACTAACTCTGGTGAAAAATATATTTTCAGTATATTTCGATCAAATAAAGGGGTTGGTAACTGATCTATATCGATACATAAATGTAAATCTATTTGTAATTGTATAGTTCCATTTTTATCGCAATATGCGATATTTTTCAATTCATCTATTTTCTTTTCTCCGTGTAAATACTGAACTAAATTATAAAGTGGAATCTCTCCTTCAAAGAACAATATAAAATCTACTACATTAAACAAAAATTTAAGTTCATTAAGCTTTTCATGCCATCGTGTAATAATACTACCTCCAAATGCAATTTTTACTTTTGGATTTCTTTTTTTTATCATAGTAGCTAACATTACTGATGGAATAATTTGATTAATTCCAGATACAGAAATTCCCACCAAATCTGTTTCAGTCGACAAATCTTCTATAAATTGTTTCATACATTCTATGACCCATGAATGAATATTTCCACTTTCTACATCCTCCATACATTTTTTTATATCCTCGCTTTTAAGTGGATCATATAATTTATTGACATAACTGCACTTTGCATAATCATATACTTCATTTTTATATGATAAGTTAATTATCCAAGAACATAATGAAAGCAGCGCCAAATGTGACTGGTACTCATCAACATCTAAACATTTCGGAGAACGTATTTCTGATTTACATATCTCAATATTGTCAATGCAAAAATCAATAATATCCATTACTGCATTATTTTTTTCTTTCAATCTATTTTTGCATACCTCTAAAAAGCTTTTACTGAATATATGTTCAGCGACCATCAGATTAATGTCATATTGTTTACATGCAATATGGCTTTTCTCAAGAAATGCTGCTAATGACGGTACACTCAAGTAGGGCTGTGTAACTGGCCAAAACGGAGGAAACACCAATTTTATATATCTATTTTTTTTCATCATAATCACCTATTCGCACATAAATCACATTTTCATCATTTGTTGTAATATGTGACTTTCGCTTTATTGTTGCATTTTTCAAAAAGAAGCTTTACTTCAGAACTATCTTCCAAATTTAGACGCATTTTTTTCATTTTTAAAACATCACACTCATATTTTTTGATTTGCCTTCTATCCTCAACGTTAATATTATCTATATTGAAATAAAACATATCTTTTTCAAATTCAAAAATAGCTTTTATACTCTTTGAATTTGCTTTTATAACGACCTTATGTAATAAATCCGTCACTGCTTTAAAAAAAATTTCAAAACTTTCACAATATGAAAATGGTGAATACATAATCTCAT
>JAETTH010000189.1 GCA_021769225.1 Erysipelotrichaceae bacterium
GTTGGTTCTGCAGTTTTAGGTGAAGTATGTGTAACGAAAGATAAGATTTATGCTGCCTCTTTTGATGGCTATGCAGTATGCTTTAACAAGTAAGTTTTTAATATAACGAAAACCGTAAATACTTTTCCGGAAAAATGAATCTAAATATATAAAAAAAGCAGGGTTAATCCCTGCTTTTTTATGCAAATACTTTTTTGACATTGGAACTGACCATTTTGCTTTCGTGTGCAGCATTATATATATCACTCGATGGTGTAAAATTAAGTTGGTATTTTTCAATTATCGTATCATTGCTGTATTTTGCCATAGTTTCTTTATTTTTAAATTTTATATAACTGTTAATACCTGTTGCTGTAAGGCTTTCATTTTCATAATATTTCATATTCTCGCTTGTGCAGACATATATAACAGGTGCTTGGTCGGTCAACGGTTGTCCTTTTTCTGACGGCCAGGTGAAATAATCATCTTTTGGTGTATAGGTAATTATTTTTATTTTCTGATTATCCGTGAACGCGGTTTTAATACTGCTTTGCTCTACGCTTTTGAGAGCATCTTCTTTAAGGAAATCGGTCATTGCTTCCATTTCTTCTTTGCTGAATGTATCAGGTATCATATATAATCTTACACCGTTTTCGGCCTGTTTAAGATATGCGTCCTCAATATTTATGCCAATCGTATTCAGGTATGACGGTGATGCAGCAAAATACCAAAATGCATTTTTCGGTACGGACTTGTAAACCTCTTCCTTTTCCCATATTTTTAATACTTTTTTCGCATAATGGGCTGTGTTTATTAAATAGACACCATCTTCATTCTCAATTGATTTATACCAGTTATAACTGTCTTTACGGAATTTATCAAAAGAATTTTCATCACAATCATATGATGCAAGAGAGTAAAAATCATGCACTCTTATATTTGCAGTGCTTTTTTGATTTACGACGGATACAACGGTTGTTATAAGTATTAGAACGATAACAATAATAAATGCTTTATATTTCTTTTTAATTTGATTCACTCCTTCTTTGTGGATATTAAAAAATATTATTTCAAAGCCATACCAAAGAAAAAGTTAAGATATGGTAAATAATGTCATTTCATTGTGGTTTGTGTTTGTCATAATATTTACAAAAATTTTAAGTTGTGCTATTCTTTTTTATAAACAAAAATAGTAATGTAGTTTAAATTGATATTTAAATTCATATTTGAACGGAAGTGATTGCAATCAAAAATATACGGATTATTGACGACGATTTGAGTATTGGCAATATGGTTGA
>JAETTH010000190.1 GCA_021769225.1 Erysipelotrichaceae bacterium
AATTTGGTAATAAAAAAGAGCCTTATGGGCTCTTTATATTTTTTATGTATTTTATTTCCATTTTATAGGGTTCCACCTTAAGACAAGCGAATATTTTTCCTAAGTTTAATTCACAAATCTTGCTTAAAGCAAGTTTGCTCATGCTATTTAACATGCTAAAGCATGTCTAAGTTTAATAAATTAAACTTAGGAAGATTTCTTAGAAATCTTAAAATAGTCACAATATTAGATAAAAATCTTCCACTCAATCGCCGTGGCGGCTTTTACGCGACTGGATTTTCTAAAAATCTCTTCCTGAGGTTTTTGAAACAGTCGCTGCCTCAACCCATACTAATTTTAAGTTATTTAAACAGTATTTACAAATAAAAAAGAACCAATTAGGCTCCTTTATTTTTTTGTATATTTTGTTTCCAAATGATGAAATACCTCGTCATCTAAAAATTCATGTAGAGGCATCTCAAATGCGATGGATATCTGTCCCATTTCCTGTATATGCAGATTTTTAGCTGTGCCGGTTATCAATTTATTTATATAATTGAGTGAAACATCTGACTTTTTAGAAAGTTCTTCGGCAGTCATACCTTTTTCTTTTAGTAGATATTTTATTCTTATACTGAAAGCTTCTTCTATTTTCATTATATACCTCTTTTAGGATTTCGCCCTAAAGGGCGACCATCTTTTTTTCAAAGCCAAAAAAGATGGGAAAAACGCTTCCACCCAATAGCCATGACGGCTTTTAACGCGGTCGGATTTTGGGAAAGTGCTGCCCGCACTTTCTCCAAACGACCGCTTCCCCTCCCCTTAATAAGGGAAAGATATGATATCGGAGGGAGGGGTGTATATTTTTAAAAGGGAAAATTGCTTATTAAACCTCTTGGGATTTTCTTATATACTCCTTTAAATCATATTGCTTTAATATATTTAAATTATGTATCAATAAGTTCTTCTCTTTTACCGTGCAGTTTTTAAAAATCCTATCCAGTTCTTTTAAGGTCAAATAAATTGACTGATTATCTATTTCCAAACTTAATAGGTCATCAAGACTTACATTTAGTGTTTTTGCAATGGCAACTATCGTTGGAAGTGAAATTTTTGCAATCCCGCTTTCCACATGACTTAAATGGCTGGCTGATAAATCTATTATTTCAGCTAATGTTTCTTGTGTATAACCTTGCTTTTTTCTTGCTTCTTTAATTTTTCCTCCAACTTTTTTATAATTGATTTGCATTATTTACACCATTCAAATTATTTTACTTAATTTTATAGAAGTTTTT
>JAETTH010000191.1 GCA_021769225.1 Erysipelotrichaceae bacterium
ATACAAGAATATTTGAATACACTGTAATCAGTACACAAATAACCAATACATATACTGCGTACAACCTGCAACTCTCAGGTTGTATTTTTTTCATGATTAAACAACCGATTGCAGCAACTACCCAAACCATCAAAATTAAAACCTTTGAATATGTGCTCATATGCTTTATCCTTTCAATTGTTAAGTTGATGGGTTGTCCTCTCTTTCAGAATTTGTTATAATCAAATTTGAAAGGGGTTTTGTTATAAATATGTTTCCGTTTGACCTTGAAATTACTGAAAAAAATTTTCCGTCATTATATGAGGATGGCGAACATCCGTCCGAATTACTTCAAGAGATAAATAATAAACTTGACAGTAAAGACAAAATCATTGAAAATCAAAATAGAATAATCGATAAATTACAAAAGCAAATTGATTTGGCTGAAGATACAGCAAATAAAGCAAATATTGAATCTAAGTCAGCCAAGAAACAAACTCAAAAATCAAATATTTTAAGCATTATTTCAATTCTTATTGCCGTTTGTGCATTGATATACGAAATAATTATTAATTTAATAGATTAATTAAAAAACAAATACATAGACTTACTGATATTATCAATGTTACTGCCGAGTGCCATAAATTACTTTTTTTCAAAGAATTCATGTTAGTTTCTAATTCTTCTATCCTTGCCGCTATATGCTCATTATGCTTCAATTGTAAATTATTACTTTCAATATTATTTGAATTGATAATTGTTTGATTATCGGTAAAATCACTTAAAAATTCTATTGCTTTCAAAACCTATTCTTTATTTGCAGAGATTTCTTCTAACTCTTTATAAGGCGTTGTTTCGTTTTTCATATTTACTCCTTTCATTCTTTTTTTGTAGCCATTTTGCCTACTCTCAAGATAAAAAATATAAATGTGCTTCACTTTTATTAATTTTTAATACTTTACACAATTTTTCAATTTCCGAAACTTTAAATTCATTAATGCTATTTAATTTATAATTAAAAGACTGATAAGAAATGCCCATCTGTTTTGCAACTTCAAGCTGCGTATATCCAAGTTCCACTATTTTTGCTTTTAATAAGTTAGTATTAATCAATATTTTCTCATCCTCCTTTTGTAGTCGTTTTGGCTACAACAAAACAATACCACAACGTAGCCACTTTGTCAACATATTTTTTGATGTTTTTTCAAAAAATGTTGATTTTTTGGCAACAACATGTTATTGTATACAAAAGAGGTATGAAACCATGACTATTTATGAACGAATAA
>JAETTH010000029.1 GCA_021769225.1 Erysipelotrichaceae bacterium
TTTGTGAAATTTTTCTATTTTTAATGCATTTCTATTCTAATTATGCCTATGCATTTAATTTTTCTAACAATTCTTCAACGTCGATACCATGAACATCACAAGCTTCTTCTAGTGTCTCTTCTTGTGATGCTGGACATCCTAAACAATGCATACCAGCTTCTAATAATAACTCAGCCTTTTCTGGTGCTTGGCTTAATAATTCACCTATTTTGGTTGTTTTCTCTATTTTCATGCGATCCTCCTCTAAAATTTTTATAAATTTCTTAAACTATTTACAATTTTATCATAAATTTTTAAAAAAGTATAGACAAAATACAAATTTTGTTATATTATGGTAAAAAATGGAAAGGTGGTGTTGCCTGTTGACAAATTAATTTTAATGTTCTTTATTCTATTTATTATTAATCTCTTGATTGTTTTTTATTCATTATATAATTTTTTTGATCTATATATTTTTCATAACTTACAAGGTTCAAAATTAAACATCAAAAAAGCATTTTTCAGCAAGGAGGATTCTTAACTTGTTATTCTTTTTAAAGAGATTTTTCTGCATCTTACTATCATGTACATTTTTATTTTATCTTGAAAATTTATTTTTTTCTCCAATTTTTAAGTCAGAGGCTATTATAATAAAATGGGCTATTCATCCTTTTAATATTTGTACCCAATATCCTAAATTTTGGAGTATATTTAAAATTTTATTTCAAATCTTATTTATTTTATCTAGTATGATTATTTCTAATCGATTTTTCTCTCATATTTTTAAAAATAGTCATAATAGAGTTCTAAAAAAAAGAAAAAATTTTATCTCACAAACCGAACTAGTTTTACTCGTAGGCAAAGATTATTATACAAAAGAATTTACTTTTTTAACAGAAAAATCTCTTTATCAAAATATATTAATTACTGGTACTATTGGTAGTGGAAAAACATCTAGTGCTATGTATCCTTTTACAAAACAATTAATTTCTTATCAGAACTATCGCCCTGACAAAAAACTAGGAATGCTAATTTTAGATGTAAAAGGAAATTTCTATAAACAAGTTATTACATATATTAATCAAAGTAATCGTCAAAAAGATTTAATAATTGTAGAATTAGGAACAACTTTTAGTTATAATCCTCTAGATAAACCAAATTTAAAAGCATCTATTTTAGCCAATAGACTAAAAACAATTTTATTACTCTTTTCAGATAATAATTCTGATTCTTATTGGTTAGATAAAGTAGAAATATTATTAACCTATTGTATTAAATTTTGTAGAATTTACAATAATAACTATGTAACATTTCAAGAAATTCATAATCTTATTACTTCAAAGGAATATTATCTTAAAAAGAAACAAGAAATTCGAAGTTTATTCTTAAAACATAATTTTTCCAAGGAACAAGAATTTGACTTAAGCTCTATCATTAATTTTTTTGAAAAAGAATTTTTTTCTCTTGACTCTAGAACAAGTAACATTATTATTTCAGAAGTTACCAGAATTACCAACTTATTTGTTTCTGACTATGAAGTTTTGTCTACATTTTCCCCCGAAAAAAATAGAATTACGTTTACAGGGTTTTCTTCTGTTTTAAAAGAAGGAAAAATTGTTGTTCTTAACATGCCAATTTCTGAATACAAAAACCTTTCTAAGATTATTGCTGCTTATTTGAAATTAGATTTTCAGACAGAAGTATTATTAAGACTAAAAGAATCTAACTTAAATTTTAGAAGTGTTGCTTTTATTTGTGATGAATTTCATGAATATGTAAACTCTACAGATGCTGATTTTTTTGCCCAAAGTCGTGAAGCAAAATGTATAAATATTATTTCTACACAAAGCTATACCTCATTAATTAACTCTCTTAACAATGTTCACTCTACAAGAGTCGTTATTCAGAGTCTAGTAAACAAAATCTGGTTTCGATCAGATGATTTATTTACAATAGAAGATGCTCAAAAACAACTTGGTAAAGAAGAAAAAGAAAAAATCTCACAAAACATTTCAGAAAATGCAAAAGAAACAAAATTCAATTATTTATTAAATTCTTTTAATTCTAAAAAATCTAGTTTATCAGAGGGTTATACTAAATATTTTCAGTCTGATTTTATTTATGACACTAATTTTTTTACTCAGGAATTAGAAACATTTTCTTGTTTAAGTTTTTTATCTGATGGTAACAAAATTTTAAAGCCAAGAAAACTTCAAATGATTCCTTATTTTAAAGAGAAAGGATGGATAATAGACGAAAAAAAATAAAAAAAATTATATTATTTTTTTACTTTTTATTTTTTTACTTGCTTTTTTTCTGATGACTACGTTATCTTTTGCGGCTTCCTCTAATCCTAAAATTGTTAGCACCATTCAAAAAGCATTTGAAAAAATAGAAAAATGGATTTTAACAATATCCACTCCAGCCGCAGCTGTTGCTGTATGTTGTGGTTTATTTATGCAAAAATTTAGTTTTGGTGATGAAGAAAAAATCCGCACAGGAAAAAAATTAGCTAAAAATTCACTATTTTGCTATGCTTTTATCCTTGCTATTGATTTAGTTCTGGCTGCAATAAAGGCATTAATTAAATAGGATGTGATCTTATTTGAATCAATCTTCTTTAAACATTACAGAAATTATTATTGAAACAATCAATCAAATTTTTCAAAATTTATTTTCTAACATAGATGAATCCCTTTATTCTTTTTTAGATGATTTACTTTTTATTAACAAAAATTTTTTAAAAGATTCTTATTTTGAAAAAATTTTTGGAACTACTCCTCAAGAGGGAATATTATTAATTGCTAACTCAATTCTAATTGGTTTTATTTTATATTATTTGGTTCGTTATTTACTTTCTAATTTTATTGGAATACAAACATCTTCACCCACTCAATTCATATTTAAATTACTTTTTATTTGTATTGCTATCAATTTTTCTTACTTTATTTGTGAACAGCTTATTTCTTTTTTTTCTCTAATTTCTTCATCTATTCGAGAAATTGGTGAAATATTATTCCAAAAAAATATCTGTTTTGCCCAGTTAGTACAAGATTTAAACACGAATCTTATTTTATCAAAAGAAAGTTTTAATTTATTTTCTTTTGATGGACTAATCACAGGATTTATTTTTATCAACCTTTTCAATTTAATCTTCACATACTCTTTTCGTTATATTTTACTAAAACTTCTTATACTAGTTTTCCCTTTTGCCATTATCTCTTTAACAACACAATCCACAGCTTCTTTCTTTCATATGTGGATTCGTTTATTTATTTCACTACTTTCCATCCAAGTTGGTGCTTCTATTGTATTACTTCTTATGTTTTCAATCAGTTATGAAATGTCTGACTTATTTTCAAAATTGATTTATATTGGATCTATTTCAATCTTATCCAAAATAAACTCCTTAGCTTCACAACTATTTAATAGTCCCTCTATTGAAAATTCTTCTCATTTTTCTAACCTAAACAATTTACTGAAATGGAGTTTTAAATGATTTTTATTTTTCCGCAAAATTATAATTTTAAAAATAAATTATTTGGCATAGTTAATTATTCTACCGCAATTATTAATCTTATTATCATTTCTCTTCTTTTTTTCATTTCTAATCTTCTTTTTACAAATATCTTATTTCGAATTGTCTTTATCTTTTCCTTTTATCTTCCCTTCTTTCTATTCTCTTTTTCTAATTTAGGTAATGAAAATTTACTTTATATTTTCTTTTATCTTTTTGATTTTTCTAGAAAAAGAACTATCTATTTATACAAGAAAGATTCTGTTTTACATTAAAAAGCTAAAATAACAACAAATTCTTTCTAAAAACGACTTTATTTCGATTGTAAATTTTTAATTTAAATGATATAATTTTACAAAATAAAATAAGTTTCTTTAACTCTGA
Organism: Erysipelotrichaceae bacterium; assembly: GCA_021769225.1. GTDB lineage: Bacteria > Bacillota > Clostridia > TANB77 > CAG-508 > JAETTH01. Next base: position 3,881 of record JAETTH010000029.1, read on the forward strand.
TGAAAGGATGGATATATCTATGAAATTAGAACAAAATGATAAACCACTTATATTTTCTAACACTGAAATTGCAGACGTATTTTTTACTGAATATTTATCACAAGCAAGTGGTGATTCCATAAAAGTATATTTATATATTCTCTTTTTATCAAAATATAATAAAGAGGTAAAATTAAATGATTTATATAAAAAATTAGAATTACCTCTAAAAACAGTTCAAGATGCATTAAAATACTGGGAAGATAATGGTGTTCTTACCAAGAAAAATACTGGATATATTGTAAACAATCTTCAAGAAATTGAATTACATAAGTTATATAATCCTCGTATTACTTCTACACCAGAAGAATTAGAAAAAACAGAAAAAAATAAATATCGTGCACAAGCAATTGAAAATATTAATAATGAATTTTTTCAAGGAGTCATGTCTCCTTCTTGGTACAGTGATATTGACTTTTGGTTTAAAAAATATCAATTTGATGAGCAAGTTATGATTGCTTTGTTCCGTTATTGTTTTAACCAATCTGCTCTTCATCGAAATTATATCCAAGTAGTTGCAGAAGCATGGTCAAAAAATAATATTAAAACATTTAACGATTTAGATCTATATTATGAGAAACAAGAAAAAATAAATCAAGTAAAATCTGCTATTTCTAAAAGATTAGGCTTATCTAGAAAACTTACCCAATATGAACAAGCCTACATTGAAAAATGGTTTTTAGATTTTGGATTTGGATTAGATATTATTGAAATTGCATTAAAGAAAACAACATCAAAAACTAATCCAAACTTTGACTATCTAGATAAATTATTAACAGATTGGCATGAACGTGGTTTTAAAACACCAACTGAAGTTATTTCTTTTATCAATAGCATGAAACAGAGAAATAAAGAAGTGAAAGATTTACAGAAAAAAACTGGTTACAACAATTTTGAACAAAGAAATTATGATAATCTAGATAATTTATATGCTAATATCTCAAATTCTTAAAAATAAAAAGAAAGGAGTTATAAAATGGATAATTCAAACTTAAAACAATTATTAAAAGAATATGAGCAAAAAAGATTAATTGCTAATCAAAAAGCAAATCAAAAAAAACAAGAATTATATCAATTAGCTCCTCGACTATTAGAAATTGAGCAAGAATTAAACAAAAATGCTATTTCTACTACTCTTTCTTTATTAAACTCAAATGAGCCTCAAAAGATAGAAAATTTGAAAGAAAAAATTCAAGATTTAAGAAAAGAAAAAATTACTATTTTAAAATCAATTGGAGAAACAGAAGATTCTCTTTTACCTTGTTACGATTGCAAAGATTGTCAAGATACAGGTTATATAAAAATTGATGATTATCACACTGTTATGTGTAATTGTCTAAAACAAAAATTATTTAATTTAGAATATAATCAATCTAACATTAGCAACCTAAATCTTCACAATTTTGATCATTTTTCATTTGATTACTATTCTGATAAAATTAATAAAGAAAAATATCGAGCAGATATTTCTCCTAGACAAAATATTGAAATTATAAAAAATATTTGTTATTCTTTTATCAATAATTTTGATGATCCACAAGAAAAAAATCTTTTATTCACTGGAGACACTGGCTTAGGAAAAACTTTTTTATCTAGTTGTATTGCAAATGAATTATTAAAAAAAGGAAAAACAGTCTTATATCAAACAGCTCCAGTTATGTTAGATTATATTATTGATCAAAAATTTGGAAAAGAAACAATTTCTCAAAACGTCTATAACAGTTTATTTGACGTAGATCTATTAATTATTGACGATTTAGGAACAGAAAATATTAATAATATGAAGTTCACAGAATTATTTAAAATTATTAATACCCGTTTACTAAATCAAGATAAAAAAATCACCAAAACAATTATTTCAACTAATTTAAGTCTAAAAGATTTATTTCAAATCTATAATGAAAGAATTGGGTCCCGCCTTGTAGGATATTATAATATTTGTCGCTTTTTTGGAGATGATATTCGTTTTCAAATAAAAAAGAAATCTTAGCTTACCTGAAAATAAAAATAAAAATACCTGAAAATAAAATTTCAGGTATTTTTATTTTTATTCTAATATTTCTTCTTTATCTTCTGGTGTAATTGTCTCAATACTTACTACCTTACCACCATCATTTGTTCTCATTAAAGTAACACCTTGTGTAACTCTTCCTAAAACACTAACATCTTTTACACTAATTCGAATAATGGTTCCTGTATCTGTAATTAGCATGACATCTTCATCTTCTGTAGCAATTCGAATACCAATTATTTTTCCTGTTTTTGGAGTAACTTTATAAGTTATAACTCCTTTTCCTCCTCTTGCTTGTACTCGATACTCATCAAGCTCTGTTCTCTTTCCAAATCCATTTTCAGTAATTGCTAATAAAGTTGCATTTTTTCCTAAAATGATTGATTCCATTCCAATTACTTTATCTGCTTCATCTAGTCGGATTCCAATAACACCTTGAGATACTCTTCCAATTGGTCTTACATCTTTTTCATCAAAAGTAATACTCATACCTTGTTCTGTTACTAAAACAACATTATCTTCTCCATCAGTAAGTCTTACACCAATTAATTCATCCTCTTCTTTTAATGTTATTCCTTGTAAACCAGACTTTCTAACTGAATTATACTCTGTTAATGCAGTTTTCTTAATTAAACCATTTTTAGTAGCCATTAATAAGTATTTGCCATCCTCAAAGTTAGTAATTGGAATAACAGCAGATACTTTTTCGCCATTGTCTAAGCTTAAAAGATTTACAATTGCAGTTCCTTTTGCAGTTCTTCCTGCCTCTGGAATCTCATATCCTCTTAAGCGATATACTTTTCCTTTATTGGTAAAGAATAAAATTGTATCGTGAGTAGATGCTGTAAATATTTTTTTAACAAAATCATCTTCTCTTGTTGCAATTCCAGTAATACCTTTACCTCCCCTTTTTTGGCTCTTATATGTGTCAATTGGCATCCTTTTAATATAGCCAAAATGAGTTAAAGCAACAACAGATTGTTCCTCCTTAATTAAATCTTCTACTTCAAATTCTCCTTCTGCTGCAGCAATTTTTGTTTTTCTTTCATCTCCAAATTTTTCTCTAATTTCAATTAGTTCTTCTTTAATAATATCAAAAACTAATCTTTCACTAGATAAAATATCCCTTAAATGAGCAATTAATTTCATTAATTCATTATATTCTTCTTCAATTTTTTCTCTTTGCAATCCTGATAATGTTTTTAATCTCATGTCAAGAATAGCTTGTGCTTGGATATCAGAAAGTCCAAAACGTTTCATTAATCTTTCTTTTGCATCATCATAAGAAGAACGAATAATATTAATTACTTCATCAATATTGTCTAATGCTATTTTTAATCCCTCTAAAATATGAGCTCTTGCCAATGCTTTATCTAATTCAAATTGAGTTCTACGTAAGATAACAGTCTTTCTATGATCAATATAGTAATCAAGACATTGTCTAAGTGTAAGAATTTTTGGTTCTCCATCAACTAATGCTAACATAATAATTCCAAAAGTATCTTGCATTTGTGTGTTTTTATATAGTTGATTTAACACAACTTGTGCATTAGCATCTCTTTTTAATTCAATAACAATTCTTACTCTATTTTCTCGATCAGACTCATCTCTTAAATCAGAAATTCCTTCAATTCTTTTATCACGAACTAAGTCTGCAATATTTTGAATTAATTTTGCTTTATTTACTTGATATGGAAGAGAACTTACAATAATTCTTTGCTTATTATTACTCATTTCTTCAATTTCTGCTTCCGCTCTTACCGTTATTTTTCCTTTTCCAGTTGTATAGGCTTCTTTAATTCCTTCTCTTCCTAATATAATTCCTTCTGTAGGAAAATCCGGCCCTTTAATAACACTCATTAATTCTTCATCAGTTACTTGATCTTCATCAATAATTTTAATAATACCATTAATAACTTCTGTCAAATTATGAGGAGGAATATTAGTAGCCATACCAACAGCAATACCTGAAGATCCATTAATTAATAAAGTTGGTATTTTAGCTGGTAAAACCACAGGCTCTTGTAATCTATCATCATAGTTAGGCATAAAATCTACAGTGTTCTTTTCGATATCTGTAAGCATAAATTCTGCTATTTTTGCCATCCTTGCTTCCGTATACCTCATGGCAGCTGCTCCATCACCATCAATTGATCCAAAGTTTCCATGTCCATCAATTAAAGGATAACGTAATGAGAAATCTTGGGCCATACGTACCATTGCATCATAAACAGAAGAATCTCCATGTGGATGGTATCTTCCAAGAACAGATCCAACTGTATTTGCACATTTTCTATATGGCTTATCTGATGTAATACCATCTTCATACATAGCATATAAGATTCTTCTATGAACAGGTTTTAGTCCATCTCTTACATCTGGAAGTGCACGTGAAACAATAACACTCATAGCATAATCTATGTAGGATGTTTTCATTTCTTTTTCAATATCTCGCTCGATAATTTTTCCGTCTCTAGACTCCATTTAAATACCTCTTTTCAGTTTTTATTTACGTCTTTATTATACTAAAACGATTCAAAATATGCAAGGAAAATATGGTAAAAATCTGTTATTTTTCTAGGGAATTATACCTTTAAAAAGATAAAAAATATAAAAGGAAAAAATTAAAATTTTTTTAAAATTAATTGAATTAGACTAAATTTTGTGCTAATTTTATTTGCTCTGAAGATAAATTAAAATTTTGATTATTGTTTTTAATTAAACTATGTATATTTTCTATTTCATGAACATTTTTTAAAATATTTTCTAGTGGAATTATTTTTTCTTTTAATTGTTCAATTTTATGATATTGCTTCTCCATAGATGAAAAATTTTGTTTTTCATATGCTTGTCTCCATTTAATAGAATAATTATGTATTTTATTTATATTTTCTATTTGATTATCAACTTCATTTGAGATATTTTTATTAATATTATCAAAAAATATATTTTTCCCCTCTTTAATTACTTTACCAATATCCTTTGAAATAAAGTCTTTTTCTATAGCGGTATTTACGGCTATATTAATTGAATCTGAGACTAATTTAGATATATTTTTTGCATCAACAGAAGTTTTCACTTGATTAATATTCTTAAAGCTATCACTCTCAATTCCTAAAAGTCTCTTTCCCAAATTAATTACATTTTGTATTACACTATTAATTCCTTCTTTTAAACCACCTTTTAATAAAGCATTTTTTATGTCAATTACTTCTTTTTCAATAGAATCTGGCAAAAGAATTTTTAAACCGGCATCAATTGCTCCATTAATAGCTTTTCCCAAACTACTATCTAAAAAATTATTTTGTTTTTCTTTTAATAATTCACTACTTATTTGATTTGTTTTTTCTAAACTATTTACAATTTCTAATTCCATACTTTCTCCTTTCTACTTTTCACTTTTTAATTGATTAAAATTATTTTTAATTTTATTAAAAAAATATCTTTTCTTTACTTTATTTTTTTCTATATTATTTCTTATTATTTTATATTCCTTTTTTATATTTCTATTTAACAATTTTGTTTTCATATTTTTATTAATTATTAAATCATATTTTTTACTATACTTTATTTTTCCGATAATTTCGAAAGGTTGAAAAATTATTTTTAATAAAGAAATATCAATTGAATGATAATTATATTTATTTAATAAAATCTTTATTTTCTCTTTTTTTATTTTCCATTGATAAATATACATGTCCAAAATATTTTTTGATTTTTTTATTTCAAGTAAATTAGAGCCACTAATAAATAAACAAATATCACTTTCTTGCATTAACTTTTTATTATATTCAAAAAAACATTCATGAGAGGTATCTACTAATATTAGATCATATTTTTTTCTAAATAAATTAATTATTTCATTTACTTTTTGCTCTGTTTTTGACCAATTATTTTCAATTAAAATATCAATTCCGGAAATTAAATCTATTTTCTGATTTATTTTTATAATTAAATCACTAGTTTTTATTATTTCTGTATTATTTTCATTTATTTTTTTCTTTACTTTTTTTGAATATTTATTAATACCTAAAATTGTATGAATATTACTATTTAAAATATCAAAATCAATAATTAATATTTTTCTAGTTTTTTCAAAAACTTTTGCTAAATTAATTGTAATTAAACTTTTTCCTATTCCACTAGTTCCTAATATACTAATAATTTCATTTTTCTTTTTGTTCTGTTCTTTTTTACAATAAAAATTAGAAAAAATAGAATTTTCTTTTATTTTATTACTTTTTAAAACAATTTCTTTTAATTCTTGAATTTCTTTTTTTAATTCATTTTCAGAAATTTCCTTATCATTTTTTATAAATTCTATAATTTTATTAATATTAATTTCATTATTATAAAATATTTTTACTACATTATTTTTAATTAGAAATTCTTCTAATTTTTCTTTATTATTTTCTAAAAAAATAATAATTTTTATATTTTTAGAAATTTGTGTGATTTGATTAATTAATTCTTTTAATTCTATCTTCCCTGGTAATAATTCATTTAAAATCAAATAATCTATATTTTGTTTTTGTAATAGTATTTCTAAAATTCCTTCTTTATACTGGATATCTTGTGTTAATAAATAAAATTCTTTCCTTTCTTTTAATGCTTTATTAATCTCTGGATTTGCCATTGCTGTAATAATTCTTATCATCTTTTTTTCTCCTTTCTACCACTTCTTTTTCTTCTTGACTAGATTGTATATTTACAATAACATGATTATGATTAATACATATTAAACATTCTCCCCTTTTTAAATTTTTAATTTCTATTTTTTCTTTTTCTGATATTTCCATATAATTATTTAAAATATTAATATTTTCCTCTTCTAAAGAAAATAATATTTTGATACTTGAATTACTTAATAAACTTTTACCATAAAAGCCATCTTCTAATCCAAATAAATCTGAAACATCTTGAGTAATTCCAACAGCACTACCACCATATTTTCTTATAGTTTTAAATATTTTATATATAAAACTAGCTATATATTTATTAGAAGTTATTCCAATTAATCTCCATATTTCATCTAAATAAATAGTCTTTTTTTTATTTCGATTTAATTTAATATAATCCCAAAATAAATCAATAAAAAGATACATTCCATACTTTATATTTTCTTCGCCTAATTCATAAATATCTGCAACTATTAATTTATTATCTAAATCAAGATTAGTGTGTTTATTAAAGTAATTTAAAGAGCCATATACAAATGGTTTCATCTTTATCTTATATTTTTCGGTTCTTTTATCTGTTCCAAAAATCTTATATAAATCTTCTAATATAGGCATTTCTTTTTCTGATTTAAAAATTGGTTTTATTTTTATTTTATCATTATCTCTTTTATATAAAGATTCATCATTAAAATTAATTCCTTTTTCTTGATAACATTCGACTAATTTTTCTTCTAAAATAGCCTTATCTTGTTCAGTTAAATTTCCGAAAAATTAATTCAAAAAATCCAAATAGTTTTTGAATCTTATTTGCTAAATAGCCAGATTCTCCATCTTCTAAACTTGATTCTCTTATTTCTAATACATTTAAATATGTATCAGAATTTGGACCTATTTTTAATAATACTCCATCTAACTGACTACAAATAAAATCATATTCTCTTTCTGGATCAATTACATATTGATCAATTCCTAATATTCTATTTCTAACAATTTGTAATTTTGAAAAATAAGATTTTCCAGATCCACTTGTCCCAAATATACAAATATTTGAATTTTTATATTCTTCTTTATATTTATCAATGACAATTAATGAATTATTTTCTCTATTATCTCCAAAATAAATTCCATTTTGATCAAAAATATTAGATGAAATAAAAGGATAAGTAGCAATAATTCCATTACTTAAAATATTTCTTCTAGCAATATGATTAATTTTGTCTGAATTTATCATAAAAGGTAATGTACTAAGAAATCCATCTTCTTGCCTATAATAAGCTATCCTTGATTGAATTCCTCTACTTTGAAGAATTCCTTGTATTCTATTTAATGTATAATTTAATTCTTTTAAATTATTAGCATATACTGTTATATAAATATATAAAAAATATAACTCTTCATTATTAATCTGTATTTCTTTTCTAATATATTTTGCATCATTATATGTAAAAGTTGCGATATCAATATCTTGTCTATTTTTGTTTTTTTCATCAATTTCTGCTGCTACATCTCCTATATGATAAGTTAATTCTCGAATTACTTTATAGGAATCTTGTTTTTCATAAAAAATAGAAATATTCATATTATAATTAGATTCTATTAATTCTTTTAAAATTAGATCAGTTTGATCTCGAAAATAATTTATTAAAATAATTGAAGAATAATATATTCCATCAATTTCTATATATTTAAAATTTATTGTATTAATATAAGATGGTGCTATAAAATCTTTATCTGAAAAAAAACCTTCTTTTATTTTTTTCTCATTTTTATTTATTTTATTATTCTTATTTATTTTATTTCTCCTTTTTTATTTATAATTTACTTTATTTTTTTACTTTATTTTTTGTTTTTATTTTCTATCTTAATTTTTAGCATTTATTTAAAACTTACTTCTACTAATAAATAATTATTTTAAATTTAATTAATAAAACAAATTTTATAATTATTTTTTATATTATTTCTAATTGTTCTTTATTTTTGTTATTTGTTATATTGCCAATCGCTTTTTAAATTATTTTTTTATAAAAAATGAAGTCCTTTTTTCTTATTCATGTAATCTATTTTTTGTTTTTCTTTTATCTATTAAATTAATTTATTTCCGTACTTTTTTCCTATCTTCTTTTTAATTTTATATTGTTTTTAATTATCTTTTCTTTTTTGCTTTATTATATTTTTATTTTTAACTCTGGAATAATTTGCTTTTGAGACTATAAAACATAAATGAAATCAAATATTTAAGAATTAATATTTTTATTATTTAAAAATTTAAATAATATTTTTATTATTTTTTCTTTTGAATTAATTTCATCTACTTTATTTTCACACTTATTTAATAATTCTTTTATTTTTAAATAATTTTCATTTAATATATTAAAAATATATTTTTGCTCTAAATTTTCAGAAATTAATTTTATAATAATAAAAAATATTTTATTTGAATTTTTTTCATTATTAATTTTATTATTAATAAAATTAATATAAGAATATCCTAATTTTTTTATTTTAATATTTTCTTGTTTTTCTATTTTTAAATTAATATGGGAAATGTAATTAGATAAATCTTCTTTTTCACTATGAATTAAAATTTGAATATCAAAATCGCAAGATTTTAAAAAAGCTTTATAAGAATTTAAAATTGATTTTTTTTCAAAATTGCTTCTTAAATTATAATTAATTGGCTCAATTTTTATTATTTTAATATAAGTATTTTCTTTTATTTTAATAATTCCATTATCATAAATTTTCTCAAAAGGAAGCCAATCTTGTGTTGATTTAAATTTATTTTTTATTTTTTCTCCTCCTTTCTTTTATAGAATATCATTTTTTGTAAATATTTGTCAATAATTTTTCGTCGACAAAAATCGACTTTCTCTTATTATATTTCTTCCATTGCAATAAAAAATATTTCTTCTACTTCTTGATATACCTTTATTGCATTTTCTAATTTTAAAGATTTTCCTTCTTCTCCTTTTCCTATCTCTATTGTATATGCTGGTTTTTGAAATTCTTTTATAAACCAATCTTTATATCCCGCAAAAGAAGAATTGAAAACGGGTTCTGTTAATAAATATCCACTTGCTTTTGCAAATTTTTTTCCTATCTCTTTTGCTCTTGGTACTTCTATATTTTGATAATTCCAATATATTTCTTGTCCTTGAGAATGTAATGATATACTTAAATCAAATTTATGAATCATGGAGAATTTATACATTGCAATTGTTTCTTTTTCTGATAAATAATTTGGACCAACATAATCTCTATAATTTGGTTTTATTACACCTATTTTTGCTTTATTAATTTTAGCTTGTTCCCATCCAGCAGGATAATTTAAATTTAAATCAACACCTCTAATATTAGCTTTCCAACTATCTAAAGAATTTACATAGGGCTCTAATAATTCTTTATATTTTTCTAATTCACTAATTCTTCTTTCTCCTACACAAAAATCAACACCATCAGGATTAACCATAGGAACAACATAAAAAGAGACTTTATTAAATAATTCCTCTATATTAAAACCTTTATAATTTTGATTATTTTTTATTAAGTTTAAATATTTTTCTACAAATATCATAATAATTAAACTTGTCATCCACTCATTTGCATGATGAGAAGCATTAATAAATATTTTTTTATCTCCTTTACCTATTTTTAAGAATTTTATTTTTTCTCCTAAAATACTTTCTCCTATATCTCCAATTACTAAATTATCCAAATATTCATATTTTAAATATTCTAAATCATTTTTTAAATTTCTATATGAATATTTTTTATTTATTTTTATTATTTTATTTTCCAAATCTTCCTCCTAATATTTACTTATATTTTTTATAAAAATATATTTTTATTTTTTATAAATATGAATAAAAAATAATTTATTACACATAATATTTTCATAAGGTAAATATTAGTTATGCAAAGAGTAATATTAGATCATCTTATGGTCCCTTATTATTCGAGCAAAGATTTTTTATAGTTTAATAAAATTAGATTATATTAAGTCGGCGATGAGAGTATATTATTTGTATGTAAGCTATATTTTTATTTTCTTTTATTATTTTATATATGGTTAAATTATAGATAATATATTCAAAGCTATGATCATATTAATATCTAAATTTCTATTTTATATTATAGATCTATCTAGATTTATAATATAAAATAAATAAGTGATTATTATTAGTCCCTTTGGGATGAATATAGTTACTTATGGTGTTTTTATGGTCTAGATGATAGATGAATATATGTGGTATCTAGTTTATTTATATAGCAATATATATTAGATTATAATATTATGTATATTTGTTTTCATTAACGATTAATATTTGCTTTACGTATAATAGCCATGAAAGAATTAAATTCTTTCATGGCTATTAATTATGATTATTTAATTTTTATTTTAAATATCTAAATTTTTAACATATTTTGCATTTTGTTCAATAAATTCTCTTCTTGGACCTATATCGTCTCCCATTAAAATAGTAAATATTTCATCTGCTTTTATTGCATCTTCCAATTTAACTTTAATTAAAATTCTTGTTTCTGGATTCATTGTTGTATCCCAAAGTTGTTCTGGATTCATCTCTCCAAGACCTTTATATCTTTGAATTCCTACAGATTCTCTTTCAATTCCTTTTTCTGCTAATTGTTTAAATGCTTGATCCAAATCTTCATCTGTATAACAATAAATATCTTTCATTCCTTTTTTTGATAATTTATATAAAGGTGGTTGAGCTAAATATACATTTCCATTTTCAATTAATGGTCTCATATAACGGAAAAAGAAAGTTAAAAGTAGTGTTCTAATATGAGCACCATCAACATCGGCATCTGCCATAATGATTACTTTTCCATATCGAATTTTACTAATATCAAAATCTGCTCCAATACCAGCCCCCACAGCTAATATAACTGGTTGTAATTTATCATTATTATAAATTTTATCAGCTCTTGATTTTTCAACATTTAGCATTTTTCCCCAAAGAGGTAAAATAGCTTGAAATCTTCTATCTCTTCCCTGTTTTGCACTACCTCCAGCAGAGTCTCCCTCTACGATATATACTTCACAGTTTTGAGCATCTTTTTCACTACAATCTGCTAATTTTCCTGGTAAAGTTGAACTTTCTAATGCATTTTTTCTTCTTACTAATTCTCTTGCTTTTCTTGCTGCTTCTCTAGCTCTTGAAGCACTAATACATTTTTCTAAAATTGCTTTTGCAACAGATGGATTTTCTTCTAAGAAGTTTGATAAAGCTTCATTAACCATTGATTGAACAATACCTGTAACATTACTATTTCCTAATTTTGTTTTAGTTTGTCCTTCAAATTGTGGTTCTTTTACTTTTACTGAAATTACAGCGGTAATTCCCTCTCTTATATCTTCACCTTGAAGATTTCCATCCTTTTCTTTTAATATATTATGAGCTTTTGCATAATCATTAAATACCTTTGTTAATCCTCTCTTAAAACCTTCTAAATGAGTTCCACCTTCAATTGTGTTAATATTATTAACAAATGTATAAATATTTTCTGAATAAGCTGTTGTATATTGAATTGCAATTTCAACAGGAACTTCTGATTCTGTTTTTTCAATATAAATAGGTGATGGATGTAATTTTTCTTTATTTTTGTTTAAATACTCAACAAAAGATTTTAATCCTCCTTCAAAACAAAATTCTGCTTTTACTGGAGCTTCTCCTCTTAAATCTTGAACTTTTATTTTTAATCCTTTAGTTAAAAATGCAATTTCTCTAAATCTTTCTTCTAATACACTATATTCATATTCTAATGTTTCAAAAATTGTATCATCCGCTAAAAATCTTACTTTTGTTCCTGTTTTTTTAGAATCCCCAATTCGATGTAATTTTTCTACTGTCTTTCCTCTTTCAAATTTCATTTGGAATATTCCACCATCTCTTTGAATAGTAACTTCTACCCATGTAGATAAAGCATTAACAACAGAAGCACCTACACCATGAAGACCTCCTGAAACTTTATATCCACTATCTCCTCCAAATTTTCCTCCTGCATGTAATACAGTATATACTGTTTCAGCAGTAGATATCTTTGTCTTTGGATGAATTTCTACAGGAATTCCTCTACCATTATCTTCTACACTGATAATATTTCCTGGCTCTATTTTAATATCAATTTCTGTACAATAACCAGCTAAAGCTTCATCAACACAGTTATCTACAATTTCATAAACTAAATGATGTAATCCTCTTACAGATACACTACCAATATACATTCCTGGTCTTTTTCTAACTGCTTCTAACCCTTCCAAAACTTGAATTTGTTCAGCCCCATATTTGTGCTCATATTTTTCCATTTTTTATAAGACCTCCTTAGGTTCTTTTCACCTATTATTATAATACATTTAAATCGACTCTTTTTGCAAGTGTTATTGAAGAAATATTTGAAATATACCCTTTCAACACTTCTTTTTCTTTTGTTATAATAATTGATTTTTTATGATTATCTGAAACATCTAAAATATTATTTTCTTCTTTTAATTTTTCATATATTAATTTAAATTCTTTTGATTTTGTCATAGAAGAAACATCAAAAATACCAATAATTTCATTATTATTTACAACAACATTTTTTCCAATATGTAAATACATAATTACTCCTTTTTTTATTTAAAATTTATTTTTCCATTTTCTACGTAATATAAATTAAAATTTAAATTATCTACTTTTATTTTATCTGTACAAGTTATAATAACCTGTGTATCTTTTATATGATTTAAAAAACTTTTTCTTCTTTTTTCATCTAACTCAGACATAAAATCATCCAATAATAAAATTGGATATTCTCCCATTTCATCATATACAACATTTAACTCTGCTAATTTTAAAGAAAGAATTACTGTTCTATGCTGTCCCTGTGAACCATAAATATTAACTTCTTTATTATTAATATAAGTTCTAAAATCATCTCTATGAATTCCTTTTGTTGTATAACCTTTTATAATATCTAGATTTCTATTTTGTTTTAATAATTTCAAATAATCTTCTTTATTACTACATTGAGAAACATACTCTATTAATAATTTTTCTTTTCCTTCTGTAATTTCTTGATGTATATGATCAATTTTTTTCGAAATTTTGTCTATAAATTCTTTTCTATATTGAGAAATAATTTGAGCGTAATCTGCTAATTTTTCATCCCAAATATCTAGTAAATCTTGATTTTTATTTTCTAATTTTATTTGTCTTAAATAAGAATTTCTTTGCTCCAATGTTTTTAAAAATAAATTCAAATTATAAACATAATTTGGTCTTAATTGACCAATCATAATATCTAGAAATTTTCTTCTTTCTGCTGGGCCACCCTTTAAAATATTAATATCATCTGGAGTAAATAAAACAATATGAATATTTCCTAATAATTCACTTAATTTTTTTATTTTAATTCCATTTAAAAATATATTTTTTTTATCAGAAATTTCATACTTTATTTTTCCATCTCGATCTGATTTTTGATATTCAATTTCAATAGTTAATTCATTTTGATTTAAATGAATTAATTCTTTTTCATTTTTTGTTCGAAATGATTTGCCAATTGCACATACAAAAATAGCTTCTAACATATTTGTTTTTCCGCTGTGCATTATCACCAAAAAAAACATTAATTCCTTGATGAAAAGAAATCTCTTGTTCTTTATAATTTCGAAAGTTATGTAATTTTATATTTTTTATATACATATCATAAAAAAGTAAAATACTTCTTTCTTTTCACCCCTCTATTATTCTTTTAAACGAATTGGTAAAATCATATAAACATAATCTCCCTCTTCTACAGGTTTAATAATACAAGGTGAGATACTAGAACCAAAATTGACATATACTTCTTCATCATCAATTGCTTTTAAACTATCTAAGAAATATTTAGGATTAAATCCCGCCTCTAAATTTTTTCCTTCTGTTGCAACATAAATTTCTTCTTTTGCATCTCCTGTTTGATTTGTACAAGATATTGTTACTTTTCCTATATCAATTGTTACTTTTACAGGATATTTCTTTTCTTTTTCTATACTTGAAGAGGAAATCAAACTAATTCTTTCAAAACAATCTTGCAAAATATTACGATTTACACGAATCCTTGTCTCCCAGTTTGCTGGAATTACATTAGCATAATTTAGAAACTCTCCATCTAAAATTCTTGTTACAATTTTACAATTCTCCATTTCAAACAAAGCTTGATTTTTTGAAACTCCAATTCGAATATTATCAAATGAATCTAATATAATTTTATTTACTTCATTTAATGTTCTACCAGGAATAACTGCACTAAAATTATTAGCTTGTCCTTCTAACAAAGCACTTTTCCAAGCTAAACGGAATCCATCAACAGCAACTACATTTAACTTATTATCTTTTATTTCAAATAAACATCCTGTAAAAATTGGTCTGTTTTCTTCTATACTAACAGCAAATATTGTTTTTCTTATCATATTTTTTAATGTTTTTTGATCAATATCAATTGAATTTTCAATATTAATCTTTGGAAGTTCTGGAAACTCTTCTGGATTCATAGTTGCTAATTTATATAAAGAACCTTCACATTCAATAACTAATAAATTCTTTTCATTTAAAGTAATATAAATTTCTGTGTCTGGTAATTTACGAATAATCTCACTAAACATAAAAGCATTAACTACAGTTGAGCCTTCTTCTTCCACTTGGCATTCTGTTATATATTCAATACCTATTTCTAAATCATAGGTTGTTAATTTTATTTCTTTATCATTTGTTTGAATTAAAATTCCTTCTAGTATCGGCATTGTTGTTTTAGAAGCTACAGCTTTTACTACGGAATTAATAGCTTTAAGGATTTTATCCTTATCACAAACGAACTTCATTTTTTGCATCTCCTTTATAAATATTTAAATATTATTAGAAGTAATAGTATTAGGTGTTGTGGAAATGGTGGAAAACGCTGGGGATTACTTTCTTCCCTATAAAAAGTGTTGTTAACAATTTCGTGGAAAAAGTGTTTTGTTATCCACATTAAAATAATTTTATTGTGAATGTTTTGCTTTTTAACATATTATATACACGTTATTAACAACAACATGTGAATAACCAATGTAGCTGTTCCGTAAGAAGAAAAGCACTTTGCTTTTCCGAACTTAAGTTTTTCCAAACATAAATTTTTAAAAAATATGCTAAAGGTTTAATTAAATACTATTCATGATTTAAAATAATTTTTTTCACACTTTCCACAATTAATTTTGTATTTGAATTTTCTTTTACTTCTTTATCAATTTTATTACATGCATGCATAACAGTTGTATGATCTCTTTTTCCAAAGTCATCTCCTATTTTAGGAAAAGACATTTGAGCAATATCACGACAAAGATACATTGCAATTTGACGTGGATAAGTAACATCTGCAGAACGTGTAGATCCCTTTAAATCTTTTTTATTAATGTTGAAATATTTAGCAACAACTTCTTGAATATAATCAGAAGAAATTACCTTTTCTTTTTTAGAAATAACATCATTAATTTTCTTTTCTGCAAGTTCCATTGTAATTGGAGTATGTGTTAAAGATGCATAAGCAACAATAGAATTTAATACTCCTTCTAATTCTCTAATATTAGCTTCTACTTTCGTTGCAATATTAGAAAGAATTTCGTCATCAATAATAATATTATCTGTTTGAGCCTTTTTTCTTAAAATAGCTAAACGCGTTTCATAGTCTGGACTTGAAATATCAGCAATCAATCCCCACTCAAATCTAGATTTTAAACGATCTTCTAATAAATTGATTTCTTTTGGAGGACGATCACTAGAAATAATAATTTGTTTTCCACTTTCATGTAAAGTATTAAATGTATGGAAGAATTCTTCTTGAATTCGTTCTTTTCCAGCTATAAACTGAATATCATCAATTAATAAAACGTCAATATTTCGATATTTGTTTCTAAATTGTTCATTTTTAGAATCTTTAATAGAATTAATTAATTGATTTGTAAATTTTTCAGAAGTTACATATAAAATATTTGCATTTTTATTTTTTCTTAAAATCTCATTACCAATTGCATGCATTAAGTGAGTTTTTCCAAGACCAACACCACCATATAAAAAAAGTGGATTATAAGATGTTGCTGGTGCTTCTGCAACTGCTAAAGCTGCAGCATGTGCAAAACGATTATTATTTCCAACAACAAAAGTATCAAATGTATATTTGGGATTTAAAGAAGAATTAGATTGGCCTTGATTGGAATCAACACTATCAAGAGCAGAAGTGTCATTATTTGATTCTTCTGCAGATTCTCCTTTTACAATAACGCTAATTGTACAATCTTTATTTGTAATATAGTTAAATGTATTAACAATAAGATCATAATATCTTGAGTTAATTGCATCTTTTTGAAATGGTGAAGTTGCGATTAAAACAATGTGACCATTATTTTCACTTTCAATCTCAATATTTTTAATCCAAGTATCATAAGAGATTTTGGTTACTTCATCTTTTAAAAGATCTTTTGCTTTTGTAAGAAGTTCATTTAGATTGCTGTTTGACATCTTTTCTCTAACCTCCAAAATAAAGTTTGTACAAAAAAATTTTTGAAAAGTTATCCACAATGTTATGCACATATGTTGATAAGTATAAATAAACTGTAAAATATGTGAAACATATTAGAAATATTTTCTTTTTTGATATCCTTAAAAAAGTCTTTATTCCCTACTATTTTCATATAATATCAGAAAAATAACATAATAGTCAATATTTATGTCAAAAAAAGTTTTTTTGTCTCTGTGTATAGTGTGGATAAAATAGTGTATAACTATTAAAAAAAGTAGGATTATTAACACCCTGTGGAAAAATTGTTAATAACTATCAAAAATGTAAAAAATAATTACGGTTAAAGACGAATCTCTTAAATAATTAAAAAATACCGTAATTGAAAAATAAAAATTTGATTCCTATTATGTTCTCATAAATATAAGAAATAATCAAGAAGAATAAAAAAAATATTAAAAAAGGTTAGTTGTAAAAGTAACTTCCAAAAGAAAAAGTAAATTCCAAATGTAAGAGAAACGTCAAAACATAGGCGTTTCTTTTTGCATAAAAGTTGATTTTTTTCATAAAATAGTGTAATATTAACTTACAGAAACGAGAAATTGAGCATGGCAAACAAGCAAAAAGAAATTAATTGTTTTTTAGTGTAA
>JAETTH010000192.1 GCA_021769225.1 Erysipelotrichaceae bacterium
AGAATGGCATTATGGATATAGAGCACATATCATATGTGATGCAAAATATGGACTACCAATAAAAAGTAAAGTAACACCGGCAAATAATTCAGAAAAAACAGAACTAGACAATATGCTAAAAGAAATGAATAACAATGAAGAGAGATATAAATTATATAATATGAAAAACCTAATGGGAGATGCAGGATATAGTAATAGTGCAAGAAATAAAGTATTAAAAGAAGAATATGATATAAATCCAATAATAGACATATCACATAGATGGGATGCTGAGGAAAAATATAGAGAGATAGAGAATCAAGCAATAGCATATAATGAAGAAGGAGAAGTATACTATATAGTAGACTTAAATAATTACGAAAAAATGAAATATCTAGGATATGATAAAGAAAATAACGCATTAAGATACACAAGATATAGTACAGGAAAAAGGATATATAGAATACCACTAGAAACAGACTATAGAATATTCACACCAATAGCAAGAGACAGTAAAAAATTCAAGAAAAAATACAAAATGAGAACAGAAATAGAAAGATTAAATGGAAGAATAGATAGAGACTATATGTTTAACGACCACTTCATACGAGGGCAAAAGAAAATGGAGTTGATGTTAAATCTAACATTTATAGTAATGTTAACAATAGCGAAAGGACATATCAAGAATAAACAAAAAAATATAAGAAGTCTAGTTGCATAGAGTTAAATTATGTATTTGTAGCACAATAGGGATATTGCGCTCTTTTTTAGTTGGAATAAAACATAAAAAACAAATTATAAAAGTAAAACCGATAAATGGTAATATATGGTAAAACATTTCAGATATAAAGAACTAAATTATTCTCAAAAAGTATACAAACGAAAAAATTCAAAAAAATTGAAGTTGAAAAAAATTTTGAATAGTGCTATAATATAAAAGATATTAAATGTGAGGAGAAAAATAAAAATGGGAGATGAAAGAAGAGAAAAATTAAAAAATGCGATAATAGAACAAGTACAAGGAAAATTAAGTGAGGAACAAATCAATACAATTTTAGATAGCATAACAGATGATGTAGAACTTATAGTGACAGATAATCCATATGAATTTAATAGTATGAGTATGGAAAGAGATATATCAGATGAAGATAATAGAAACTGGTCAACAACAGAAAAAAAGGTATAATGTTTGATTGGAAGTGTAGAAATAGGAAAAATACAAGGAGAAATTTGTAGCAGAGTATTTTACTCAAAAGATACAATTACAGAACAACCATCAGAT
>JAETTH010000193.1 GCA_021769225.1 Erysipelotrichaceae bacterium
ATACATATACTGATATAAATGGATTAGATTATCAAATTTTGGTCGAAGCAGACTTCCTTGTAAATATTTATGAAGATAACTTAAAAGAAGAAAGCATAAAAAATATTAAAAATAAAATTTTTAAAACAAAATCAGGAATAGATATATTATGTAATATATATCTTTAAAATATAAAAAAATTATAACTATTATTGATTGAAAGTTATAAAGACAGGATTTTATATATCCTGTCTTTTTTTATAAACACTTATCTTTTTGGCATTTCAAAATCTACCAATGCTTTATTCAAATAGTCATTAAAAGGCTTCATCAGTTTAAATTTTTCTGCTGCATTTTTTATAAACGCTTTACTGTCTATGAAGTCATGGTCACTTATAGGATATTCTATGAACCAGCTTTTATGTTTAAGGAATTCTCCGTAAGGATGTTCCTTATCATATCCGGCTGGAACATTTTTAAGTTTTACTCCGCACATTTTAAAATTATTTTTAAAATCAGGGTCATTTGTTATTTCAGTTAATTCTTTTCCGTTTTTATCTATATATGCTCTTACCATATTTGTAGCTTCTTTAAACATATCGGCGAATAATCCTCCGCCTAAAAATGCAGTATTGTCACAGCCGATATAAATATAATATCCCACAGGAATAGGAAGCTTACCTTTAGAAGATATATGAGCTCTGAATACGGGATTATAAGGAGATTTATCTTTGCTGAATCTCGTATCCCTAACCATTTTAAATGTTAAATCCTTTGGATCGTTACATAAAATACTCTGATCGAATTTACCTATTTCAATTATTAATTCCTGTATTAATTTTTCAAATTCACTCTTGGCTTCAAGTCTCTCTTCTTTGTGTGCATGATACCATTCTTTATTATTATTTTCTTTAAGTTCCTTTATAAAATTCAAAATTTTCTTTGTGTCTACCATTATATTTCTCCTAGTATTCTTTAATCTTTTTCATGTGTTTTGAAGTGACCAAATCCGTAATAAAAGATTTAACATCAATATTTGAATTATATTTTGGTAAATCTTCAAAAACCGAAATCTTTTCGTCAAAAACTTCTATTGATTTCATATAATCTTCCAAAATATCTTCACTTAACGTTTCAAGTCTTGAATACTCCAAATCCTTTGGATTTAACCTATGCTGTTTCACCGCATACCCAACTCTTCTTTCGCAATTACAGCATCCTGTTTTGCTTAGACCGCAGTATTCACTTAAAAACTTGGACATTTTCTTTCTTGAGCGA
>JAETTH010000194.1 GCA_021769225.1 Erysipelotrichaceae bacterium
AGAAAGTCTTATATTAAAATTAAAATTTAAAAGTATCCATATCCGCCATGAATTTCAATAATAGAGCCGTTAATATAATCATTATTTAAAGTGTCTATACATAGCTTTGCTACTTCTTCTGATTTACCAAATCTGTGACATGCGATTTTTTTGTTAATTCTATCATAGCTTTCTTTTGTGCGTTTTTTTTGCCATGGTGTTTCTATAAAGCCAGGAGCTATAGCATTTATAGCGATATTTTTATGATCAAAAAATTTAAGTAAACTTTTAGTTAAATTAATTATACCTGCTTTGGATACACTATATACAAGTGAACCTGAATATGGCTCTATACCTGCATATGATGACATAAATAATATTTTTCCATTTTCATTTATATTTTTTTGAAGATCTTGTATAATAAATGTTGGAATTGATAAATTTGTTCGTATTACTTTTTCCCATGTTTCTATATCATAATCTCCAAATACAACTCTTTTACCATTTTTCTTAGCGTCAATTCCTGTGTTTAAAATTATCCAATCGATATTATTAAATTTTTTAATTACAAAATCAGTAAAATTTTTTGCTTCACTGTATTTTGAAAGATCAGCTTTTATAAATGTAACTCTTTTTTTATTTATTTCTGATAAGGAGTTATATATTTGATTTGCCGTATCTGAATTATGTCCGTAGTTTACTATAATTTGATTTTTGTCATTATCAGATAATAAATGATAAAGTATAGCTTTTCCTATGCCGCTTGTTCCTGAAGTTAACAAAATTTTTTTCATTTTTTTATATCCTTTTATATTGTAAGAATTATTTCCATTATTTCTTTTGGTAAATATGGTTTTTGATTATACATTTCTTCTCCAAAGTATGTTTTTGGAAATGCTTCGGAGTTTGAATCTATCAATATTTCAAATAAACAAGGTTTACTAGAATCAACAGTAGTTATTGCATTATTCAATTCTTTTTCATTACGTATTTCATAAGATTGCAATGAATATGCTTTTGCTATTTTATAGAAAGAAGGTACTGTGTATCCGTTTTCTCTACTAGAACCATAATGTAGTTTATTAAAAAAGTCATTTTGCTGTTGTCTTATCAAACCTAAAGATCTATTATTAAAAACAAATATAAATATTGGTATTTGTTCTCTAAATATCCATTGTAGTTCTTGTATATTCATTTGAATAGATCCATCACCACATAAAGCTATACACCTATTGCCTGTTGCATAATATCCACCAATTGCTGCAGGGATTGAAAA
>JAETTH010000030.1 GCA_021769225.1 Erysipelotrichaceae bacterium
AAACATTTGCAATATATATTATACCAAAATTGCATTAAATTGTACATTAAGGGCTTGTGTAAGACTAAAATATACTTACTATTATTGTAATTGCTTTTACTTTTTCACTTGAGGAAGTTCAAATATTAGAAAAAAATGCTAGAAAACTGTTGACTTTAGATTCTTTTTAAGATATAATTATTTAGCATGAGTTTAGCGTTGAAGTAGAATGTGGCTACATCTATGAAAATAGGTGGAGGGAACTTCTATGGAGTATGTCTTGGCTTAGACCAGGCGGTAAGTTTAAAAAGAAGCACTTATCCCAAGATGTTTCATGCAAACTTGGGCTTTATTATTGGTAAAATAAGAAACACCAGGGTGCGTTTATAACTTTCCGACTAATTTTAATTTTTAAGGAGGGAAAATCATTATGGCAGTAGCAAACCAAATGGTAGGAAGTGAAAAAATTAGAATAAGATTAAAGGCTTATGATCATGTTGTTTTAGAACAGTCTGCTGAAAAGATAGTAGATACTGCTAAAAAAACAGGAGCTAAAGTATCAGGTCCTATTCCACTACCAACAGAAAAAGAAATCGTAACAATTTTACGTTCTCCACACAAACACAAAGATTCAAGAGAACAATTTGAAATGAGAACACATAAAAGAGTAATCGATATTCTTTACCCAACACAAAAAACTGTTGACAGTCTTATGAAATTAGACTTACCAGCAGGTGTTGATATTGAAATCAAATTATAATTAAAAAGAAAGTTAACATTAACAATTTTAAGTTAAAATCTTACTTAACTTAAGATTATGTTCAATAGCCACTAATAAAATTTATGCTATTGAATCGATGATCAAGGAGGAAAAGAAAAATGAAAAAAGCATTAATAGGAAAGAAAATTGGAATGACACAAATTTTTGATGAAAAAGGAAATGTAATTCCAGTTACTGTTATTGAAGCTGGACCATGTACTGTTGTACAAGTAAAATCAGAAGAGACTGATGGATACAATGCTGTGCAATTAGGATTTGGTGAAGTAAAAGAAAAGAAAGTTAATAAACCAGAAAAAGGACATTTTGCAAAAGCAAATCTAACTGCAAAAAAACATTTAAGAGAATTTCGATTAGATTCTATCGAAAATGTAAAAGTAGGAGATGAGCTTAAAGCAGACGTTTTCGCTCAAGGTGAAAAAATAGATGTTCAAGGAACAACAAAAGGAAAAGGATTCCAAGGTGTTATCAAACGTCATGGACAATCAAGAGGACCTATGGGACATGGCTCTATGTATCATAGAAGACCAGGATCTATGGGCTCTACATCAACACCAGGTAGAGTATTTAAAGGAAAGAAACTTCCAGGACATATGGGTGTTGAAACTGTTACCATCCAAAATTTAGATGTTGTAAGAGTTGATTTAGATAAAAACGTAATTTTAGTAAAAGGTAGCGTTCCAGGACCTAAAGGAGCTATTTTAAAATTAAAATCAGCAGTTAAGGCTGCTAAATAGGAAGGAGGAAGAAAATAATGCCTAGTATAGATGTATACGATATGAAGGGAAAGAAAGTTAGTACAGTAGAATTGAAAGAAGAAATCTTTGGGATTGAACCAAATGAAGCTGTTGTACATAGCGTTTTAGTTAACTATTTAGCTAATCAAAGACAAGGTACACAAAGTACCAAAACAAGAGCAGAAGTTCGTGGTGGTGGAAGAAAACCATGGAGACAAAAAGGAACAGGTAGAGCAAGACAAGGATCTATTAGAGCTCCACAATGGATTCATGGTGGTATCGCTTTAGGACCAAAACCACGCTCATACAGCTATAAAGTAAATAAGAAAGAAAGAGCTTTAGCTGTTAAATCAGTATTAAGTTCAAAAGTATTAGAAAATGAATTAGTTGTTGTAGATAACTTATCATTAAAAGAAATTAAAACAAAACAAATGGCAGAATGTTTGAACAATTTAAAAGTAACAGGAAAGACATTAATTCTTTTACCTGAAAAAAATGAAAATGTACAAAAATCTGCAAGAAACATTGAAGGAGTAAAAACAACTTTAGTAAATACAATTAATGTATATGATTTATTAAAATATAATAAATTAGTCCTTACTCTAGATACTGTTAAAAAATTAGAGGAGGTGTACGCATAAGATGAAGGCGGAAGAAATTATTATAAAACCAATCGTTACAGAGAAAAGTAGCGCTGGATTACAAGAAGGAAAGTATACCTTTAAAGTAAATAAGAAAGCAACAAAAATTGATATTGCAAGAGCAGTAGAAAAACTATTTAATGTTAAAGTATTAAAAGTTAACACTATGATAGTAAAAGGAAAAGAAAAAAGAGTTGGAAGAAGTGTTGGTATGACTTCAGATTGGAAAAAAGCAATTGTAACAATTGATACAAATCCAGAAGAAAAAACATACTTAACAAAAGGCGGAAAAGAAGCTAAATCTTCTAAGAAATTTAAAGACTCAATTGATGAGTTTATGGGTGCCTAGTAATCAGGCAAATTATCTAGAATAAACTAGGAAAATAAATAATTAAAGGAGAGAATTTAAAAATGGGAATGAAACATTTTAGATCAACAACACCATCTTTAAGAAACATGACTGTATCAACATTTGAAGAAGTTACCAAGAAAACTCCTGAGAAATCTTTACTTACAACAAAGAAAGAAAAAGCAGGAAGAAATTCATATGGTAGAATCACAGTTAGACATCAAGGTGGAGGAAATAGACAAAAATATAGATTAGTAGATTTTAAACGTAAAAAGGATGATATACCAGCAACAGTTGTTGGTATTGAATATGATCCAAATAGAAGTGCAAATATTGCATTAATTAAATATGAAGATGGAACTCTAAGTTATATCTTAGCTCCAATCGGATTAAAAGATGGAGACAAAGTAGTTTCTGGAGAAAAAGCAGATATTAAACCAGGAAACTGTATGTTAATTGAAAATATTCCAGTTGGTACTATGATTCACAACATCGAATTAAATCCAGGTCAAGGAGGAAAATTAGTAAGAGCTGCAGGACAAGAAGCACAACTTATGGCAAAAGAAGGAACTTATGCACACGTAAGACTTCCATCTGGGGAAATGAGATTAGTTCGTGCAAATTGTAGAGCAACAATTGGAACAGTAGGAAATGCAGATCATGAAAATGTTAAATTAGGTAAAGCAGGACGTACAAGACACTTAGGAATTAGACCAACAGTTAGAGGATCTGTTATGAACCCAGTTGATCACCCACATGGTGGTGGTGAAGGTAGAGCTCCAGTAGGTCACGCAGGACCAATGACTCCATGGGGTAAACCAGCATTAGGATATAAGACAAGATCAAAGAAAAATAGATCAGATAAGTTTATCGTTAAGAGAAGAAAATAATCTAGAATAAAGGAGGAAAAGAAAAATCATGTCAAGATCAAGTAAAAAACAACCATATGTTGCTCCAGAGCTTTTAAAGAGAATTGAAGCTATGAACGAGACTGGTAAAAAAGATGTATTAAAAACATGGTCAAGAGCATCTACAATTTATCCACAAATGATTGGTCATACAATCGCTGTTCATGATGGTAGAAAACATGTACCTGTATATATTACAGAAGAAATGATAGGACATAAATTAGGTGAATTTGCTCCTACAAGAACATTTAGAGGTCATGCAGGAGAAAAAGCATCAACCGTAAAGAAATAAAACAAGGAGGGAAAGAATCGTGGAAGAAAATACAATTTTAGAAGCTAGAGCAGAATTAAAATATGCAAGAATTTCAAGTAGAAAAGTTAAAATTGTAGCTGATTTACTAAGAGGTAAAAATGTAGATGAAGCTTTAGCAATTGTAAAATTCACACCAAAAGCATCATCAGAGATTATAGAAAGATTGTTAAAATCAGCTATTGCAAATGCTGAAAACAATCACAATATGGATCATAGTAAACTATATGTTGCTGAGATTTATGCAAATCAAGGTCCTACTCTAAAAAGAATTAGACCAGCTGCAAAAGGATCAGCAGTTAGAATTAGAAAAAGAACAAGTCATATTACAATCGTATTAAGAGAAAGAGTGTAGGTTAAGAAAGGAGGATTTTTAGCATGGGACAAAAAATGCATCCACATGGATTAAGAGTTGGTGTTATTAAAGATTGGGATTCAAAATGGTACGCAAACTCAAAAGATTTTGCTGATTATTTAGTAGAAGATCATAAAATCCGTGAATATGTTAAGAAAAAATTATATGTTAGCGGTATTTCAAAAATTGAGATTGAAAGAACAGCTAAATTTGTTAAAGTAAATGTATATACTGCAAAACCAGGTCTAGTAATAGGTAAAGGTGGAAACTTTGCAGAAAGTTTAAAAGCAGAATTACAAAAAATGATTAGAAAAGAAGTAAACTTAAATATTGTTGAGGTAAAAAATATTGATTTAGATGCTCAATTAGTAGCAGAAAATATTGCTTCTCAACTAGAAAGAAGAATTTCATTCAGACGTGCAATGAAACAATGTATGCAAAAAACAATGAAAGCAGGTGCTTTAGGTATTAAAACTTCAGTATCTGGAAGACTTGGTGGAGCTGATATGGCTAGAACTGAGTTCTATAAAGAAGGTACTATACCACTTCAAACATTAAGAGCTGATATCGATTATGGATTTGCAGAGGCAAATACAACTTATGGTAAAACAGGTGTTAAAGTTTGGATTTATAAAGGTGAAGTTCTTCCAACAAAAAAGGATAAAGTGGAAGGAGGAGACAAATAATGCCATTAATGCCAAAAAGAACAAAATTTAGAAAAATGCAAAAAGGTAGAAATAGAGGTAAAGCAACAAGAGGAAACAGAGTTACAGATGGTGAATATGGTCTTCAAGCACTAGAGGCAGGACTTATTACTTCAAATCAAATTGAAGCAGCCCGTGTTGCTATGACTCGTTACATTAAAAGAGGTGGTAAAGTTTGGATTAAAATATTCCCAGACAAACCAATTACAAGAAAACCAGCTGAAACTCGTATGGGTAAAGGTAAAGGAGCTGTAGAATTTTGGGTAGCACCTGTTAAACCAGGTAGAGTAATGTTTGAAATTGCTGGAGTACCAGAAGAAACAGCTAGAGAGGCTTTAAGATTAGCTATGAACAAACTATCTGTAAAGTCAAAATTTGTTGCTAAAGAAGTAACAAGTGAGGTAGGTGATAGTGATGAAGATAAATAAAATTAGAGAAATGTCTTCACCAGACTTAGAAAAAGAATTAGATGAACTAAAATCTGAACTATTTAAATTAAGATTTAGTTTAGCTACAAATGGATTAGATAATCCAATGAAAATTAAAGAAGTGAAAAAGACAATAGCTAAAATTAAAACTGTTTTAAGAGAAAGAGAACTTGAAGAAGCAAAAGCAGAGAATAAATAATAGCTAGAAAGGAGAAGTCTAATGGAAGAAAGAAATCTTCGTAAAGTAATGATTGGTACAGTTACATCAAATAAAATGGATAAAACAGTAGTTGTAGCAGTTGAAACTAGAGTAAAGCATGATTTATATGGAAAAATTGTAAAAAGAACATATAAACTAAAAGCACACGATGAAGAAAATGTATGCCAAATCGGAGACAAGGTAAAAGTAATGGAAACAAGACCTCTATCCAAAGATAAAAGATGGAGAGTTGTTGAAGTTGTAGAAAAGGCAGTTATTAAATAAAATGAAAAAAGGAGGTACTAATTAAAATGGTACAGCAACAATCAATATTAAAAGTAGCCGACAACACTGGTGCAAAAGAAATTATGTGCATTCGTTGTTTAGGTGGATCTTATAGAAAATATGCTGGTATTGGTGATGTTATCGTTGCATCTGTTAAATCAGCTGCTCCAATGGGTATGGTAAAAAAAGGTGACGTTGTTAAAGCAGTTGTTGTAAGAACAAAGAAACCTACAAGAAGAGCTGATGGATCATATGTAAGATTTGATGAAAATGCAGCTGTTATTATCAGAGATGATAAAACTCCAAGAGGAACACGTATCTTTGGGCCAGTAGCAAGAGAATTAAGAGATGGAGATTATATGAAAATATTATCTCTAGCACCAGAAGTTTTATAATTTCTAAAAGATATTCTTTAAGAAGAAGAGGTGAAAAGAAAGATATGAGAATCAAAAAAGGTGATACTGTTAAAGTTTTATCAGGTAATGATAAAGGAAAAACAGGTGAAGTTTTAGAAGTAATACCAAAAACACAAAAAATTATAGTAAAAGGTGTTAATGTTAGAAAAAAACATGTTAAACCTAGAAAACAAGGTGAAGAAGGTGGAATTATTCCAGTTGAGTGTGCAATTCATAGCAGTAAAGTTAATGTAGTATGCCCAAAATGTGGAAAAACTACCAGAATCGGTTATCAAATAGAAAAAGAAGAAAAAGTTCGTATTTGTAAAAAATGCGGTGCAAAATTAAAGTAGAAGAAAGGAGGATTCATTATTCATGGAAACATTAAAAGAACAATATGAGAAAGAAGTAATCCCAGCATTAATGAAGAAATTTGGTTATAAATCAGTTATGCAAGTTCCAAAACTTGATAAAATTGTAATTAACATTGGTCTTGGAGATATAAAAGATAATCCAAAAGCATTAGATAATGCTATCAATGATTTAACAATCATTACAGGGCAAAAACCAATTGTAACAAAGGCAAAGAAAGCAATTGCTGCTTTTAAATTAAGAGAAGGAGTAAATGTTGGTTGCAAAGTTACATTAAGAGCAGAAAAAATGTATGATTTTGCATACAAATTTTTCAATGTAGCACTTCCAAGAGTTAGAGATTTTAGAGGAGTTTCAAGTAACTCATTCGATGGAAGAGGAAATTATTCAATGGGTATTAAAGAACAATTAATATTCCCAGAAATCGAATATGACAAAGTTGATAAGTTGAGAGGTATGGATATCATTTTTGTTACAACTGCTAAGACAGATGAGGAAGCAAAAGAATTATTAACACTTCTTGGAATGCCATTTGCTAAATAAATTTTAATTTAAGGAGGAAATATTCAAAGATGGCTAAAAAATCTTTAAAAATAAAACAACAAAGAACACCAAAGTATAGTACAAGAGCCTACAACAGATGTAAAATCTGTGGAAGACCTCATGCCTATATCAGAAAATATGGTATTTGCCGTGTATGCTTTAGAGAATTAGCACACAAAGGTGAAATCCCTGGTGTTAAAAAAGCAAGCTGGTAAGAAGAAATATAGAAAAAAGGAGGTAAAATAAAGTGAACGTTACAGATCCAATCGCAGATATGTTAACAAGAATTAGAAATGCAAATAGTTCAAAACATAAGACTGTTGATGTTCCTGCATCTAATATGAAATTAGCAATTGCTAATATTCTATTTCAAGAAGGATATATCAAATCTTATGAGGAAATAAAGAGTGAGAATAATCAAGGTATTATAAGAATTGCTCTAAAATATGATGAAAAAGGTACAAGAGTAATTTCTGGATTAAAGAGAATTAGTAAACCGGGATTAAGAGTTTATGCATCTTGTGAAGAATTACCAAAAGTATTAAATGGTCTTGGAATTGCTTTAATTTCTACATCAAAAGGAATTAAAACAGATCGTGAAGCAAGAAAAGAAGGCATGGGCGGAGAAGTTCTAGCTTATGTATGGTAATATAAAAATAGTCAAGAAGGAGGGAAATGCAAAATGTCAAGAATAGGAAATAAACCTATTACAGTACCAGAAGGTGTTGAAGTTAAAATTGATGGAAATCATATTACTGTAAAAGGACCTAAAGGAACATTAGAAAGAGATATACATAAAAATATGTCATTAAGTCTTGAAAATGGTGTTTTAACTGTAAAAAGACTAAATGACGAACCAGAAAATGTAAGTTTACATGGACTTTCAAGAACATTAATTAATAATATGATTGAAGGTGTAAGTAAAGAATTTTCTAAAACACTAGAAATCAATGGTGTTGGATATAGAGCACAAAAACAAGGAAATAATTTAGTATTAAACTTAGGTTATTCACATCCTGTTAAATTTGAAGCTCCAGCAGGAATTACATTTGACTTACCAAATCCAAATCAAATTATCGTAAGAGGTATTGATAAAGAATTAGTTGGTCAAACAGCAGCTGTATTAAGAACAAAGAGACCACCTGAAGTATATAGAGGAAAAGGAATCAAGTATAGCGACGAAGTAATTAGACGTAAAGAAGGAAAAGCAGGTAAGAAATAGATTTAAAATCTAATTTTTGAAATTAATCAAAATTGAGGTGAGAAAATTGATCAAAAAAATAGATAGAAAAGAACAAAGAGAAAGAAGACATGTAAGAGTACGTACAAAAATCAGTGGTACTGCAGAGAGACCAAGATTATGTGTATATAGAAGTAATACAAATCTTTATGTTCAAATTATCGATGATGTAGCAGCTAATACATTAGTAGCAGCGTCTACATTAGATAAAGAAATTAAAGAAAAACATGCTAATAAAGTAGCTGCTAAAGAATTAGGTGCACTAATTGCTAAAAAAGCTCTTGAAAAAAATATCAAAACAGTAGTATTTGATAGAGGTGGATATGTTTATCACGGAGTTGTAAAAGAATTAGCAGAAGCTGCAAGAGAAGCAGGACTAGAATTCTAAGAAGGAGGGAAAAGATTAACCAATGGAAGAAAATACAAACGAATTAAAAGAAAAAGTTGTAGCCATTAACAGAGTTGCAAAAGTTGTTAAAGGTGGTAGAACTTTTAGATTTAGCGCAGTTGTAGTTGTTGGAGATGGTGCAGGACATGTTGGTGTAGGTAACGGTAAAGCAGCAGAAGTTCCAGATGCTATCAAAAAAGCAATTGAAGAAGCTAAGAAAAATTTAATTGAAGTTCCAGTTGTTGGGACAACAGTTCCTCATGAATATGTAGGAGAATTTGGAAGTGCTCATGTTATGTTAAAACCAGCTGCAGAAGGTACTGGAGTTATTGCAGGAGGAAGCGTAAGACCTGTTCTAGAACTTGCAGGATATAAAGACATTAGAACAAAAGTTATTGGAACTAATAATCCAAGAAATGTTGTTTATGCTACTTTAGATGGTTTAAAAAATATGAGAACAGCAGAACAAATTGCTAAAATTAGAGGAAAAAAAGTAGAAGATATACTATAATTTTGAATAAACGAAACGAAAAATCAAATTAAGGAGGTGTAATTCACAATGAAATTAGATGAATTAAAACCAGCTATGCCAAAAGAAACTAGAACAAGAGTTGGACGTGGAGTTGGATCAG
Organism: Erysipelotrichaceae bacterium; assembly: GCA_021769225.1. Lineage (GTDB taxonomy): Bacteria > Bacillota > Clostridia > TANB77 > CAG-508 > JAETTH01. Next base: position 9,244 of record JAETTH010000030.1, read on the forward strand.
GACTTGGAAAAACTTCAGGTAGAGGTCATAAAGGACAAAAAGCTAGATCTGGTGGTGGAGTAAGAAGAGGTTTTGAAGGTGGTCAAACACCATTATATAGAAGATTACCAAAAAGAGGATTTACTAATATTCATGCTAAAAACTACACAGAAGTAACTTTAACAATGCTTAATAAGTCAGAAGCTACAGATGTTTCTGCAGAAACATTATTAAAAGAAGGAATCATTAGAAAAGAAAATGATGGTATTGTAGTTTTAGGTACTGGTAAATTAGAGAAAAAACTAAATGTGAGAGCTGTAAAATTCACAAAGTCTGCTAAAGAGAAAATTGAAGCTTTAGGCGGAAAGGCAGAGGTGATTTAATTGTTTAAAACAATCAAAAACGCACTAAAAACACCAGATGTTAGAAAAAAATTATTATACACATTAGTATTAATTATTGTATTTCGTTTTGGATGTTTTATCACAGTACCAGGGGTAGATGTTGTTGCTTTAAATGAGGCAATGTCTTCTTCAGCTGAAGGTTTAGGAGGCTTAATTGATATTATCTCTGGTGGTGCATTTTCTAGATTTTCTATTTTTGCTATGACAATTAGTCCATATATTACTGCAACAATTGTTATGCAGTTACTTGGTATGGTAATCCCTGCTTTAGAGAGATTAGCTAAAGAGGGAGGAGAAGAAGGTCGTAACAAAATGAATAAATATACTAAAATTGTTACAATCATCTTAGCAATCATAGAAGCAACTGGATTATATTTATCATATAAATCTTCAGGAATCTTCATTGGTGAAGGTTTCTTAACAGGTGCTTTAGTTATTTTATCACTTGTTGCAGGAACAGCATTATTAATGTGGCTTGGAGATCAGATTACAAATAAAGGAATCGGAAATGGTATTTCTATGATTATTTTCATTGGTATTATTTCAGGTTTACCAGGTGCAGTTGTTACTATTTGGAATTTAATTTTTGTAAATGGAGTATTTAGTACAACAGGTCTTTTAACAGCAATTGGAGTTATTATCGGAGCAATTATTTTAGTTGCTGGTGTTGTATTTGTACAACAAGCAGAAAGAAGAGTTCCTGTACAATATGCAAAAAAAGTAGTAGGAAGAAAAATGTATGGAGGACAAAATACTCATATTCCATTAAAACTTGCTATGGCAGGTGTAATGCCAGTTATTTTTGCTTCATCATTTATGACTTTCCCAGCTATGATTATTCAAATGTTTGTAAAAGATATTGCAACTCAAACAGGATTTTTAGCAGGTCTATATAAATTCTCAATTGCTACATCTTCATCAAATGTAGGAATTGGTTATTCTATAGCAAATGCAATTGTTTACTTAGTATTGATTGTGGGATTTACTTTCTTCTATACTTATGTAACATTTAATCCTGCTGAAGTGTCAAATAATATTAAGAAAAATGGTGGTTTTATTCCAGGTATTAGAGCTGGAAAACCAACAACAGATTATTTATCATCCATTATTTCAAAATTAACATGGTTTGGTGGATTATTCTTAGCTGTTATTGCTATTTTACCAATGCTATTAAGATTTACAACTCTTAATATTGCATTTGGTGGTACATCTATTTTAATTGTTGTAGGTGTTGCATTAGAGACAGTTCAACAATTAGAATCACAACTTGTTATGAGACATTACAAAGGATTCTTAGAGTAGAAAAGAATTTGATAAATAAAGAAAAATAGAAAATTAGAAGTAAAAATTATTACTTCTAATTTTTTTGTATATAGGAATTATAAAAGTTGTTAAATTTGTCTAAAATAATTGCAGGAAGTTTTTCGGTGAGATATAATAAAGGCAGAGAAAAGGTAGGAGGAAAGAATATGTTTATTATTATGCTTGGAAAACCGGGTTCACGGAAAAGGTACGGTTGGAAAACTTTTGTCAAATGAACTTGGAGTGGTTCATATTTCAAGTGGAGAAATTTTTCGAAGTTATATTAGTAAGCAACAAGAGATTGGAAAAGAAATAGAAAAATATGTATCACAAGGATTGCTTGTCCCAGATGAGCTTGCTATTCGTCTAATAGAAAAAAGATTACAAGAAAAAGATTGTGAAAATGGGGCAATTTTGGATGGATTCCCAAGGACAAAATCTCAAGCCATTGCATTAGATGAATTTTTTAAAGAGCAAGGCAAAAAAGTAAATATTGCAGTAGAATTAGATTTGTCTGATCAAGATATTATTGATCGAATTTCCAAAAGAATTACTTGTCCTAATAAAGATTGTAGAGCAATTTATAACATAGAATTTAAACCACCAAGAGTGGAAGGAATTTGTGACTTATGTGGGACGAAATTAGTAAGAAGAGAAGATGATAAAGAAGAGACTGTAAAGCAAAGATTGGAAACTTATCATCAGATTTCAGAAAAGTTAATTCAATATTATAAATCACAAGATATATTGTATACAGTAAAATGGAATATTCATTCTGATAGAACTGCAGAGGACATTGCTTATCAAGTAAAAGAATATTTAAAGAAGAACCAAGAAAAATAGTAAAAAATTTTTATTGCAAAATAGAACATGTTAAGATATAATTTGCTTAAGAAATAAAAGGGGGAAAAAATAATGAGAAAAAATCGCGGTATTACTTTAATAGCATTAATTATTACAATTATTATTTTAATTATTTTAGCAGGAATTACGCTTTCTATGGTACTTCGGACCAGAAGGACTTGTTGGTAAAGCCATACAGGCAAAGGAAGAGACAATGCACGAAACAGTGAAGGAACAAATAGATGCAAAGCATGTAGACTTTTTTGCAAAGAAACAAGAAAATGGTGAATTAGAGTTTATTGAATATTTAAAATCGGAAGATGGGGGAGCTGTTTTAAATAGTAATGGAGAAATAATTATAGAAAAACTTGTGGGAGATTCAGCTACAATTGGATATGGAAGTAATCAAAAAGATGTTTATACTATTGAAAAAGTAAGAGAAGGAGTTTATTACTTAAAATATTATGATAAATCAGGAACTAGCAAAACAATAGTAGAAATTAATGTATTGTCATCAGTAACGACAAATTAGTAGAAAGGGTGTATGCTATATCAAAAATATATAATGATATTTCTGAGGATGATAAAAATTAATTTCTCTATCAGAGGAGAATATGAAGACATAGAAGGAAATGTATATTTGAATTAACATATGAAAAAGGAATTAAGACAAGAAAAGTACCTTAAATTTGAGAAGGGTACTTCTTTTGTTTTTAGTTACCTACAAATACAATAAAAACCCTTTTTAATAATTGATTTTCTGAGCTTTTTGTAGTAAAATAAAAGTATTGGAGGAAGAAAAAAATGGTAACGATTAAATCAAAAAGTGAGATAGAAAAAATGAAAGAAGCATGTAGAATTGCAGCTTTAGCTCAAAAAGCAGTAGAAGAAGCTATAAAGCCTGGAATTTCTACATGGGAATTAGATAAAATAGCAGAAGAAACAATGAGAAAATATGGAGCAATTCCTGCAGAAAAGGGATATCCAAGTGGTGTAAAAGGTGTTCCTAATTTTCCTGGATCTATTTGTGCTTCTATTAATGATGAAGTTATTCATGGAATTCCATCTAAAAAAGCTATTTTAAGAGACGGAGACATTTTGAGTGTAGATCTAGTAGCCTATAAAGATGGATTTAATGGTGATTGTGCAAGAACTTATTTAGTAGGAAATGTAGATAAGGAAACAAAAAAATTAGTAGAAGTTACAAAACAAGCCTTTTTTGAAGGAATCCAATATGCCAAAAAAGGGAATCGTTTGGGAGATATTTGTCATGCAATTGGGGAATATGTAGAAAGCCATGGATATAATGTAGTAAAAGAATTTCAAGGACATGGAATTGGCAGACAAATGCATGAAGATCCAGGAATTCCAAACTATGGTAAAGCAGGAAGAGGAATAAGATTAGAACCTGGTATGACTCTAGCAATTGAGCCAATGGTTATGGCTGGTAGTGATGAAATTTTAGAACTAGATGATGGATGGACAATTGTAACAGAAGATGGAAAAAATAGCGCACATTATGAAAACACAATTTTAATTACAGAAAATGAGCCGGAAGTATTGACAATACTATAAAAAGATTGTATAATATAAAAGCTAATGTTAAAAATGGGTAATTTATGCTCTAAGGGGGAAGAAAAAGGTGGCAAAAGAGGAAGTTATTGAGGTAGAAGGTATAGTAGAAGAAACTCTACCAAATACAAATTTTAAGGTAAGACTTGAAAATGGACATCAAGTTCTAGCACATATTTCAGGAAAACTTAGAATGAATTATATCAAAATATTGCCAGGAGATAAGGTAAAAGTAGAGCTTTCTCCATATGACTTAACAAAAGGAAGAATCACATGGAGAGGTAAATAAAATATATTGTATAGCATTTTAGCAAGTTGTGGTGTTTTAGTGAGATGTGAAATTTCATTTAGCCTGTAATTTCTTACATCTGACATCAAGCACCATAATTGCTAAACAAAATAGATAATATTAGTAAATTACAGGAGGCGAAAAAAATGAAAGTAAGACCATCAGTAAAGAAAATATGTGAAAAATGCAAAATTATTAAAAGAAAAGGGGTTATCAGAGTAATCTGTGAAAATCCAAAACACAAACAAAGACAAGGATAATTAAAAAGTATTATTGATATTAACACAAGTTACGGTAGCGGCTGGAAAACTTTAAGAAATTAAAGGGTTTCATATCGGATTTGTGTTTATATATATGTCTAAAAAAATTTAATTACTGCTTAAAATAAAATATGCAAAAAGATTTTATTTAAGTACATTTCAAATTAAAGGATTTTTAGAAAAACAAAAAGAACAAAAAATTTTGGAGGTGCTAAAATTTATGGCTCGTATAGCAGGAGTAGATCTACCTAGAGAAAAAAGAGTAGAAATAGGACTTACATACATTTATGGAATAGGATTACCAACTTCACAAGAAATACTAGCAAAAGCTGGTGTTAATCCAGATACAAGAGTAAAAGACTTAACAGATGATCAAGTCGGAGCTATTAGAAAAGTAATGGATGAAAAAGAACTTAAGGTAGAAGGTGACCTAAGAAGAGAAGTAGCATTAAACATTAAAAGATTAACAGAAATTGGATGCTACAGAGGATTAAGACATAGAAAAGGTCTTCCAGTTAGAGGACAAAGAACTAAAACTAATGCTCGTACCAGAAAAGGTCCAAGAAAATTAGTAAGTAAAAGCAAGAAATAATTAAGGAGGGAATTCTAAAAGATGGCTACAAAAAATGTAACAAAGAAAACTGTAACTAGAAGAAGAGATAGAAAAAACATTGATAAAGGTGCAGCACATATTCATTCTAGTTTTAACAATACAATCGTTACAATTACAGATGTTCAAGGAAATGTAATATCTTGGGCAAGTGCAGGAGAACTTGGATTTAAAGGTTCAAGAAAATCTACACCATTTGCTGCTGGAGAAGCTGCAGAAACAGCTGCTAAAGCTGCTATGGAACATGGATTAAAATCTGTAGAAGTATATGTAAAAGGACCTGGTTCAGGACGTGAAGCTGCTATCAGATCACTTCAATCAGCAGGTTTAGAAATTAGTGTTATCAAAGATGTAACACCAATTCCTCATAACGGATGCAGACCACCAAAAAGAAGAAGAGTATAGAAAATAGAAATTTAGAAATTATTTTAAGAGAGGTGTAAAGAAAAAATGGCAAGATATAAAGACGAACAATGCCGTATTTGCCGTAGAGAAGGACAAAAGTTATTCTTAAAAGGTTCAAGATGTTACACAGATAAATGCAGTATTTCTAGAAGAAATTATGCACCTGGACAAAATGGACAAAAAAAGAAGAAACTATCTGAATACGGAACACAGTTAAGAGAAAAACAAAAAACAAAATCATTCTATGGAGTAGGAGAAAAACAATTCAGAAAATATTTTGAAATGGCTTCTAACAAAAAAGGAATCACTGGTGATAACTTATTACAAATCCTAGAAAGTAGATTAGATAATGTTGTATACAGATTAGGATTTGCAGCATCAAGAGCACAAGCTAGAATGCTTGTAACACATGGTCACTTTGATGTAAATGGAAAGAAAGTAAATATTCCATCTTACTTAGTAAAAGCAGGGGATGTTATTTCTGTAAGAGAAATTAAAAAAGATTCTCCAATTATCAAAGAAAATGTAGAAGTAAATGCTTCAAGACCTGTTCCAGCATGGCTTGAAAAAGAAGCAGAAAAATTAAGTGGTAAAGTAGTATCATTAGCATCTAGAGAAGATGTTGACCTACCAGTAGAAGAGCATTTAATCGTAGAGCTTTACTCTAAATAGTAATTAATTGTTACAAATAAATATGACAAAAAACAAGTCAAAGTTTATTTTAAAGTGAAATAACAAAAAGGGTAGTTATTTCTAGGGAGGTAAAAATGATAGAATTTGAAAAGCCAAATATTAAATGCTTAGAAATGGACAATGAAAAGAACTATGCAAAATTCGTTTGTGAACCATTAGAAAGAGGATATGGAGTAACAATTGGAAATTCTTTAAGAAGAATTTTATTATCTTCACTTCCAGGTTCAGCAATCACAAGTGTTAAAATAGAAGGTATTGTACATGAATTTTCAAGCATACCAAATGTAGTAGAAGATGTACCAGAAATTATTCTTAACTTAAAAAATGTTAGATTAAAACTTAACGAGAATGAAGAAAAAATTATTCGTATTGATTTCAAAGGTGAGGGAAATGTTACTGCTGGAGATATTATTACAGATAGTTCTGTAGAAATATTAAATCCAGATTTACATATTGCGACAGTTGCAGAAGGTGGAAGCCTTCAAATGGAAATGACTGTAGATATGGGAAGAGGATATAATACAGCAGAAAAGAACAAAAAACCAGATCAAGCAATTAATGTATTACCAATTGATTCTATTTACACACCAGTTAAGAAAGTTAACTATACTGTTGAAAACACAAGAGTTGGACAAATGGTAGATTATGATAAATTAACAATCGAAGTTTGGACAGATGGTAGTCTAAAACCATATGAAGCATTAAGTTTAGCAGCAAAAGTTATGACAGGTCATTTAGAACTATTTATTGATTTGTCTGAAACAACAAAACATACACAAGTTATGATTGAAAAAGAAGAATCAAAGAAAGAAAAAGTTCTAGAAATGTCAATTGAAGACTTAGAATTATCTGTAAGATCATTCAATTGTTTAAAAAGAGCTGGAATATCAACAGTTGAAGATTTAACAAATAAAACTGAAAGTGAAATGATGAAAGTAAGAAATCTAGGAAAGAAATCATTAGATGAAGTAACAAATAAATTACATTCATTAGACTTAGATTTCGCCAAAGAAGAAGAATAATTACTAGAAAAGAAATGGAGGGAACAAAGCCGTGGCAAGAAATAGAAAGTTAGGCAAGAAAACTGATATTAGATTAGCAATGCTTAAATGCCAAGCAAGTGATTTATTGATGCATGGAAGAATTGAAACAACTGAAGCTAGAGCAAAAGAAGTAAAATCAATTGTTGATAGTTTAATTGCTTTAGGAATTAAAGAAAAAGATAATTATGAAACAGTAAAAGTAAAAGTTTCTCGTGCTAAATTAGATAGCAAAGGAAATAAAGTTACTGAATTAGTAAAAAGCAAAAATGGTAAAGAATATCTAAGAGTTGTAAGAGAAACAGTTGAAGAAGACAGAAAGAAAGATATGCCATCTAGATTAAATGCTAGAAGAAAAATGATGAGAAAGCTAAACAAAGTTAGTGATAGTGAAGGAAACAAGGTAGATTTACCTGGTAAACTATTTGGAGAATTAGCAGAAAAATATGCTGGCAGAGTTGGCGGATATACTAGAATTATAAAAGAAGGACCAAGAAGAGGAGACGCAGCTGAAGTTGTTATTCTAGAATTAGTTTAATCATATAAAAAAGTAGGCAGTAGATAAAACTGTCTCTTTTTTTATGCCATTTTCTTTTTCACAGGATATCATTTTACTTCATATAATATGCTATAGGAGGAGAAGAAAATGGTTGAATTTATCCTAAATACAATTCTTTGGACTTTAGCAATCTATGGCTTTATTGAAATCATTAAAAATGTTCTTTACATATTTACTTATACAAGATTAAAATCAGATGGTATTTATTTTATTATTGCAGTTAGAAATCAAGAAAATAAAATAGAGGGATTTTTGCGATCAGTTCTTTTTCGTTTTTTATATGGAAATGAGGAAAATGTAAAAGATGTGATTGTAGCCGATTTAGGCTCAAAAGATACAACGAAAGAAATATTAGAAAAAATGCAGAAAGATTATCCAGAAATTAAAGTAACAAATTGGCATGAATGTAAAGAAATTATTGATAATATTAATCAATCTTAAATTTTTTCTTATATCTTTCTTAATATTTGAGTAAATTCTTGACGCTTTCTTTTAAGATTAGTATAATATAAAAGGAGAAAAGAAAGATAGGAAAAAAGAGGATGGAAGAAAAGGTTATAGAAAAAGAAATAGAGCAGAAAGAAAAAACAAGACACTTTGCAGAAGGATTAAATTTTTATAAATTGTTTTGGGTGTTTTTTATAGGATGTTTTATAGGTGTTGTAATTGAGACAATTGTCTGTATTATTGTTTTAAGAAGAATAGAGAGTAGAGCAGGTGTTATTTACGGACCTTTTAATCCAGTTTATGGATTTGGAGCTGTGCTAGTTACAATTGCACTTGATAAAGTAAAAGATGCGAAGAATATCTGGATTTTTTTGTATAGTATGGTACTAGGAGCTGCCTTTGAATATATATGTAGTAAGTTTCAAGAGATTGCTTTTGGTACAGTATCTTGGGAGTATAGTAATTTACCATTTAATATTGCAGGTAGGACAAGTCTGATGTATGGGATTGCTTGGGGAATTTTAGGTTTATTTTGGGTGAAATTAATTTATCCTAATTTATCTAGATTTATTGAATCTATTCCCAATAAAGCTGGATTTGTTATTACATGGATTTTGATAGGCTTTATGGTGTTTGATATGGGAATTTCAACTTGCGCAGCAATCCGTGAAGAAGAAAGAAGAAATAATATAAAAGCAAGTAATGCTTTTGAAGAGTTTTTGGATAAACATTATGATAGTGAGTTTATGCGAAAGATTTATCCAAATGCAATTCCAAGAGATCAAAAATTTATAAAGGGAAATGTGTAGAAGAAAGATAATACATTTCTTTGATAGGAACTTGAATAAAGTCCTCTTGATGTGATATAGTTTAACTATTAGAGCACAGAAAAGAGGATTTTTATTTTGGAATTACAAGGCGAAGTTACAGATATTATTTATCAAAATGAAGTGAATAGTTATACAATAGCAGTAATTGAAACAGTTGAGGACGAGGTTATTACTTGTGTTGGATATTTACCTTTTATTAATGTGGGTGATACTTTAAAGGTTGTGGGAAATTTCGTAGTTCATAAAGATTATGGTGAGCAATTTAAAGTAGAAACTTTTGAAAAAATTATGCCACAAACATTAGAAAGTTTAGAAAGATATTTATCAAATGGTGTTATTAAAGGAATTGGTCCAGCAACTGCTAGAAAAATTATAGAGACTTTTGGAGAAGAAACGGTTAGTATTTTTAAATTTGAGCCTCAGAAATTAGCTAGAATTAAAGGAATTAGTAAAGAAAAAGCACTAGAGATGGCAGAAGAATTTAATGAAAATTGGGACTTATGGCAGATTGTTGGTTATTTAGATAAGTTTGGAATTGGAGCAGAAAATAGTAAGAAAATTTATAAGGCATTAGGTAATAATGCAATTAATGAAATAGAGGAAAATCCATATCTTTTAGTAGATTTGATTCGTAATGTTGATTTTGTAAAAATTGATAAAATGGCGATGAATTTAGGATTTAGCTATAATAATGATAAGAGAATTCGTAGTGGAATTAAATATGCATTAAATAAGATATCGTATAACGGACATACAACGACTTTAAAACTTAATTTGGAAAAATATGTGATGGATTTGTTAGGGGTTTCTCAAGATGAAATAGATAATAACTTAATTTTCCTTAAGGCAAAAGGTGAGATAATTATTGAGCAAAGAGAAAATAGAGAGCAAGAGTTAGAAGAATGGGTTTATTTATATCCATTTTATAAAGCAGAGTTAAATGTAGCAGAAAAAATTGTTGCTTTAAATCGTGCCAAAAATATAAAGTATATTGATAAATTTGAAAAAGAAATTCAGAAGATGGAAAAAGTAACTAGCGTTAAGTTATCAGAAAAGCAAAAAGAAGCTGTTAATGCAGTAAATGAGAATAATGTTTGTATTGTCACAGGAGGGCCAGGTACAGGAAAAACAACGATTATAAAAACAATGATAGAAATATATAAGTTCCATGGCATGAAACCAATTCTTTGTGCTCCAACAGGAAGAGCAGCTAAGAGAATGACAGAAACAACAGGAGAAGAAGCTAAAACACTTCATCGCCTATTGGAAATTGGAAAATTTGAAGAAGATGGAAAGATTGAAACTGATTATGATGTTGCACCAATTGATGCAGATTTAATTATTGTAGATGAAATGTCAATGGTAGATATTTTTCTAATGAATTATCTAGTAAGAGCAATTTATCAAGGAACTAAACTGGTATTAGTAGGTGATGTTGATCAGCTTCCTTCTGTAGGACCTGGAAATGTATTAAAAGATTTGATTCGTTCAGAAAAAGTTTGTACCATTGTATTGGATAAGATTTTTAGACAAGCTGCAGAAAGTAAAATTATATTAAATGCCCATAGAGTTAATGAAGGAAAATCGTTTCTATCTAAAGTAGAAGAAGGAGAAGAAAAACATAAAGAAGACTTCTTTTATATTAAAGAAACTAATCAAGAACAAATTGTTTCTCAAGTATTAAGTTTGTCAAAAGAAAGACTAAAGAATTTTGGAGATTATGACTTTTTCAAAAATATACAAGTATTATCTCCTACTAAAAAAGGAAAATTGGGAACAAAAGAATTAAACATTGCACTTCAAGAAGAATTAAATCCACATCGAGATGGAGAGATTGAAAAACAAAATTCTGGTTTTGTATATCGTATTCGGGGATCGCGTAATGCAAATTAAAAATAATTATGATATTTATTGGGAGAAAAGAGAGCCTGTATATGAAAATGGAAGTGGAGTTTTTAATGGTGAATTAGGAACTGTGAAAAATATTAGTGAGCTAAATAAACAAGTAAAAATAGAATTTGATGATGGAAAATTGGTATGGTATGCATATTCAGAGTTAGAACAAATTGAACCTGCTTATGCTATTACCATTCATAAAGCACAACGGAAGTGAGTTTGATGTTGTAATCATACCTTTATCACCATCTTCTCCTATGCTTCTTACTAGAAATTTACTTTATACTGGAATTACAAGAGCAAAAAAATTATTGGTTTTAATTGGACCTGAAAATATTGTAAGCTTTATGATCCAAAATGCAGATATGAAGAAACGAAATACTGGACTAGAATATAAGCTAAGGAATATGTAGTTGAATTTGTCGAAAAAAGTCAAAAAGTTTTCTGACATAATTTGTCAAATAATATTGACAAATTGAAAAATATAATTTATACTTCAATACAGATAAAGAGGGAAATCTTTTAAGAGAGGAGGTAAATTATGGAAGAAATTTTAAATAAAATATTAGGGGAAGTATTATATATTAAAGAGGATGTAGGAGCCATTAAAGAAAGACAAAATCGTATGGAACAGACACAGCAAAAAATGCTGCAAGAGCAACAAGTAATGAAGCAAGACATTGTAGAAATAAAAGAAGAGCAACAAATGATGAAGCAGGACATTGTAGAAATAAAAGAAGAGCAACAAATGATGAAGCAGGACATTGTAGAAATAAAAGAAGAGCAACAAAT
>JAETTH010000195.1 GCA_021769225.1 Erysipelotrichaceae bacterium
TGTACAGTTAAAAGAAATGCTGACGTTAGTTGATGAAGCTGAACGTGTTTTGACAGATGTAAATGCAGATCTTGATGATTTCGGACGAATGCTTGATTACACTTGGAAGTTGAAGCGACAGATTGGTTCTGCAGTGTCTAATAGCAGTATTGATGAACTGTACGATAAGGGGATAGGTGCCGGTGCGTTGGGAGGGAAGTTGCTGGGGGCTGGTGGCGGTGGATTTCTTGTTTTTTATGTACAGCCTGATTATCAGGACTCTGTGCGCTTGGCAATGCGAGATTTAATGCACATTCCATTTGAGTTTGAAAATGACGGTACAAAGGTGATTTACTATACACCCGAAATATATGAACCGAAAGGATATTAATAATAATGAGTAGAATGCAGTATAACAAAAATCTTGATGATGTTCTTTATGGGGTTTACGCGCTTTTCATTTGATATTCAGAAGGTTAATATTGAAAAGGCCTAGTTAAATGATTTAACTGATTGTTCGAGGCAGATATAAAAAGGCTTATTTTCTAATGAAAAAAGTCTATTTAAAGAGAACCTTGTTATTTTCGGGTTCTTACTCGGTTTAGGGGAGATATAGAATATCTATACAAAGAAGCATGTAGAATAAAACGCTAACTAAAGCTTTATCCTGTCTGACCATTTTCCTTTGCCCAAAATCGATTAAGAACCTATTTGTGACCGTGGAATTTTAGAATAAAATTATATTTAATAAGTTTTAGAAGCAATGTTAAAATAGTGAGTGGTATAACTTTTGTTAAAAGCGATATAACTGTGCTTGTGTTTAGCTTTATAGAAAAAATTAGACTATTCACAACGGAAAAGTCGATATATTAGTAATGATATTTTTATTAAAATTTGAAGATTATAAAGAATGTATTATAAGTGAGTTTTATGATTTTAAAAGTTATATGTTACTAATGTCTGGAATTTAATAAAAATTAGTGTATTGGATAAGTTATAATATAAATTTACGGATTTGTGAGCTAAAGAGCGGTAAGTGGTTAGTTGATATAATTCAATATATTTTAGGTTTCGACAATTATCAATATGGAGTTCTAACATCTTACGCATATAATCCTTGGAAATTTCTTAAAGTAAAGGAATAGTACGTGAAATGTAATTAGGTGTTCTGGTATACTAGCTTGGACATGAATACGTTGAAATCTCAAGTTAACAAGATTTTTGATGTGAATTTTTTAAATATCTATTTCATGCCTT
>JAETTH010000196.1 GCA_021769225.1 Erysipelotrichaceae bacterium
ATATGCTTACTATAATATCTGCATTTCTATCAACAATTATAGGAACGATCATACCTTTTTCAATTCCCATTGAAACTAATAATGAAGCAATCCGATCAGATATTTCATCTAACTGAGAGTATGTATATTTTTGCGATAATAAAGCTTTCGATTCTTGCTCTCCAGGTTCATAAGTTACTGCTAAATTATCAGGATATTTTTGTACTGTTTCAGAAAACAATGTATGGAACATCTTATCAGTAGGATAACTTCCATCTTTTGTGTCATTAAAGATATGTAGTATTCTTTTCTTTTCTCTACTAGTAATAACCTCAAGCTCCGATACATGTTCAATATTTCTATCACATATTTGTGCTAAAAGATTTATATAATGCTTATCAACAAAACAAATCTCATTTTCATTAAAAGCAGCTTTATCATAACTTATATTAAAACTAATCTGCTGATCCATTTCTGTAACTAAAATAGACAATGGATATTCAATTTTCTCAAATGATCGTTCATTCTCAATCCTATATTCTTCACCCTTTGCAGTATGTTCCTGAAAATGGTTATATGCATATAACGTATTTACAATAGTATCTTCACTATCAGTTAGCTTCTGTATTTCGCTTAATCCTATATGACAATGCTCATTAACATCACGCACTTTTTTATGTATAGCATTAACATACTCTTCAACAGTTCCATTTAAGCAATCAACAAAAATCGGTACTGTATTTATAAACAGCCCTACCATATTCTCAATATTATCTAAAGGAATTTCTCTACCAGAAAGGGTAACCGCTGTACCAGTAATTTCACTTTGAGAATATTCTCCAATAAGCTGAAGCCAAGCACCTAGCATAATATCACTTACTGTTACATCATAATACTTAGCTGTTTCAAATAAGCGTATATATTGTTCACTACTGAGAATAATATTTTTTTCCTCAATATTATTTATCTGTTGTCCAACTGTATAATTTTCTCTAAAAATCTGTAAGTGTGGAATTTCCTTCAGAGAGCTCATTTCTCTAGTCCAATACTCAATATCAATATCATAATAATCACCTGATTGAATAGCTCTTATGTATTTACTATACAAGTTTTTACATCGTATAGTGTTCTTATTTTCCTTAATTGCAGCATAATTTTCTTCAACCTCCTGCAACAAAACCGCTACTCCCCAGCCATCATTGATAATATGATGCTGATTAAATATAATAGTAACTCTATCTGAAAAATAAATT
>JAETTH010000197.1 GCA_021769225.1 Erysipelotrichaceae bacterium
TCTCAATTCTTCCTTCAATGTCACTTAACTTTTCAATATTACTCATTCTTGAAGTTTCATTTGCATTCTTTATGGAACTGTTTTGTTCTGATTGTTCCGTTGTATTAGTATTGTTTGCAGTTTCGTTACTGTTACCGCAGCCAACAAGACCTACAAGTAAAAAAGAACATAGTATAATCCCAATAATTTTATTTTTCATATTATCACCTCTAAAATATTTTTTTCTTTTTTACTTAAAATATTCAATAATCTATAAACATTAAAAAAGAGAAGTTAAACTTCTCTTTTTATCATAAATTAAATGTCTTTTCTAAAGATTTTACTGATTTATCAAGATCTTTTTTTAATTTATTCAATTTTTCAATCCTATTATGATACTCTTCAATAGAAATACTTTTTTTCCTATAAGATTTTTCAACTGTACTCTTATAAGTTTCGATTTTTTTACTGAGTTCGCTTATATTATAATCATAAACATAAAGTACATCATCGTTTTCTTCTTCATCTTCGCTCGGATATAAATCATCTATACCAAGCTTAATATCATCTACTTCTTTCTTACATTCCTTTATATTTTTATCTATTTCTTTTAATTCGGGAGAACTGCTTTCGTCTGATATTTTATTTTGTGAAGAAGAACCTTTCCTATTATTATCTATATTACATCCCGATATTGATACAAAAACAAATAGAAAAATCAAAATTAAAAGTATTTTCTTTTTCATATAAATTCCTTTCATCTAAGTTCTAATCATCAATCCCGAATGTAAATTCTAAATTTTCTTCTGCCTTATCGAGTTTATTTTCAAGATCATCCAACTCTTTATCTTTCTTCTCATATGTAGCTCTTGTCAACTCTTTATTCTCATACATCCTCTCCAAGCTATCTTCATATGATGAGATTTTATTATCTAAATCATCAATTTTTTTATCTATTTTTCTATATAATTTAAGACTTTTTTCTCTTGTAGACTGGACTTCTGCACTATCAGCTTCTTTAACAAGTATGTTGACTTTATCGGTAAATGATTTAATATTTCCATCGATTTCATCTAAATCTTTATCCGACTCTGATATGATTGTATTTTGATTTGCTGAACTATCATTATCGTCATCACCGATATTTATATAGATACTGCATGCACTAAAAGACAATACCATAAGAAAACTAATTAAAACTATAATATATTTTTTCATATCGCACTCCTTTTTTATTGATTATAT
>JAETTH010000198.1 GCA_021769225.1 Erysipelotrichaceae bacterium
CATCCCATTATAATTGAGAAGATGAAAACCCCTACCCAATTAAAATCAGAATAAAATCCCCATATAGCCGTATATGCATTAGTAAATACAGGAACTGTTACCCAACCTGGATTCTCCGTAAATGTGTAATCTAAGCCAAAAATATTAAGAACTGTAAATAAAAAAGGGAAAGAGGCACTCCCATTGGTTCCAATAATAGGATTCACCTCTGGGTTGATTAGCAAGTCTAAAGCAGTTATAGGAGATAATATATAGATGTATAGATATTTGATAAATGCATCATCTTGTTGAGCAGTAGAGTCATTCCTAAATACCGTAACAAGTATGAGAAGAATTACTAATATAATCGTACTTAGGATTAACTTGGATTTATTAATACTCTGTCTTCGATATAATATAAATACTATTCCGATAAAAATTCTAAAAATTGCTCCTTTAGCTGATTTGAGAAAACTAATGAGTATCAATAATGTGATAAGTAATATTACTCGTTTTTTCCCAACTTTATCATAATGAAGGAGCGCGTATAAACTATAAATAATTGTAAAAGTATTAATGGCAATCAAAATTCGAATAATGAGGGGATATTTATTCTTTTCAAGCATAAATGTTCGAAGATTTTCACCTACACCTCCTGAATAATGAATTAATAAAACTATTAGCAATATTGATAGTATAACTACATATGGAAACAGGATATTAAATAATTTAGAATTATATGATAAATTATTCGTACTATATGCAATGTGGTTAGGATGGTATGATACTGTATAAGAAACAACCATAAAAGGAATTACCCAAAAAGTAAATACGTTAAGGAATTCTGGCGATAGTCGCCATAACGGATGCTCCACTACAAGATATAATAGCAATGTGATTCCCCATGCTAACCCAACAATAACTGAAGGATGAAAAAAACTCCTTGTTAGATATTTTAGAATAAGTGCAAAGAAAATCGTAAGAATTGCACAGATTAATAGCATGGATAAATTTTTGATTAGCTAATTAATGGACTCCAATATTATTCGGAATACCTTTTGATATTTGATTTTATTGTATTGTATTTGTATTATACAGAAATCCTTAAACAATTACAGTTTAGAGATGTAACGAATAATTGGATATATTCCAAGCATGCAAGCCCAATATTTTATCCTTATTTTTAGAGTTTTGTTTTCAATTCTTTTGTAGTATAACTCCGCGTATTCTTTAGAACTGCGAA
>JAETTH010000199.1 GCA_021769225.1 Erysipelotrichaceae bacterium
GATTCCGAACATGTAACAGAATATTCATATGACACAATTGGTTCTATAACAAATATAAAAAATTCAGATGGAACCGATGAATCAAATGATATTAATTTTACCAATAATACAGTTATCCAAACTTTAAAAGATGGCTCCAAATTAAAATATAAATATAATGTTTTTGGTCAACTTGTAGAGGAATATTTATATGATGCCGAGATACAAGATTTTAAATTGTCAAAAAAATACGAGTATGATTCAAACCATAGAATATCAAAAAATTATGAATATCTAAATGACAGCGCAACAGAATTTAATATAATAGAATATAGTTATGACTTTCTTGGTCGTGTATCCTCAAATAAAGTAACCAACAACGATGGAACTATACTCGGTTTAGAACTGATTTCATATGAAATAGTATCCTATCAAGGAACCCCTTGTGAAAAGATAACAGTCTCTACTAGATTAAATGAGAACGATTATTCTCATGTCATACAATATAAAGATTCAGCTGGAAATATTATAGCGATAGCAACTGAATACGAACCCGGTAAGTATTATACTGATCGGTATTACTAT
The DNA here is from genome assembly GCA_021769225.1 of Erysipelotrichaceae bacterium. GTDB lineage: Bacteria > Bacillota > Clostridia > TANB77 > CAG-508 > JAETTH01. Next base: position 565 of record JAETTH010000199.1, read on the forward strand.
TATGACTATGGTAAGCTTCATGATTGTGAAGGGGAAACAATTGATAAAATAACCTATGAATATGATTATCTAGGCAGACCAGTAGTAATAAAAGATGGAAATAATAAAGCGACAAAATATAAATACGACTCACGTGATGTTGTCAGAGAAATTGAAGATCCTTTAGGTAATTTAACAAAGTATGAATATACGAACGCCAATCAAGTTCACAAGATTCAAAAAGAATTTGACCAACAAGGAGAAACTAAGTATTTTACTGAGCAGAAGCAATATTTTGATGCTTTTGGTAATGTAATAAAATCTAGTCTTAGTAGTAATGCAATTGGAGATGCGACTACCTATCAAGAAAGATTTTATACTTATGATACAAATAATAATTTGATTCTGGCTAAAGAAAAACTAGATTCATCCAATGCAAAATACACACAGTATTGTTATAATCAAAGAGGTGATCTGGAAAAAGTATTCAGCGGTTTATCGAACCCTCTTACAATTGTGGATAAAGATAACTATTCCCCAAACAATGATAAGGACTTTTCTATAACGGAATATACTTATGATAATAAAGGTAATTTAGAAAGTTATATTGATCCGCTAGGATATTCTGAGACATATCAATATGATTTTCGCAATCAATTGATGTCAAAAACTTT
>JAETTH010000200.1 GCA_021769225.1 Erysipelotrichaceae bacterium
TTAAAACGTTATGCCCATATATCACTATAGAAGGAGAACCTTTGTTAGATAGCGAACTTTATACAAAATATAATAGATATTACGAAAAATATATGCTCAAAAAAGAAGGAAAATGGGAAATGTCATTATTATCTGGAGAAAATGCTTATTGCACACTTTTTGGTAAAAGAAAACTTCTTCCAGATACTCCTACAGCAAAGATTTATTCAAGCAATTATACAAAATTGCATCCGACTGAAACAGGAAAAGCGAAACCTGATGCTTATATTGGTATCACAGATAGTTATAAATTTCATCATGCCTTGCGTTATTTAATAAGGAATGGAAAAAAATGGGGAAACATGACATTGATTTCCTGGTGTCCTAGTGGTAATATAGCAAATCCTCTACAATCGGTCCAAGAATACATAATGAACGCTACTGGAGAAGTAATGGATCACGTAAATTTTAATGGCGACTTATATAGTGAAGTTATCGAAACCGATACAAATTTGTTTAACACTTTAGATACTATACGTGAGATGTATATAAAAAAATACAAAAAAATGATGATCCATGTTGTTGGTTTAACAGCAGTAACGCAAGGTTGTATAAATACGGTCTATAGAGCAGAAATACCAGCAGAACTATATTTTAATAACCTGACTAATTATTACAAAAATGGCATTCAGAGTTATTATGATTATTATCGTTTTGATGGCATACAGTCGATTCTTCGTGTATTAGATAGCCAAAGACAAAATGATGTTGGTTCCTTTTTGAGTTTACTTAATTATGCAATTTATAACTCAAATATTGCTTATAATGTTATGCGCAAAATGATGAACCAATATGATATCATGATGTATGATAAATGGTATGCTTTCCAATACTTTAATAAGTTCTTTAATAAATTTAAAGATGAAAATTCATTCGCTTACCTTATGGGGAGGTGGGTAGGAATATGTGCTGCAGTTTCGTTTTATTCAAATAGTTTGTACAAGAAAAAAACAGAAATTGATTCAAAATTCTTTTTAAAAATCAAAAATAATCCATTTGAGTATATGCCACCATTAAGCAAACAACTTAATATATGCGAGCAAATACTCACACATAAATCTAATTATTTAATTGATATAAAAAATAAGTTATCTATTAAATTAGCAGGAGAATTACACCCCACAAGTTCTGCAAGTGATATAAACTATTATCTTGGATATGAAGATCAAATAAAA
>JAETTH010000201.1 GCA_021769225.1 Erysipelotrichaceae bacterium
TATGTTATGAAAAATAGTCATTTAACTTTGGAAGATAGACAGAAAATTCAAGAAGGTCTTGAAAATGAATTATCTAGGACACAAATAGCTAAAAATATTAATAAAGATATTTCAACTGTTACTAAAGAAATTAAAAACAGAAGAAAATTAAAACCTAGAAATCCATTTAATAATCCTATTACTTGTACTAAATTTAAAGACTGTAGAATCTGTCATGGTAAATGCTCTGAATATGAAGAAATTAAATGTGCAAGAAGAAGTAGAAAAGTTGGAGTATGTAATCTTTGTCCAGACATTTCTAAATGTAGATTAGATAAATATTTCTATTATGCTAAGCAAGCTCATGAAAGTTATTTATACACTCTAAAAGATTCTCGAGAAGGTGTTAATCTAAATACTAAGGAAATGCTTGAAATTGTAGATATCATTAAACCACTTTTAAAACAAGGACAATCTATTTATCAAATTTTAAAAAATCATCCTGAACTTAAAATGTGTTCAAAAACATTATATATGTATATTGAAAGTGGAATATTTCAAGATTATGGAATTAACAACTTTTCTTTACGTAGACAGGTATCTATGAGAAAAAGGAAAAAATTAAAAAAACGTAAAGAACCAGTAAACTATGAAGGAAGAAGATACAAAGATTATTTAGAATTTGTAAAAGAAAATCCTACTATTCCGACAACTCAAATGGATACAGTATACAACCATCAAGAAGGTCCATATATTCAAACATTTATATTTCAAAATACAGGACTAATGATAGGTTTTTTACATACGGAAAAAACATCTGAATCTATGGCTAGTACATTAGACAACTTACAAGAAACTTTAGAAGATGATTATTGCAAATTATTTTCATTACTTTTAACAGACAGAGGTTCAGAATTCGAGAAATATGAATTATTTGAAGTAAATATACAAACAGGAGAATTTAGATCTAATATTTTTTATTGTGATCCACAAACTCCTAGTCAAAAGCCTCATGTGGAAAACAATCACAATTATGTTAGAGATATCATTTCTAATGGAAAATCTTTAAAAAATTTAACACAAGAAGATTTAAATTTAATGTTTTCTCATATTAATTCAACACCGAGAAAAGTTTTAAATGGAAAAACACCTTATGAAGCTTTTGAGTTTTTGTATGGTAATGAAATACTAGAGAAATTTAATATACAAAAGATAGAAAAAGATATGGTCACG
>JAETTH010000202.1 GCA_021769225.1 Erysipelotrichaceae bacterium
GTATATCTTTGGACAATTTCTCATTATTACTTTTAATTCCTTTTATATCCCAAATCAAAGGGATTGTTTTTGTATCTTTTGCATTACTCTCAAAAATAATAAAAGACTTTTTATTCCACTCCTTAGTTAATTTTTTCTCCGCTTTATTTACGGTAAGTCCGGAACAATCAATATTATTTATCTTAGTTCCCATAGGAAAAATTTTTGATTCATAATTTTTGTTTGCACACATATAAAATATAAGAGCAATCAAAAGTATTATTGCGATAAAAAGTATTCGATGGTTTTTTATAATTTTCATAAATAAGACCTTGTAAATAGATTAAATATTATTTAAGTATAAGATTTAAAAAATATTCGATTTATTATACCATAAATCGACAAAGTTAAAACAAGGAAAACAATTAAAAAATAATAAAGTAATTATTAAATTTAAAAATACCCAGTTTTATCAAATCATATTTGTTATACATAACAATATATGCATCAAACTAGAAAAAATAACAACAGAAATAAAAAAATAGATTTAATAAATCAGAACGAAAAAAATTAGTAACACAAACAAAATACTCCATTTAAAAACCAACAATAAAGAAAAATAAAAAAGGCAGCCGCTTTATTAGAGCGACTGCCGACAAAAGCATAAAAAAAACCCCGCGACTACCCGCTCTCCCAGTCCGTCTCCAGACAAGTACCATAGGCGTGGACGGGCTTAACTTCTGTGTTCGGTATGTTTACAGGTGTTACACCGTCGCTATCATCACGAGGATTTAAACTATTTTATTTTTAACTCTTCATTAAGAGATAATTATAAATTGCATAAGATTCTAAACCACAAGTACCTATATCTTTAGATCAAGTCCTCGAGCAATTAGTATCGCTCAGCTGAGTACATTACTGCACTTACACATGCGACCTATCAACCTGATAGTCTATCAGGGCTCTTACTTCATAAAGAAAGGGATACCTAATCTTGAGGGGGGCTTCGCACTTAGATGCCTTCAGTGCTTATCCCGTCCCGACTTAGCTACCCGGCTATGCCACTGGCGTGACAACCGGTGCACCAGAGGTCAGTCCGCCCCGGTCCTCTCGTACTAGGGGTAGCTCCTCTCAAGTATCCTACGCCCACGACGGATAGGGACCGAACTGTCTCACGACGTTCTGAACCCAGCTCGCGTGCCGCTTTAATGGGCGAACAGCCCAACCCTTGG
>JAETTH010000203.1 GCA_021769225.1 Erysipelotrichaceae bacterium
ATTTGGATATAGAACACAATTTTTTCCTATCACAGTATTTCCCTCAAGAACATTTCCTGGATATATTATAGTATCTTGACCTATTTCTACGTCAATTCCAATATATGTTGTATTAGGATCAATTATAGTTACACCATTTTCTAAGTGTTTATTATTTATTCTTTTTCTTAAAACAGCTTCAACTTCTGCAAGTTGCACTCTTGAGTTTACTCCTAATGTTTCTTCATAACTTATTACAAGTGCTCCAACTTTCTCATTTTTTTCTTTTAACATTCCAATTACATCTGTTAAATAGTATTCTCCTTGAGAATTATTATTAGAAAGGTTTCCTAAGCATTCAACTAAGCTCTCAATTTCAAAGCAGTACATTCCTGAGTTTATTTCTTTAACTTTTAGCTCTTCATCATTACAATCTTTATGTTCAACTATCTTTAATACTTCATTTCCTTTTCTTATAATTCTTCCATATCCTGAAGCATCATTTAAAATTGAAGTAAGTATAGTTGCACTGTTTCCATTTTCTTTATGTGTCTTAAATAGCTCTTCTATTGTTTCTTCCGTTATTAAGGGTGCATCTCCATTAAAAATTGCAACTGTTCCCCTTTTTCCTTTTAAGAAATCTATAGCACACTTAACAGCATGACCTGTACCTAGTTGTTCTTCTTGTAATGAATAGCTAATATTTCTTGATTTAGTATTTTCCTTAACTAAGTCAGCACCTTTACCTATAATTACATTTATATCTTCTATATTTTCTTTTCTTAATGTGTCAATTACATGATTAACCATTTCTTTTCCACAAACCTTATGCAAGACTTTAGGTAAATCTGATTTAATTCTCTTTCCTTGACCTGCTGCTAATATTAGAGCACATTTATACATAAACTCACCTCTCTATAAAATTTAAGGATAAAATACAAATTTTATCCTAAAACGTTCGTGCATATTTCTTATATATTATATTGCATTAAATAAAGTATTTCAACTCTTCAAAAAAATAATAAAATAAGAGGAATATATAGATATATATTCCTCTTATTTACATTATTATTCATTTATAACAACGTTTTCTTCCTCTACTGCAGCTTCATAAGCCTTTAAAATAGATTCTTGAATTTTTTCCCTAGTATCTGTGTTTATTGGATGAGCAATATCTTTAAATTCTCCATCCGGTGTTTTTCTACTTGGCATTGCAATAAATAAACCA
>JAETTH010000204.1 GCA_021769225.1 Erysipelotrichaceae bacterium
TTATAATTGAATAGGTATTTTTACATACTTTATCTTCCATAAAGGCGTTCTTTAATTCTGCTGTTCCAACAATAATAGGTGCATACAAATGCTCCTCATGCGCATGTAATTTTGAAGCCAATTCATATACCATATTGTCCACACCTAATTGTGAATTATCTTCTTTTATATTCCCAATTAACTGCTTAACTGTTATATTTTCTTTGTTTTGTACTATGGGCAAATTTTCTATCAATGATGACACCGCACGTCCTCTAGCAATGCCTATAATACTATTATTTTTTACATGTCGCATCAAACATTGAGCAGCTTCTACTCCAAGATTATCATACAAATCGTCTGGATTCTCATTCTCGATAATACAAACTTCTTTTAGATGAAATTTTTTCTCAAGCTCATTTTCTAATTCAAGATAACAATTTTCCATTCCATCAATTGTAATCTTCACAATCCCCAATTTAATACAAGATGATACAATTCGATTTACTCTTTGCCTTGACATATTCATCCTTTTAGCAATTTCCTCTTGTGTCAAGCCAATTCTGTAATAATAATATGCAACCCTACGATATTCATTAATTAAATCTTCTGATAATTCACCATATACCAATATTCATCAGCTCCTCAAGGATTTATTTACTTTAATTCTACTATATTGTCACATTTTTATCAATTGGTATTTAATTAATATTTAGAAGCTAAAATAAATCTATGCGTATAAAATTAACATATAAAATAAGCTCTCTCCCCAACAACAAGTTACTCTTATTTCACTTGTCTACCGAGAAGAAAGCTTATCTATAAAATAAAAACTCTAGCCGATCAGTATCTAATCTTTCAATTTAATTTGACTACTTTTTTATAAAAAGTCACGTACTTCTTGAATATCTTTCTGAACTTGTGCCTGTACTTCATCTAAATTATTAAACTTAATTACACCTCGTACAAACTTATGTACTTCAAGAACCAATTTTTTTCCATATATATCTCTGGCAAAATCTAAAATAAATGCTTCTATTGTTTTATAATCATAAGTATCAACAGATGGTCTTTTTCCAATGTTTGTCATTGCTTTGAACATTTCATTCTCCAAAACCACTCGTGTACAGTACACCCCACTTAATGGTTTTACTTTTTGATCTGAAACTTGCAAGTTAGCCGTAGGCATACCAACTGTTCTTCCTAAGGCCTTTCCATGAACTAC
>JAETTH010000205.1 GCA_021769225.1 Erysipelotrichaceae bacterium
TAATCCTATATACAGTAGATTTGGCTGGAATGTGGTCTAATATTCCACTTTCGCCTATTATATCTTTGGCCCATCCAAAATAATTATTGCTAAAATCATCAAGAGGTAATTCTATATCTGAGTTATTTATAATTTTAGTTAATTTTTTGTTATTACTTATTACGGAGCTATAATCTTTTTCGTAGTAAACATCACTGTATATTTTTTTGAATGTTTCTGGTATAGTTGCAGTTGATGCATACTCAAAGATATCTCTAGTAAATTCTGTGACTTTTACTTCATCAATATATGACGGAATTTCTATATGGTTATTATTGCCAGTATAGTTTAATACAACTAAACCATTTGTTTCGTTACTATACCCAAACCAGAAGTCAGATTCCTTCATTTTCTGGAATCCTTTTTTAGTGATTAAATTTACATCCTGGTTTAATTGTACTTTAATATACTCATGAATATATGATCCTGGTTCAGCCCAAATTCGACTATTATTACGATAAAAAACAATTTCATTGACATTATCACCAATAAAAATATTAACATTCTTTTTATTTGGTAATTCTGTTAAAGTGAATATAGTTGAAACGGAGTCTGGTATTTCAATATAAGTATAATCATCACCTATATTTTTGGGACAAAAATACAGTATACTTTTATCCTTACTTAACACCATACCATTTTCTTCTGCAAAAAAATTATTTTCTTCGTCAACAGTGTATTTTTTTATTGTTTTAGGCATTAATCCAGAATCATCAACACTAATATCAGCAACATTTTTAGGAATATTCAAATATTCAATATTGGTTCCTTGAAAAATAGTACTATCAAAATACATGAGTTCTTCTGGAAGTATAATTTCTTTTAGGTTTTCACATCCACCAAATACATAACCATGCAATTCAGTTATAGAATTGCTTAGTTTAACGGATTCAAGTCGAGTACAATCTCTAAAAATATTGTCTCCCATAATTTCTACTGAATCTGGGATGGTTACTTTTTTTACTCCTAATCCAGAAAATACACTATTTGCAAGTTCTACTACTGGTTTTCCATTAATTTCTTCTGGAACAGTTACATTTTCTTTTGTGCCTTTGTACCTGTTGATAACAATTTCGTCACCAGTATCTTCGTAATCCCAATCTTTAACTATCGGATCTGGTGCATCACTTCCTGATACTACTACCAATTCATCGTTTACATT
>JAETTH010000206.1 GCA_021769225.1 Erysipelotrichaceae bacterium
CGCAAGCCTTGGAGAAAACTCTTTTGGTATGTACGAGCCTATCCATGGTTCGGCTCCGGATATTGCAGGAAAAGATATGGCTAATCCGATTGCGACTATTCTTTCAATGGCAATGATGCTTAGATATACATTTAATTTGAATAAAGAAGCTGATGATATCGAAAATGCGGTAGCTCAAGTTTTGGACAAAGGATATAGAACCGTCGATATAAAAAGCGAAGATACTAAAGAAGTCGGAACCAAAGAAATGGGCAGACTTATTGTGGAATGCCTTTAATTAAATAATAAAGTTATAATAAATAAAAACAAGATTTTTAATCATTGTAAATGTCGTTATTAAATAGGGGCGCGAAATCTGCGTAAGCAGGCGTAGTGCCCCGTCTTTATAAAATAAAAGACCTCTATTTTTACATAGGGTCTTTTTTTATTATTTACAAAGTAAATCTCCCAGTAGAGAATATAGTTTATTTAAATCTATAGGTTTCGAGATATGTCCGTTCATACCGCTTTCTATTGATTTTTTCATATCCTCATCAAATGCGTTTGCAGACATTGCTACGATAGGTACGGTGATTGCATCGGCTTTATCAAGGTTTCTAATGGTCTTTGTTGCCGTCAACCCGTCCATTATCGGCATTCTGATATCCATTAAAATCAAATCATAATATCCGACTGCAGACTCTTTAAATTTATCTACCCCTATCTGTCCGTTTTCCGCAACTTCTACTATAAACTTATTCATTTCCAGTATAGTTTTGGCAATTTCAATATTTAAGTCATTATCTTCAACCAGTAAAACCTTTTTGCCGGAAAAGTCATAGTCAATATTATTATTTTCTTTCTTTTTAAGTTTATCTTCAGAGGATTTTTCAAGTATCAATGTAAATTTAAATGTACTTCCTTTACCTAAATCACTTTCAAGTTCTATATTGCTTCCCATTAATTTTACAAGGTTATTACATATTGCAAGTCCCAAACCGGTTCCTCCGTAATGAATGGAAGTATCATCTTCAGCCTGTTCGAATGCATGGAAAACTCTTTCTTTATTTTCACTGCTTATTCCGATACCATCATCTTTTACTATAAATGTAACTTTACTTTGTTTGTCATTATAATCTTCTTCACGTACACAAAGCAATATATTTCCTTTTGACTGTGTAAATTTTATAGCATTCCCAAGAAGATTTATAAGAATTTGAT
>JAETTH010000207.1 GCA_021769225.1 Erysipelotrichaceae bacterium
TAATGCTTTAATCATAAAAGAAGAAATTGCAAAACTTAAAATCGATTATAAAAACAACCCTCCACTTTAACACCATAGTTTTATATGGTGTTATTATTTTGTAAAAATATAGGAGGAGATATATATTGAAAAAAACTATTGAAGTTAAAAATTTAAGCAAAAGTTATCAAGGAGTCAGTGTAGTAAAAAATCTTAGCTTTGATGTTAAAAGAGGCGAAGTATTTGGGCTGCTGGGTGCTAACGGAGCGGGAAAGAGTACTACAATAGAATGTATTTTAGGGACTCGTTCTATGGACAGTGGCAGTGCTTTTATTTTAGGTATGAGTCCTAAAAACGAGAGAAAAAATATATTTGAACAAGTCGGTGTTCAATTTCAGGAAACAAACTATCCTGATAAGATAAAAATATGGGAACTATGTGAAGAAACAGAAAGTCTTTACAATGATACAAAGGATTATAATATCCTTTTAAAAGAGTTCGGATTATATGAGAAGAGGAAAAATTATATTGCAGAACTTTCCGGAGGTCAGAAACAGAGATTATTTATAGTCTTAGCTTTGATACCAAATCCTAAAGTGGTATTTTTAGATGAGCTTACGACAGGTCTTGATACAAAGGCGAGAAGGGATGTTTGGAAATGTCTTCTTGATTTAAAGAAAAAAGGACTTACTATTTTACTTACATCTCATTTTATGGATGAAGTGGAAGAACTTTGTGATAATATTTTGATACTAAAAAAGGGAAATGAAGTATATAGAGGCAGTGTAGATAAAGCCATTAAAAACAGTCCTTATGAAAATTTTGAAGATGCGTATTTATGGTATTCGGGGGAGGAAAACTGATATGAAAACATTTTGTAAAATGCTTAAGACAGAATTTAAATTATCATTGAGAGGAATGGATATGTTTATTTTTTCAATATGTATGCCTCTTGTTATATTGGTGGTTTTGGGATTGGTATTCAATGGTAAGCCCGCTTATGATGGTACTGAATATTCATTTTTATCACTGTCTTTCGGCTCCATATCCACTATAGGGATATGTGCGGGAGGATTGATGGGGCTTCCTTTGGTTATTTCTGATTACAGGAATAAAAAGATACTAAAGAGATTTAAAGTAACACCCGTAAATCAAGTCACGATTTTACTGGTGCAGGTAAGTATTTATGCAATATACTCTTTTGTATCATTGATACTGCT
>JAETTH010000208.1 GCA_021769225.1 Erysipelotrichaceae bacterium
GCATCTCTACTTCAGGTCTAAAATTTACAGAATAATCAATATCCTCTAAATCGTTCATTTGTATCATATTTGCCAAATCTCCAGAAATTCGTGGTTGTTGCTGTATGGAACTCATTTCAATATTTTGCTCAGGAGCATATCGTTTCATAAACTCGCTATATGCAATGTACGCACCATGGTTATTCCAGTGGGTATCAAGCTTATAATATAGCTGCTCCTCATCCTTTCGGGACAATAACTCTTCTTTTGGATAAATAACTGGTATCTCTGTTTTCTCGTTTAATACTTTCGCAAGTTGTTGTACTGGAGTTTCAACATTACGTTCATTTCTTATATATGCATCAGGTAAATAGTCATCGCCATATATTTCTGTTTTATTGGGACCAACTAGAACATAGAACTCCGCACCAATATCATCACATAATTTTTGCAAGTCACTAAGTCTTTGTACAATTGTTTCTATCTCTTGTTCTGTAAGAAAAGTATCGCCTCTATAATCACCTAATTCATCACTATCGTTTCTATTCTTTGAGTTATAAAATAACCAGCCATCTTTTCCTTTTATCACATAGTTCACTGGAGATTCATCAAAAACATTCCAAATGAATTGATTATACAATCCTACAAAAAACTTCTTATATGGCAAATTATCTTTAAAATATTGCTCATAAGCTTGCGGGTATTGTTGCCACGTTGTGATATTAAAAACCGGTTTTGTTTGCAATGTTTTATTCTCTATATTCTCGCCATCTCCAACAATGAAAAACTTCCCAATCGGCAACAACAATAAAACAAAAAAAGAAGCAATTAATAAAATATTCTTCCATAGCGTTTTATTTCTCAAATTTCGCAAAAGTAATCACCAACTAAAACCTAAAATAAATAAAAGGGTTGTAAGTTCCACTAACTAAACATATTATGCAAACAATTAACATTGCTGGCATAGCAAAATCATCAATCCATGTAATTTTCTCACTTTCAAAAAATTCATTTCTTTTTATTCTCTGTAAAATTGATTGTAATATCCCACTAAGCAATATCGAGAAAAGCAAAACCACAAAAAATTGGTTACTTACCACCATTCTTAAAGGAATCTGTTCCCCCAAATGCCAAAGGAACATACCTTTTAGATATTCCACAGCTAGGTTTAAATTGTCTGCTCGAAAAAATACCCAACCAATAATCACAACAAA
>JAETTH010000209.1 GCA_021769225.1 Erysipelotrichaceae bacterium
TAAATAGATTGCATAGTAGATTTGTTTGTTTAAAAAAAGAAAAGGAACAATTGTGTAATTATGGAAAATTTGAAGAAGAATAAATTAATTATACTTATTTATGAACTTATGCTAACGTTTTTATTTTACATAAAAAGCATTTTATATCGAAATAAAGCAATTATCCATAGTGAAAAAGAAACGATTGATTTGCTTAAAATGAGTTCTGTTTCATTATCAAGATTTGGAGATGGGGAAATGGAAATAATATTGGGAAAAGATATAAACTTTCAAAAATATGACGAGAAATTAGCAAGTATGCTTTTAGATATTATTAGTTCTAATGATAATAAAAAATGTATTATTGGAGTAATTGATGTTTTAAATGATATGTCTAACCTTAACAAAAAAAGTAGAAAATTTTGGATTATGAATTTGGCAAGATATTATAATGAATGGATAAATAGAATGAATCTGGAAAGTGAATATTATAATGCCAATATAACGCGTCCTTTTTTAAGATATTCAGATAAATCTTTGGCACAGTATAGGTTTCAAGAACTAAGAAGTCTCTGGAACAATAAATCAATTCTTATTGTAGAAGGAATCTTCACTAGAATGGGCGTTGGTAATGATTTGTTTTCAAATGCTTATTCGGTCTCTAGAATATTGTGCCCTAATAAAAATGCTTTTGAAAAATTTAATCAAATACGCTCAAGCATTATAGAAAATTTCGAAAATAAGCTAGTGATTTTATCTTTAGGACCTACAGCTACAGTACTGGCTTATGATTTATCTAAAATTGGAATTAGATGTTTAGATCTTGGACATATTGATATCGAATATGATTATTATCAATTAGGTATGCTGGATGGTGGCAATATTAGCTATAAATTTGTAAATGAATTTGAGAATAATCTGAGGATCGACGATGTTAGTGATGATAAGTATAAGAAAGAGATAGTTAAGATAATAGAATAGAAGGTAAAGAATAATATGATAATTAATCAAAAAGTGAGTATTATTATACCAGTTTATAATGTTCAAGATTATTTGCGTTGTTGTTTAGATTCAGTATTTAGACAGTCATATAATAATTTGGAGATAATCGTAATAAACGATGGCTCCACAGATGGATCACGTGCTATTTGTCAAGAATACCTAGAAACTAATAATATGATCTTAATCAATAAAGAAAATGGTGGATTGAGTTC
>JAETTH010000210.1 GCA_021769225.1 Erysipelotrichaceae bacterium
CACCTACAATGCATTTAGATGAGGAAAAAATTCCGTGCTATTTTTTTATGCACTTAGGTGGAGGATATGTAGAAGGTGAAAGTTGTAGTACTTATATAGAGTTAAAAGAGAACACTAGAAGTATTATTACTACACAAGCTCCAACACTTATTTATAAGAGTAATAACGGAAATTCATGTAAACAAAATTCTGTTATAAAATTAGAAAAAAATAGTGTTTTAGAATATATGTTAGATAACACAATACTTTTTAAAGATGCTATATATGAGCAAAATACTGATATATATATGGATAAGGATTCAACACTTATATATACTGATGGAATGACATCAGGATGGTCTCCAGATGGGGAAAAATTTCAATATAATTTAGGGCATATGAAAACTAGATTATTTATAGATGGAGAAATTAAATTAATGGATAATTTAATTTTAGATGCAAGGAATAATGACCTTGGAGGATTTGGATTCTTTGAAGGGTATTCCAATTATGGAACAGCAATTATTATAAATAGAAGAATAAATGAAAAATTTGTTGAGAAATTAAGAGAAGTAGTAGGTGAATTAAATTTAGATATTGACTTTGGAGTATCACTTTTAGAAACTAATGGCCTTGTTATAAGGGTTATTGGTAACCTTACTCAGAACATACATAAGGCAATATATACTTGTACGAATTACGTGAGAAGAGAACTATTTAATTCATGTGATTTACATTTAAGAAAATATTAATAAGAGAGGATAGTTGAATAAAATGCTTGAACAAGGAATAAATAGTGGGAATACCGCATTTATGATTTTATGTATAGCACTTGTGTGCTTAATGACACCAGGATTAGCATTTTTCTATGGTGGATTGGTAAGAAAGAAAAATGTATTAACAATATTAACGCAATCATTTATATCAGTAGGTATAGTAACTGTAATCTGGATTTTTGGAGGATATGGATTAGCATTTGGAGCTGATCATTTTGGATTTGTAGGAAATATAACAGAATATTTTGGGCTTATAGATGTAAGTTCATATATACATGCTACGGTTGGACAAGGAATACCATTCCTTTTATTTTTTGCATATCAATTAATGTTTTGTATTATAACAGTGCCGCTTATGACAGGTGCATTTACAGCTAGAATTAATATTAAAGGTTATATTAGTTTACTAATTACTTGGACATTATTAATATATGTA
>JAETTH010000211.1 GCA_021769225.1 Erysipelotrichaceae bacterium
TTTACGCCTCCCAAAACGGTTATATCATCTTTAGTATTTATCGATCCTTGAACGATTGTATTTTTTGTAATCAAGTTTCCCTTAATAAGACCTAAAAAACTCTTAGCCTTGCCGCTGTCATTATTACTGAGTTCTTCTTGATTTTTCACTGAGAAAATACCCATAGTTTACTCCCCTTATGTTATTTATTATTACCTAAAAGTTTACTTTTTGTGACAATCATGATATGATGATTTCATAATCAAAAAGTGTATAAAATGACATTAAAATACTTAAATATATAGATTTATACTAATTTTTTACCTGTTCCAAAAAGTAAACAATTTTTACCAAAATATTTATAAATTTTTATTTGCATATTTTATTAATAAAAAAATACATGGATCTAAAATTTATAAAACAAATAAAAAAAGACCCTTAGGTCTTTAATTTATATTAAAACTATTTTTTACATCATTCCAGCTTTTCCCGGCATATGATAAATCAATATTCTTATAATCCAAAAAACGTTGAAGTCTTAAATCATTACCGGTTCTATATAATTTCATTTCAGCAAATTCATAATCCGGCTTTTCTCCGTTTTGCCAATCCGAAGTATCATAACTTACAAGTAATGTAATTTCATTACCCTTTTTTTGCATACTGCTTACATGCCCGCTGTAATTTAGACTATCTCCGGTCTCACCAAAAGAATAGCTTGCTCTTCCGTAGTTGTCATAAAAACTCAATACCAGATTTTTACTCTTGTTGATATACTTTCCTTCAAGTCCTTTTATTTTTTCAATTGCAATATAAGGACTTATTACCTTTATTTCCATATCCTTTATTGCTTTATTCCCGCTGGAATCTTCGGCAGTAACTTTAATATTATACTTACCTATTTTAGTCGTATCAACATTTCCCTCTACTTTTATTTTATCCTCGGATAACTTCCCGTCTATATTATCTTCAGCTTCGATGAATTTAGTGATATTAAATTTGCTTTTAAAAGGAATACTGAGTATATCTAATTCTTTTATTACGGGAGGAGTCGTGTCGACTACATTAAAATCAACTTTTACCTCTTCTTTGTCTGTACTTCCTTTTTCTCTTAATATATAACTTATCGTTTTTTTACCGACTTCCAAACAGTTTACTTTTTTATTCAAAGGTTCTATTACATATGTATCTTTGTATTTATCTTTTAATTTT
>JAETTH010000031.1 GCA_021769225.1 Erysipelotrichaceae bacterium
AAATGCAAAAAGAATTGCAGAATATGTGAGAAATCAACTACAAGAAGATATGATGTATGATCAAATATCAATAAAAGAATATAAAGACCCGTTTAACGGGTCATAAGAAACGCATGTGTCGGAACAGCTATGAGCCTTGAGGCTCTGCTTGTAACATAGCCTTTTAGGCGTTATGAGTAAAAAGCCCCCGGCTTAGCCGGGGGATAATTACTGAAGAAAGTAAATATAAAAATTAATTACTAAAAATGTCATATTTTGTCGACAAAAAGTTCTTTACAATTTCCCCAAAATATATTAAGATTATATCATAATTTAAAAATTGCAATTTTTTAATTCTTTAAATTTTTGATTCTTTATTCAATTCCCAATTAAAAATGAAAATTAAATCGAAAGTAGGTGAGGCTTGTATATGTATGCTTAGCTATACGAAAAGATGTGTTTATGGAGTTACACTTATTTTAACTTTGTTTGTTTATTATCTAACAGATTCTATTTTCTTTTCCAAAGGACAAGTTAATAAAAATGAGGTAATGGTGAACCAAGTAGTTAAAAGTATAACAGAAAAGAAAAATGAAGGAAACAATAGGACCAATACAACGAAAACAATAACAAATACAGTTGTTACCAATACTTTAAAAATGATACAAAAACCTAAAAGTGGTTTAGTAAAAAAGAAACAAAATGATTGGAAAATTGAAATTCCAGTGATTGGGCTAGATGCAGAAATTGCAGAAGGAACTTCAAGTAGTGTTATGGATCAATTTGTTGGCCATTTTGAGGTAACAAGTAAATGGAATGGTAATGTGGGATTAGCAGCACACAACAGGGGTTATCCTGTCAATTATTTTCAAAGGATAAAACAACTACAAAAAGGTGATCTTATTATTTACACGACCTCTTTAGGAATAAGAAAATATCAGGTAAAGACAATTTGTGTGATTCTAGATACAGATTGGACTTATTTAGAAAATACAAAAGATAATCGAATTACATTAATTACTTGTGTAGAAAATAAACCAGAATACAGAAGATGCATTCAAGCAGTAGAGATAAAATAATAAAATAAAAGGAGAAATAAACTATGAAAAAAAGAACTAAAATAATTGTGACAATACTTCTTATTCTAATGATGATAATGCCACAAATAACAAGTAGTTATGCCGCTACTTTTAATATTGATAAAGCAGATTTATATAACAAAGGAGATTGCGGTGATTTATTAAAATACAATGGAGCTTTACTATATCACTCTTTTATTGTTTATCAAAAAGATGGAGTAGAATATCCAGCCTATTGTTTACAAAGTAGCTTACCAGGAGTAGGAGAAAAAGGACCTTATACCGTAGCAGTAAATGAGCTTGTAAATAATAATTTGGTATGGAAGACCATTACAAATGGATACCCATATAAAACACCACAACAGTTAGGTGTAGCAAATGAAAAGGAAGCTTTTGCAGCAACAAAGCAAGCTGTTTATTGTGTGCTATATGGAAATGACCGCAATAATTTTTCTGGTTATCAGGCAGTAGGAGAAGCTGGGCAAAGAACATTAAATGCTTTAAAGAAAATTGTTACAACAGCTAGAAATAGTACAGCTTCTAAAGAATCTAGTCAAATTATTTTAACACCAGAAGGAAATCTTTTTGCAGTTGATAATATAGATAAATCTTGTGCTTCTCTAATCTGTTCGATTAGTTCCTATACCATTAATGGGAAATATCAAGTTGCTATTGAAGGTGATTTACCACTAAATACCAAATTAACAGATTTAAATAACAATCCTAAAACGGAATTTGCAATGGGAGAGAAGTTTAAAATTTTAATTCCCATTCAAAATTTAGAAAGAGCAGGAAATATTCAAGTAACAGTAACAGCAGCAGTAGCAACAAAGCCGATTTTCTATGGAAAAGCACCAAGTTCTTCGATGCAAGATTATGCCTTAACAGCTGCTAGCTATGAAGATGGAAAGGTTCAAAAAACTTTAACTTATGCAAAAAATATGACTAGTATTAAAATTATAAAACAAGATGGGGAGTGTTTGGCTAAACTACCCAATGCAGTATTTCGTTTATTAGATGAAAATCAAAAAGTTGTTTATACAGATTTAAAAACAGATGAGAAAGGAGAAATTCATTTAGATAATTTAATTCCAGGTACTTATTATTTAGAAGAAATACAAGCACCAATTAGTTATCAAAAATATGATAAACAAATTCCTGTCATTTTAGGATTTAATGAACAAAAAACAATTACAGTTAATAATTATCATGAAAAAAAAGTAGAAATATCAATTAACACTGGAAATATAACAGTCAATAATCAAAATTCTAGTATAGATATTAGTAACCAAAACAATAATACTAATATTAATCATAATGAAAGCAATATTAATATCAATAATCAAAACCAAAATACCAATATCAATGATAATGATAAAGAAACAAATATAAATCAAAATCAAAGTAATATAAATGTTAACCAAAACCAAGAAAATATAAATCAGAACAGTAACATCTCTCAATTAAATCAGGTAGTAAAACTTCCAAAAACAGGAATGTAAAAAACAAAAGAAGAAAAAGAAAAAACTTTTTCTTCTTTTGTTAAATCTTAAAAAAATAAAATCTGAAAATACTGTAAAAAAGCCATTTTTACGTTGACATCAAGAAGAAAATTAAGGTATAATAAATCCTGTAAAAATATACCAAGGTAAAAATGGAAAGGGAAGATTAAAAAGATGATTTCTCAGATTATAGTTTTAGTAATTCTTATCTTATTAAATGCATATTTTGCAGCAACAGAAATTGCTTTTATTTCATTAAATGATAATAAAATAGAAAAACAAGCAAAAGAAGGAAATAAAAAAGCAAAACAAATTGCAAAAATGTTAAAAAATCCAAGCAAGTTTTTAGCTACGATTCAAATAGGAATTACACTTGCTGGATTTCTATCAAGTGCCTTTGCATCAGATGCTTTTGCAGATAAACTAGCGCCAGTTTTAAATAATTGGTTACCTATGATTAGTGTAGATGTATGGAAAGGAATTGCTATTATTCTAATTACCATTATTCTATCATTCTTTACATTAGTATTTGGAGAACTAGTTCCAAAAAGATTAGCAATGAAATATTACGAAAAAATTGCATATTCTACAATTGGTGTAATTAAAGCAATTTCAGTTTTTACAGCACCATTTGTAAAATTGTTAACAGTTTCTACCAATATTGTTTCAAGAATCTTTGGTGTTACAGAAAATGAAGAAGAAATTGTAACAGAAGAAGAAATCAAGATGATGGTAGATGAAGGACAAGAAAAAGGAACCATTGAAGAATCTGAAAAAGAGATGATCAATAATATATTTGAATTTAATGATATAACAGTATCAGAAGTTATGACTCATAGAACTGACATTTTTGCCATTGATATTCATAGTAATATAAAAGAATCATTAGATGAATTAGATGAGTATAAATATAGTAGAATTCCTGTCTATGATGAAACTATTGATGAAATTAAAGGAATTTTATTTATTAAAGATATTCTAAAAAGCCTAAGTAAAGGAGAGGACATTGTAATCGGAGATATTTTAAGAGAAGCCTATTTTGTTCCAGAATCAAAGCCAATTGATGAATTATTCCAAGAATTGCAACAAAACAAAAAACAAATGGCAATTATTGTAGATGAATATGGTGGGACAGCAGGACTAGTTACAATGGAAGATTTACTAGAAGAAATTGTAGGAAACATTTTTGATGAATATGATGATATTGAAAATGACTATGAAAAAATAGATGAAAACACTTATTATATTAGTGGAAGTGTATCAATTTATGAATTAAATAAAATATTAGGAGCACATGTACCAGAAGGTGACTATGAAACTCTATCTGGGTACTTATTAGAATTATTGGGAAGAATTCCAGATGATGAAGAAATGCCAGTTATTGAAACAGAAGAAATTACATATAAAATAGATAAATATGAAGATAAAAGAATTGTTTGGGTTAAAGCATGTAAAAACAATAATGAGGATGAAATAGAAGAATAAAATAACAAAATGGAAGGTCTTGATCAAATATGAAACAAATAGTAGAAGGTATGAAAAAATATTGGCTATTAATATTAATTATGTTACTTGTTGTAGCTAGCGTGCTAGTGGGAATTTTTATTTTTCAAAAAGGTGAAATTTATTATGCAGAACAAGTAAAAGAAGAAAAATACTTTCTATTAAATCAAGACTATAAAACGGGAGTAATAGATAAAAAAGGAAATATTATTATTTCTCCGGAATATGATAATATCTTTATTCCAAATCCATCCAAAGGACTTTTCATTTGTGTGTATGACTATAATGAAGAAACAGGAGAGCATAAAACCAAAGTCCTAAATGAGAAAAAAGAACAAATTTTAACAACATATAGTGGAATATCTGCTATTGCAATTGAAGAAAATGGCTTGATAGAAAAATATGAAAAGAGTGTTTTAAAATATAAAGAAGGAAATCTTTATGGACTAGTTTCTTTTGAAGGAAAAAGATTAACAGATCCAATTTACGAATCAATAGAAAGTAACAGTGGAAAAGAAGGATACTTAACAGTAATAAAAGATGGACTAGCTCGGAATTGTAACTGCAGATGGAAAAAAGAAAATAGATACTAAATATGAAGAAATCTATATTGATGAATATACAAGTTTAACCAAAAGAGAAAAAGAAGGGTTCATTGTTAAATTGAAAACTCAAAATGGTTATCGTTATGGTTATATTGATTTAGCAGGAAAACAGTTATTAGCACCAGAATATAATGACTTATATCGTATTACTGAAATTGATGAACAAGCCCGTTATTTAATTGCATATAAAAATGGACAAGCAGGGGTATTAAAGGATGAGAAAATTTTTATTGAACATAACTACCAAGCAATTGAATATGATGCAAATAATCATTTCTTTAAAGTAACACAAGGTACTAAAACAGGAGTTATGGACTTTGATAAAAAACTTATTCTTCCTATTGAATATGATGATTTAATTATTAATCCATCTTATATATTGGCACAGCAAGGATATAAGCAAATGGTATTTGATACAAAAGGAAATAAAATAGAAAATCCTAAATTTATGTATAAAACGCAAACTGAAGAGCCAAATGTATGGATTGCTCAAAAAATAACGGATGCTACTTATTGTATTATTGACGAGGAAGAAAATATATTAGTAGAAGGAAATTATAGTTATATTGATGATGCATTTGGACAATATTTTATTGTTTATCAAGGTGAAAAGTGTGGATTAGTATCTTGCCAAGACGGAAAAGTGATATTAGATCCAGTTTATAATCATATTCAAAAAATAATGGATTATCCTTTATTAGAAGTGTATAAAGAAGATGAGAGTAGTGTTGAATATTATGGAAAAGATATGGAAAAATTAGTTACAGCCTCTTATCCATTAGTAGAAACAAAAGATAACTTTATTCAAGTATATGAGGATAACAATACTTATTACTTTGACTTTGAAGGAAATATGATACGAAATGAACAAGCATACAAAAACAACCCAATTATCTCCATAAAGCAAGATGGAAAATATGGATTTAAAAATAAGGAAGGAAAAATAGTTGTACCAGCAATCTATGATAGAGTTACAGAGCTTAACCAATTTGGATATGCAGGAATTAAAAAAGATGGAAAATGGGGTGTTATTAGCCAAAATGGAGAGGTCATTTTGGAACCACTTTATGAATTACAATCCAATAGACCAGAATTTTTAAATATTTATTATAAACAAGAAACGGAATTTGGAAGTTTCTATACAGATTTAATAGAAGGGTAAAAAGGGGTAGGAAATGTACGAACAATTTGGAATTAGTAAAAAAGTAGAACAATTAATAAAGAACTCAGAACAAGAATTACAAGAAGAGTTTAAAAAAGTAGATGAAATATGTGAATGTAATAGTTTAAAAGTATTAAATGCTTTTATAAAATATAACATATCAGACATGCATTTTGGAGGAACATCTGGTTATGGTTATGGAGATGTAGGAAGAGATACCATTGAAAAAGTATTTGCAGAGGTATTAGGTGCAGAAGATAGTTTAGTAAGAACACAGTTTATTTCAGGAACACATGCCTTAACAGTTGCCTTATTTGCTTTTTTAAGACCTGGAGATACGATGCTTAGTATTAATGGCAAACCATATGATACATTAGACGAGGTAATTGGAATTACAGAAAATAAGAGCTCTTTAAAATCTTATGGAGTTAAATATGAACAAATTGAATTAAAAGAAAATGATTTTGATATTCCAAAAATTCAAGAAAGACTAAAAAAGGGAAATGTAAAACTAATTGAAATTCAACGTTCAAGAGGATATGCTTTAAGAAAAAGTTTATCAATTACTAAAGTAAAAAATGTAATTGATAAAATCCGCGAAATTGATCAAGATGTTATTATCATGATTGACAATTGCTATTGTGAATTTGTTGGAACAATAGAGCCTTTGCAAATTGGCGCTGATGTTATTGTTGGTTCTTTAATCAAAAACCTTGGGGGAGGACTTGCTCCAAATGGTGGATATATAGCAGGAAAGAAAGAATTAGTAGAATTAGCAGCAGAAAGATTAACCGCTCCAGGATTGGGGAAAGAAGTAGGATCAACACTTGGAATTAACAAAAATATCTTACAAGGACTATTTATGGCCCCTAGCGTAGTAGCAAGCAGTTTAAAGACGGCAATTTTAACAAGTCATATTTTAGAAAAATTAGGATACAAATTAGAGCCAAAATCAAATGAAGAAAGAGCAGACATTGTTCAAACAATTGAATTTGGAAATCAAGAAGATTTAATTCGATATTGTCAAGGAATTCAAATGGGCTCACCAATTGATGCATCCTCTGTTCCAGAGCCATGGGATATGCCTGGGTATCAAGATAAAGTTATTATGGCTGCAGGCAGCTTTACACAAGGATCTTCTATTGAACTTAGTTGTGATGCTCCTATTCGTCCTCCTTATGTTGCTTTTCAACAAGGTGGATTAACTTATGAATATGGTAAACTAGGAGTAGCAAGAGCAATTGAAAATATATTAGGAAAGAAAGAGTAAAAATGAAAGTTGTAGTAGTGGGTGGAGGTCCAAGCGGTATGATGGCTGCGATCTCAGCCAAGGAAGAGAAAAATGATGTCGTTCTAATTGAAAAAATGAGTTCTTTAGGAAGAAAGCTTTTAATTACAGGAAAAGGGAGATGTAATATTACAAGCTCTCTTTCTATGGATGAGTTTATAAAAAATACACCAGGAAATGGTAAGTTTTTGTATAGTGCTTTTGAGCAGTATACAAATTCTGATATCATTTCTTTTTTAGAAAAACAAGGATTAAAAGTAAAAGAAGAAAGAGGGAATCGTATATTCCCTGTTACAGATCGCTCACAAGATGTTTTGAATTGCTTTTTAAAAAGGTTAAAAGAACTAGATGTTAAAATTTTATTCAATACTAAAGTAGAAGAAGTGCAGGTGGAGAATAAAGAGGGAGAGCTTTATGCAGCTGGTGTAATTGTAACAAGAGAGGATGGAAAAAAAGAAACAATTTCAGCAGATAAAATTGTGCTGGCGACAGGTGGAAAAAGTTATCCTCAGACTGGTTCGACTGGGGACGGATATTTGTTTGCAGAAAAGTTAGGACATCATGTAACTCCACTAAAGGCTTCTCTTATTCCATTAACTGCAAAAACAGATTTAAAAATTTGTCAAAGTATGCAAGGGTTAAGTTTAAAAAATGTAGGAATTAAACTTGTAGATCAGGAAAAGAATAAAATAATTTATGAGGATTTCGGAGAGATGCTTTTTACTCATTTTGGTGTTTCTGGTCCAACTATTTTATCTTCTTCTGCTCATTTATTAAGATATAAAAAAATAGAAGAACTTTTAAAAAATGAAAAGATTTCTTTATGGATTGATTTAAAACCTGCTTTGTCAGAAGGAAAGTTAGATCTCAGAATTCGTAAGGATTTTGAAGAGTTTAAGAATAAAGAATTCAAAAATTCTTTAAATGAGTTGTTACCAAAGAAGATGATAGAAATGGTAATTCGTCTTTCTGGAATTCAAGAAGAGAAAAAGGTAAATGAAATTACGAAAGAAGAAAGGACAAGATTAGTACAATTATTAAAAAGGTTTGAAATTAGAATCAATGGATTTAGACCAATTGAAGAAGCAATTATCACTGCAGGTGGTATTAGTGTTAAAGAAATTAATCCTAAGACTATGGAGTCGAAATTGGTAAAAGGGCTATTTTTTGCAGGTGAAATAATTGATGTAGATAGTTACACTGGTGGATTTAATCTTCAAATTGCTTATTCAACAGGATATGTTGCAGGAAAATAAAAGGAGAGTTTTGTGAAGACAATAAAATATGAAGTAAATGGTGAGATTGTAGAAAAGAAATCTAAATTTCTAGCAGATGTCTTTTATGTTTCTTCAACCCAGGAAGCAGAGGAGAAGATAGAAGAAGTTAGAAAGAAATATTTTGATGCTAGACATCATTGTTTTGCTTATCGTATTTATCAAGATGGAAAAGTAATAGAAAGAGCAAGTGATGATGGAGAACCATCTGGTACAGCAGGTGGACCCATGTTAAATATTTTAACGAAAAATAATTTAGGTAATATTGTAGTTATTGTAACAAGGTATTTTGGAGGAATCCTTTTAGGTACAGGAGGGTTAGTAAAAGCATATTCACAAGCAATGCAAGTGGCTTTAGAAAAAGCAGAATTTGTAGAAGAAATACATGGATATGAAGTTAAAGTAGAATTAGAATATAATCAACTAGAAAACTTCAAATATTTTTGTAAACAAAATACAATTTCCATTATTAAAATCGAATATGAAAAGATAATCACATTAGTTATAGAATTATCAGATAAAGAGATAGAAAATAGGATACTCGAAAATGATAGAATAAAGTCAAATATCTTTGAATACCAAATATTGGAAGGCAAAAACATCAGAAAACAAAGAGATTAGTCGATAACTTTTTCCAAAAAAAGTAAAAAAATCAAGAAAAACTATTGCTATTTATTCGAAAAGATCATATAATCTCAAATGTAAAATTTTTACAAAAAATATAAATTAGGGGGAGTCAAATTGAAAGAAAAAATTACAGTTTTAATAGCAGATGACAATAACGAATTTGCTACAACATTAGCAGGGTATTTAGAGAAAGAGGATGATATGGAAGTAATCGGGATGGCAAAGGATGGGAATGAAGCCTATGATATGATCATGAACATTCAACCAGATATTGCCATATTAGATGTGATCATGCCTCATTTAGATGGAATAGGAGTGCTAGAAAAACTAGGAAATTCTGAAATCAAAAAAGAGCCACTATGTATTATGCTTTCTGCAGTAGGACAAGATAAGATAACACAAAAAGCAATTGCATTAGGAGCAGAATATTATGTGGTAAAACCATTTGATATTAACTTGTTAATTAAAAGAATAAAAGAACTAAAAAATTACAGACCAACACCTGTAAGAGGAAATTTACTAAATAGAGAGAATAAACCTAAATACATAGAGCTTGATAATGAGAGTAAGAAAAGTGAAGATAATTTAGAAGCATTAGTTACTAATGTAATTCACGAAGTAGGTGTTCCTGCACATATTAAAGGATATCAATATTTAAGAGAAGCTATTATGATGGTAGTAGGAGATATTGATATTATTAATCAAATTACTAAACAATTATATCCTGAAATTGCTGAAAAATATCATACAACTCCTTCTAGAGTAGAACGTGCAATTCGTCATGCGATTGAAGTAGCATGGGGAAGAGGACAACAAGATGCCGTAGAGAGTATTTTTGGATATACCATTTCTGCATCAAAAGGAAAACCAACTAATTCAGAATTTATTGCTATGATTGCTGATAAACTTCGTCTAGAGCTAAAATCAGCATAAACCGAGTAAAACGAATACTTACAGAATATACCTAGGGCAATAAACTATATGAAAATACTCATAAAACAAGTAGGAAATCAGCTGTTAGGGCAATAAATGAACAATTTATAAGACAATAAACTTTCAAGATTTATTGGTTAAGATTTTAAAAGTGTTAATCAGTAAAAATTGAAGGTTTTTTTGTATGGAGAAAATTGGCTTCGAAGGAGATGACTTCATGAATTATTGTGATTATAAAAATTTATTAAAAAAAGTATGAAAAGCTATGAGCAGACATTGAGGTTGTTTATCAGATATTTAAAACACAGAAATGAAGAACAACACATTAAAGAGTATTTTGCAAATATCAAGGAGAGTGGAAAATATACAGTATTTGCAGATGACAACACCAAAAAAGATAAAAGACATAAACGATAAAATAATAGTAAAATATGAAAATGCTTGTGACATCATAAGCGCAATAGCAACATATGAAGATGTAAGTAGTAAAATGGGACATTTAATAGAAATGCAAATGTATATAAGAAGGGTATATATGACGGAATGAGAAGTAATTAAAATTATAAAATCAAAATATGATTGCGAAAAAGAAAGGTATATTTTAACCTTGCTTTTATCTGTGTTATATCTTTATGAATGTAATACAATGCAAATTTAATTGCATTTGATAAAATACACATAAGACCAGTAATACTAATTAGTACAAGCCATTTTATTCAAAATAGTTACAAACTAATGTAATACAATTCATTTAGATTTTACATTAAATGTCTTATAATGAATAAAAAAGAGGTGGTTTCATGAATACAGTCCAACCAATAAGAGATAGAGAAAAATTGGGAGATTTAAAAGAAGCAGATGTGGTTTGCCTCCATAGGTGAGGCGTATAATAGAAAAACAAGCATTAATTGCAACAATATACATATTATATTATTCATTAATTGGAGTAACTATTATAGCAATTGCCTTCATTATAGCGTTAGCAATAATTTTGAGTAAAAGCGAATAAACCAATAAAAAAACACATCTGTTAACTTTGACGAGTCAGATGTGTTAAAACATTTAACTTGGCGAACCACGTTTGTGGTTTCTCCATTTCCTATATTTATTATACATAGTTAATTTGAATTTGTCAAATGTAATACTTCTAAAAAATAATGTCAATTTACAACAATAAATTGACATTGTAGAAAAAATACAGTATACTATTGGTTAGAAGAAAAGAAGAGAAAGGAAGTGTGTATTTTATGGAATGGCAATTAGCTGTGAAAACAGCTCCAATCAATGATAATTTAAAAGTTACATTGTGCGGAGCAAAATATAGAATACATACTTCATTAAAATAGAGAAAATAGGGCAAAAGCATGGCTTTTATAGCTCTTGTTTTCGCGTAGTTGTATTTTATATTTTTCACTTAAGCTGGATGCAATGTAGCACCAGCCTTTTGAAAGAAAAAGAAAACACAAAAGGCGATTGTAAAAACATTCGTCTTTTTTTGTGGAATTAGGAGGAAGAAAAAATGGCATTATTAGAAGTAACAGGATTAACACATGCATTTGGAGATAAATTGTTATATAAGGATTCGGGATTTGAAATATATAAAGGAGAACATGTTGGAATTGTTGGACAAAACGGAGCTGGTAAAAGTACTTTAATTAAGATTCTATTAAAAGAAATTTTGCCAGATAAAGGAACGATAAAATGGCAAAATAATATTACAATTGGGCATCTAGACCAATATGCAATGGTAGAAGAAGAACAATCTATATTAGAATATTTAAGAACTGCCTTTGAAAAGCTATATAAAATAGAGGAAAAACTAAATGTTTTATACATGAAGATGGCAGAGGATTATAGTGAGAGCTTATTAAATAAAGTTGCCAAATATCAAGAAGAATTAGAAGAAAAGAATTTTTATGGAATTGATAGTAACATACAAAAGGTAGCAAGTGGACTTGGAATAACAGCAATGCGAATGGATACGAAGCTAAAAAACTTAAGCGGAGGACAACGTGCAAAAGTAATTCTGGCGAAACTACTATTACAAGAACCAGAAGTATTAGTGCTAGATGAACCAACGAATTTTTTAGATAAAGAACATGTAGAGTGGCTATCGGAGTATCTACAAACATTTAAGGGAGCTTTTTTAATTGTTTCCCATGATTTTGATTTTTTAGAAAAAGTAACAACTTGTATTTGTGATATTGAATTTAATAAAATTAGAAAATATAAAGGAAAATATTCTAGCTTTTTAAAGCAAAAAGGATTGTTAAGGGAAGAATATATTAGACAATATGAAGCACAACAAAAAGAAATAAAAAAACTAGAAGACTATATTGCTAAAAATAAAGTAAGAGCGTCTACAGCTCAAATGGCAAAATCAAGAGAAAAGCGATTAGAAAAAATGGAGAAAATAGAAAAGCCTACTTTTACGAGTAAACCACATCTCCACTTTAATAGTATTCAGACAACAGCACAAGTTGTATTAGAGGTAAATGGATTAGAAGTTGGATACTATTATCCTCTTCTTCCAAAAATGAAATTTGAAGTGTGCAATGGAGAAAAGCTTGTTATTACAGGGTTTAATGGAATTGGAAAATCCACTTTATTAAAAACATTAATGGGAGAAATTCCTGCTATATCTGGTTCTTTTCGATTTTCAGATGCGATTAAAAAAATAGGGTATTATGAACAGGACTTAAAATGGGATAACCCAGAATCAACACCACTTGCTATTATGCAACAAGATTTCTTAGAATTAAATCAAAAACAATTACGTAAGCATTTAGCAGATTGTGGAATAAAAAGAGAGAATGTAATGCAAGAAATAAGCACATTAAGTGGAGGAGAACAGGCAAAAGTAAAACTATGTAAGTTAGTTCTTACTCCCTGCAATATCTTAATTTTAGATGAGCCAACCAATCATTTAGACGTAGACACAAAAGAAGAACTAAGAAAAGCTTTAAAGGAATTTGATGGAACTGTTATTTTAGTTTCTCATGAAGCCTCTTTTTACAAAGATTTAGCAACACATGTTGTGAGTATTGAAAACTTATGTATAAAAAGAATATAGAAAAGAAAAAATAACGAGAAGTATAAGAGATTATACTTCTCGTTTTAGACATAATGATAGGATAGATTTATTAAATAAAACCATAATACAAAATTTGAATAAGGAAGAACTATTTAATGAATAGACCACTAAAACTTTACTATTTTAAATGGTTTGGCTGATTTTATTCAAAACCTAAAGTTGATTTTCTCTTGAAATTACCTATTAATACATAACAGTTTATTGCTCTGTTAGTTGATTTTTTATTAGATTATTTGTTGGCATTTTACTATGTGGAAGTGGGGTGTCAATCTTCTGAAATAGAAAGGACTATAAATTGCTTGATTGGGCAAAGTATAGCTCTTTGTTAAAGTTTATTATATATAATATAAACATTTAAAAATAGATAACATGTAATTTGTATGATAATTCTATGTACACTAAACATTTTTTCTAAGATAGATTTTTATCACTTTGTATTTTGTATTAGAAAATTATATTTACTTGCATGTCTTAATTCATCTGTCATTATTGACATAAGTAATGTATAACTATTACCACTTGGCATGGTTCCCATTATTTTTCGATATTTAGCAACTGCATCTAACTCACCCAATAGTGCCTTTTCTAGTTGTGACTTATAATCCATATTTTCATTATTGCCTTCTACTGCCAATGTATCTATTGGTATCATTTGACCTGTAAAATCGTAATACAATTTTCTTAATATTTGGTTATGTTTTCTCTCATCATTTCTAATACTTCTAATTATTTCTTTTTGCTTTTCTGTTGGTGCTTGTTTTATTAAATTATCATAAAAGATTTCATCTTCCCTTTCATTTCCCACTGACTTTCTTATAAGCTCTATGGCTTGATTTAGCGTAATTATTTCTCCACTATCTTCTTGTGGTACATTACTTCTGTAATTGTACTCATCAAATCCATAATATTGATTATACGGATACATTTTCATCCCTCCTTATAATTATAATATGTTAGAATACATATTTTTGTTCTCATAAATTAATATTTGTTCTATTAAGCTAAAAATATACTTTTTTCAACACACTACTATTAATACAATAAAAAGTTATGTATTTATTGATAAATCAATACTTTTCAACGATATTAGTATAGCATTGCTTAATGTAATATATTGTATCAAATGGAGGCAGATATGAGTACTGCTTAACTAATTATAAAGAGGCATTAGAAGAATTAAAAAGTACTTAAAATAATAAAAAAACACATCTGTCTACTTGGAAAGTGTGGATGTGTTAATCATTTATACTGGCAAACTATGTTTGTGGTTTTTCCATTTCCTATTTTCATTATAGCCTAGATCAAGATATTTTATTAAATGCTTTATAAAGGAAGAAAATACAAATTTTCTGTATAAAAACTAATATTTAGAAGAAAATAAAATGGGTGATAAAAATGAAGATGTCTTGGTTAAAATACAAAGAAGATAGTGATAGTTTTAAAATACCAGAACATTTAGGTTTTGATGTATTTAAAGTAGAAGACTTAGAAAAAACAGATGAGGAAATAGAAAAACTAGTAAAGAAAAGATATGATACTATTATCTTATCAAATGAAGTTGCTGGCTTTTCAGAATCCATTATAAAGAAATATGCTCATAGTAATTTAGTGAATATTTTAATTACTCCAAGCAAAAAAGAGGAATAAAGGACAATCTAATTCGAATACAATAGTACAAATCTAAAATAGACCAAGGAGGAAAATATGCTAAGAGACGAGCCAATCTATCAGCAGTTTGTAAATGATTTTAGTAAAGAACTATATAATCTACCTGGCAAATTTTCAAACCTTGTCTTTTTTTGTATTGGGACTGATCGAATTACCGGAGATAGTTTTGGTCCTTTAGTAGGGTATAAATTAGATTATCTTTTCCATCAATTAAATCCTCAAATAACAATTGAAGTTGTTGGAAATTTAGAAAGACCAGTTTGTGCATCAAATGTAGAGCAAGAAATTCAAAGAATTTATTATACTTATCCTCATCCTTGCGTTGTTGCAATTGATGCAGCTTTATCTGGTAGTGAAAATATTGGAAAGATTTTAGTACAAAGAAAAAGTATGAATATTGGGAAAAGCTTAGACAAAAAATTAATAACAATAGGAGACATTAGTATTAAAGGAATTGTTGCTAGAAATTATAAAATGGTAAAGCATAATTTAGAAACTCTGCAAAATACTCCTTTAGGATTAGTTATGAATTTAGCAGATATAACAAGTAAACGGAATTTATGAAGTAATAAAATATGTATAAAGTAAAAAAATATGGAAAAAATCTATATATAAGATAAAACTTTGAGGAGGCCTTATATATGGATATCGAAAAAATGAGAAATATTGTAATTTTAAAAGACTTGCCATCCAATTTAGCAGAAGAGGCAATTGTTGTACTAAAAGAAAATAAAAAGATTAAGAAATTAGAATATATCGATTATAAAAAAGAAAATGAATTTACTGCAAATAAAGAAAAAAATAGCGATTATGTAGTAAAAGAAGCGGAAATGATCGTTTCTAATTATTTAACTTCTTTAGAAAATAAAAGAAATCTACCTACCTTAGAGTTAATGAAAAAGTATAATAAACTAAAATGCTTTACTTGTTTTTTAGGACTGTTATTACTTCTTAGTTTTTTTCTAATTTAAAGTAAATAAAAATATCATAAAACACTTTTTCCTTGAATATATATTACAGAATTAAGAATTACGAAGGAAGAGGTGTATTTTTTATGGAAAGAGTTATGACTCCAGAAGAAAGAATTAGAAGGGCCGAAGAAATCTATCATAAAAGAAGAACTCAAAGCGATGGAGTAAGAGTTCCAACAAATAGTGTTAATGTAAATACAAAGCCCAATATAGCTTTATTTAAAAAAATGATTTTACAAATTTTAATTTGTCTTTTAATTTACTTTATTTTTTATATGATACAAAATTCAAATTATTTTTTCTCTGAAGAAGTCATAGCCAAAACAAAAGAAATTTTATCTTATGATATTAACTTTTCTGAAATTTATATGACAGTTACTTCATATCTTGATCAGTTTAATAAAAACGAAGAGCAAAAGCAAGAAGCACAATTAGAGAATAATATTGGAGGAGCAGCACCCGAAGATGGAAGTGGAAGCAAGCAAGATCAAAATATAATCCAAGATACACAAAAGCAGCAAGATCAACAAAATGAAGGAGTAGGTCAAGAAGAAACAAAAGTAGATCAATCTCAAGAACCAGAAGCAGGGGAAGAATTAGATCAAATGCAAATAGACGCAAAGGCAGTTAAAGAAACGGTTAGTATCATAAAACCTTTAGAGGCAAAAGTAAGCTCAAGATTTGGTATGCGTGATCCAACTACTCCAACTGTACCTAAAAATCATACAGGAATTGATTTAGCAGCAGATACAGGGACCGTGATAAAAGCTGCGATGGATGGTGTTGTAACATTAAAATCTTCAGAAGGTGATTATGGAAATCATATTAAAATAGAAAATGGAGACGTTATGACTCTTTATGCACATTGTAGTAAGATTTATGTAAATGAAGGAGATGAAATTAAACAAGGTCAAGAAATTGCAGAAGTAGGAGAAACTGGCAATGTGACAGGTCCACATCTACACTTTGAAATCCGAAGAGAGAATCGATATGTTAATCCAGAATATGTATTAGATTTCGAGTAGGAGGATGTGTTTATGCATGTAAAAGTGAATCTAAAAATTTTTATTTTTCTTTTTTTGTTTTTCATTACAAATCAAATTCAGTTATATTTTATGATTATGCTTTTTGCTATCTTACACGAATTAGGACATTTAATAGCTGGATTTATATTTAAGTTTAAAGTAGAAAAAATTGAATTATTACCAATTGGAGTTTCTATTTCTTTTTCTATTCCAGTAGAAGAATATAATCAGAAAATAGGAAAGGGAAATGCACTAGAAATTAAAAAAATGTTAATTGCTCTTGCTGGTCCAATTACAAATTTTTTAATTGCTTTTGTTACTCTTGTTTTAGATTTTAGTTTTTTAGGAGAGCTTGCTATATCTATTGTTTATGCTAATTTGTTAATTGCTTTATTTAACTTATTACCAATTTATCCATTAGATGGAGGAAGGGTTTTAAAAAATCTTTTACATATTATAAAAGGGAAAAAAGAAGCATTAACTCTTACTAATTTAATATCTAATATTATACTAAGTATTTTAACTGCAATTGGAAGCATTGCTATTTTATATCTAAAAAATATAGCAATACCTCTTATTTTGCTCTACCTTTGGGTAATTGTTATAAGAGAAAATAAAAGATATCGATTAAAAATGAACTTATATGAAATGATTGAAAAACAAGAAAAAACTATGATACAATGTAACAAGATAGATGTTTAATATACAAACCATATTGGAATGTAATTATTTGTACGACTCTGCAACCTAGCAGTATAACTCCTATAAAACTATTTCATAATGGAATGTAAATGACTGTGTGCCTGATGTTGGTGGTAAAACAGCAAAAGAGTGTATTAAACTTTAAAAATATGAAAAATTGGAATAATCCTTTTAAGATAAGCATACAAATAAATAGAGCTTATGTTAGGAGGATTTTTTATGTTTCTGGTGCTAAATAAAAATAAAATTGCTTCATATATTATTGCTTTAAGTATGGTTATTATTCTGTTTTGTGTAGCATCTGTTATGATGACTTATCAAGAAGAAGCAATTGAAACATCAGGCTATGCCAATAGGCAATTACCAATTTACAATGTGAAAATGGAAGAAAAGAAAATAGCATTAACCATTAATTGTGCATGGACAGCTGATGATATTGATATCATTTTAAAAACATTAGAAAAGCATCAAAGTAAAATTACTTTTTTTATGGTAGGAACATGGATTGAAAAATATCCAGAAGAAGTTAAAAAAATAGCCGCTGCAGGACATGAAATTGCAAACCACTCAGAAACTCATCCTCATGTTAATCAATTAAGTTATGAGAAAAACGTAGAACAAATCAAAAAATGTAATGATAGAATCAAAGCTTTAACAGGAAATGATGTAAAATTATATAGAGGACCTTATGGAGAATATAACGATACTGTTATAAAGGCTGCAAAATCATTAAATATGCAGGTGATTCAATGGAATATAGATAGTTTAGATTATAAAGGACTAACAGGAAAAGAAATGCTTTCTAGAATTAATGAAAAACTATCTTCAGGTAGTATTATTTTAATGCATAGTGGAGCAAAATATACAGGAGAAACTTTAGATATGATTCTAACAGGGATTAAAAGTCAAGGATATGAAATTGTAAAAGTATCTGATTTAATTTATCAAGATAATTTTACAATTGACAATAATGGTACACAGATAAAAAATAAATAAAGTAAAAAAAGAATAAGCAATCTAAATTTGGAAATAATAGTATTATCTATTTTTAAGGGAGAAAAAAGATGTCTTTTATAGGAATTGTTTCAGATGAAAAGTGTGAAAAAAAGGTTTTTTCTTTATTAAAAGAAATTGAAAAATCACATACCATATTATATATTACTCCAGCCAATATTGATAATATGAAAAATATTAAATTTGAAACAATACTGATTTATAAAAATAGTATTTCTTCAGAATCTTTAAGAAAGATTCTACAATCCAGTAAATATCTTGTCATCAACTCAGATATTGAAGAAAATTTAAGTTTATTACAAAATTTAGATTTAACTGTGATAACTTATGGGTATAATAATAAAGCAACTGTAACAGCATCTAGTATAGAAGAAGATAGTTTATTATTAAGTATTCAAAGAACAATTGAATCTGTTTCTAAAGTAAAATATGAACCTCAAGAGATAAAAGCATATGTACCAGAAAAAATATTAGAGCAAAATATTTATAAGATTATGGGAGAAATTATACTCATTTTATTATACGGTAAACAAAATAATGTTGAAGATATAAGCGAAAAACCGGACAAATAGTGGGAAAAACTAGATAAAACCAATAAAATTTAACATTTTATGTAGACAAAACCAAAAAAAGGTAGTATAATAGTTTTTGTAAGGAAAAAAGATTCTAAAATACAATCATCATGAATAAAATACAATTGATAAATTAAATCAGGGGAGGAAATTAAGTTGATTACAAATTATTCAGATAACAACCATTTAAAATTAATGGGAAAGGTTACAAGTGACAAAAGACTTAGTCATGAAATCTATGGTGAAAAATTTTACATATTCGATCTAGAAGTACCACGTTTAAGTGATATATCGGATATTATTCCAATTACTATATCAGAGAGATTATTAGTATCTAGAGAATTAAAAGTTGGTGATGAAGTAGTTGTTGAAGGTCAATTTAGATCATACAATAGTTATGAAAATGAAAAAAACAAATTAGTTCTTACTGTATTTGCAAAAGATATTGTTTTTGTAGATGAAGTAGAAGAGAGTCAAGAAGGGGAAGAACAATCATCTGTTATTCCAAAGACTTCAAATGAAGTTATTTTAAATGGATACATTTGTAAAAAGCCTATCTATAGACAAACACCATTTGGAAGAGAGATTGCAGATATCTTATTAGCTGTTAATAGAGCATATAACAAATCAGATTATCTACCATGTATCGCTTGGGGAAGAAATGCAAGATTCTGTCAAAATGTTGAAGTTGGAACTGAGGTAAAAATTGTAGGTAGAGTTCAATCTAGAACTTATGAAAAAAAACACGAAGACGGATCTGTTGAAACCAAAGTGGCTTATGAGATTTCAGTAGGTAGTTTAGAAGTAATTGAAAAGGAAGAAAATCCAGCAACTGTTGAAAGCCAAGAAGAAAATAAAGAGGTTATATAAATATTGTATATATAAAATAAAAAGAGTATTAAGAGTGTTCTTAATACTCTTTTTGTGTAGAAAAAAGCAGTAAGAAAGATATGAGTTAAATAATTTTGGGAAAAAATAGAAATAAAATTTTAAGAAAATATAGAAAAACAAAAGCACTAAGTATATAATTTGTTTAGGAAAAACAAAAAAATAAATATACGAGG
>JAETTH010000212.1 GCA_021769225.1 Erysipelotrichaceae bacterium
ATCCGCATTATAATACAAAGTAAGGACAGAGCCTGAAAATCAGACTCTGTCTCCGGTAACTAATGGCATATCTTATATCAGTTTTTTCTGTTTACACAAAACTTGAAACTCTCTCCATTTAATTTCTAACTCAATCTCAATGTTTTTTTATGTCTCGTTTTTTAAGTCCTAGCATGGTATTTCCTCATTCACAATTTATCGAATGTTTTAAAAATGTTTTTCGAAATGTTTATATAGTACAATTCCTAAAAAAGTTTGCAGTAGAAATAAACCAAATATAATTCCTATAATCCATGCTTCTACATGAAGTAATGCAAGTACAAAAGCAACAAACAAGTACACAAAAGTCATTAACTGATACACTAAAGAACCTGCTTTCATTCTTAAAAATATTTTTCTTTCATCAACACTATTGATATGGTTTTCTCTATCTTTATTTTCCAATTTTTCTTTGTTTTTTGGCATTTCATAATAACAAATTTTAAATAATTGAACACATGAAGCAAAAGCTAAACCAAATCCCATTGCATAAAAAAGTGTAGAGTAATAGTCAGTATCAATAACGAAATATCCAAAACATATAAGAACTATACCTATAATAATCTCAGTAATAAATGGAACTTTTTTCTTCATCTTTAATTCTTCTTTCACATGATTACATTTTCTTTTCTAAATAATGAGCTGTTATAACCCATGTAATTTGTCCAATAACAATAACCCCTACAATCGAAAAAAATACAACTTTACTCATATATCCCATAAAGATAAGAGCAAATAATACAAGAACCAATAATGGAAGTGTTACTTTGTAAGCATACGCAAGAGAAGCATTAGTAATTGCAATATTTCTTTCATCATTTTCTAATATTTGCATTTCTTTTGTCGGCTTACTGAATATATCACACCCCATTAAAATCAATATTATCCCAATAAGTGTTGTACCATAGACAACCAAATCTGGACGAAGTATAGGTAATAGTTGATGTACTCCTAAACCATAAGTTAGTAAACCACCTAAAAGAATTATTACACCGACAAATAATTCGACTTTTTGTATCTTATGCTTCATTTAATTTCCTCCTCATAAATAAAAATTTCTTCAATGCTCATTTGAAAGTACCTTGCAATTTTAAAGGCTAACATAATAGAGGGATTGTAGCGTCCATTTTCTAAAGAGCCTATTGTTTGA
>JAETTH010000213.1 GCA_021769225.1 Erysipelotrichaceae bacterium
GAATAGTTTAATAATAGTTTTAGTATGTATCGTTCTGGCAGTATTGATTCAATTTTTGCTTTGCAAGTCAGACAATATCTTAATGGGACTGATCATCCCGGCAGTGTTTGCTTTAATAGCAGTTATGATGAGTGTAGTGACAAAAGGCAACGGCCTAAATAAATTTACGGAATTCGTTCAGTGGTTCCTGCCCGGTTTTATTGCCCTTGTAATATACTTCTTTACAAAAAAGAAAAAACATGATAAGAGAAAAGAAGAAAAAGACGCAATGAAGAAATTAAAAGAAGATAAAAAACTTTCGATTGAAGCAAGTGATGAAGACGAAGAAATCGAAGAAGTTGAAGCTGAGATAATTGATGAAGACAATTAAATAAATAAAATAGAAAATCCGTTTTGTACGGATTTTTTATTTGTTTAAATATTTCATTATATATAATGAAATATTTAGGTTTAATTAAGATATTGAAAATATTCCATAAAAGTGATAATATGTTATAGAAATTGATACCACGAAGGTATTTTATCTTAAAAATATTGTTTAAGAATGATTCCACGAAGGATAATCCATTACATGAAGTAATGTCTTTCTTTCGTGTTTTTTTATGGGAGGAAATAGTTATGCATATGGCGGATGCTTTGGTGTCTCCTGCTGTCGGAGGTGCTATGTTGGCAGTTAGTTCGGGGGCGGTTATTTATTCTGTTAAGAAAATAAAAGAAGATGAAAATTTAGAAAAAAAAGTTCCATTGATGGGGATTATGAGTGCATTTGTATTTGCGGCTCAAATGATCAATTTTACGATACCTATGACAGGTTCGAGCGGTCATATCGGAGGAGGTATACTTCTTTCTTTGATTTTGGGTGGTCCTGCGGCTTTTATATGCATATTTTCGGTGTTACTGATACAGTGCTTGTTTTTTGCGGACGGAGGACTTCTTGCACTCGGGTGTAATTTATTTAATATGGGGGTTATTCCTTGTTTAATAATTTATCCTTATGTTATTAAACCTATATTACAAAGGGGAGTAAGCAAGAAAAGTCTTGGGATTGCTTCAATGATCGGGTGTGTATTATCCTTGCAACTAGGTGCTTTTATGGTTGTTCTAGAAACCTTTTTTTCAGGGATAAGCGAACTTCCTTTCAGCCAGTTTTTAGTTTTAATGCAGCCGATACATTT
>JAETTH010000214.1 GCA_021769225.1 Erysipelotrichaceae bacterium
CATGAATTGTATCCATATATATACTTGAATAAAATTTATTATCTCCTAGATTTTTTGTTAATTCAATTCTAAATTCATTATTTTTTGATTTAAATACATTTGTGCCATCAGCAGAAATTAAAAAATCACCCATTGTAATACTACCATCACTATCAACCTCAAAAATTCCATTTCCAATGCTAATTGACCCTCCATCAATAAAACCACCTTCAACGGTCCCACTGAATGTTCCACTCTTAGCTGTTAAATTTCCATTTTGATCTACAATAAATTTATTTCCGATATTAATCGTACTACCAGTAATTTTTCCAGAAAATGTTCCGCTTTTTGCTATCATATTACCCTGGTTATCAACAATAAATTTGTCTCCAATATTTATAGAACTACCAGTAATACTTGAACCACTAATAGTGCCTGTAAACTTACCATTTTTAGCAGTCATATTTCCCTGGTTATCTACAACAAAGTTATTACCAACTTTAATCGACCCACCAGTAACTTCGATATTGGACGCATGAAGTTTTCCTGTATTATCCACCCAAAATGGGGCAGAAGATGGAGTAGTGTGACCAGCCCAAAATGCCTTTGCCCCTCTTGTAGTATCGGATGACATTCCAACATTTCCAGATACTAATGTTTTTTCTGAAATTACAAAAGATGCAATATGTCCAGATTTACTTTCAATATCTCCTTCAAATTTTAATTTCTTATTGTTCGCATCAACATACAGTAGTTTTTTATTATCAATGGATATTGAAAAAATATCAGAAGGAGTATTTGGATTGATTTTTACTTGATATGAAACATTTTTAGCAATCATTCCATTCTTATCTACTGTATATGTCCCAGAACTATTGCTAATATAAAGTTGTTCAGAAAGCAAAATTCTGCCTAAGATAGCGTCCGCAGCTAAACCATAAAAATAATCATTTCCAACTTTAATATGCCCTAATGCAAGAGAAACAGTATTCCAATTATCTGTTGTGAAACAAAGTGTATTGTGGACTATCCACGCTTGACATGGATCATAACGTCCTTCATTTTGTAACCAGTGTTTTAAACGGATACCAGATTCTCCAATAGTAATTTCTTCATTATTAGCATTTTGGATTTGATGATTTGCTGCTACAAATACATTGTTCATGAAGTCTTTAAATTCTTTTGAACTTTGA
>JAETTH010000215.1 GCA_021769225.1 Erysipelotrichaceae bacterium
AGGGTTGCTAGTAATAAGTTGCAACTGTCGAACCAGCAAAAGCCCTTGAGGGCTTGCTGTAAGAGCGCCCTTATAGGGCAAGAGCAAACCACGTGTTATACACGTGGTTCTGACTTTGGCAATAATAATTGCTTAGGTTTGGGAAAGTTCTAAGTAAATACGATATGAGATTCTTGTAATTGTTGCAGAAACAATTTTATCAAGCTCAAGGACGTCTTTACAATGCAAAACACCAGTAAGAACTGGATTAACTTCAACATAATAGCCTGGCTCATTAGGATAAATTGAACTCTTATTAGAAAGTTTTTCTGCTATTCGAACCGAAATTATTTGACCTACTTCATATTTTGCTAATTCCTGTTTAATTGGATTATACATTGCTTTAAAAGAAAGAATAAAATCTTTACGAGAAGAATCATATTCTATCTTCTTACAAGAAATGATATCTTCAATATGATAGAAATTAGCAAGATTGTTTATCCGTGCTGCAGAGATTTGGCGACAGGGAAGAAATCCTTTAAGACCAGCTCCTACATCTAGATAAAGTGATTCTGAAAATACACTGGTAACAGAGCATTTCCAAACAACAGGCCATTTGTAACGACTAAGAAAAATTGCCAAGGTTTCAGCCATATGGTCTTTTCGTGACAGAGTAATTCTATTAGAAGAAACATGTGTTACAAAAAAAGAAATGACTTTTTCATTTAATGAAAGAATTTCATCAGGAATATTATTGTTGGAGTAATAGGTAAAAGGATAGATACTAAACTCTTCCCAACTTAAGATACCATAAAGACCATTTCCTAAAAATACAACAACAAGTTTTTCTCTGACAAAAATCCGGACAATTTTTCCATGGACAGCTTCCTTACGTTTCATTGCAAATACTAAATAATCCCGAGTGATGAAATCATTTATAGTGCAACGAATTTCAGGTCTTGGATCGATTCTGCTCATTTATTTTGCACCTCCCAAAGTATTAGCAAGATTTGCTTCTTTATGATTGTATCATAGATTTACATAAAATTCAACTAGCTATAAGGCAAGGTATGAGTTTTTTTGCTGGGGATTTCCCTAGATTTCAACATTCTTAAGTACTAATCTATAATTTGATTGAATTTCTCTTAATTTAAACTATATTCAGTTTACTATATTTATTATTAAAGTTCA
>JAETTH010000216.1 GCA_021769225.1 Erysipelotrichaceae bacterium
AACGGTATTAGTGCCTTTTTTCATTACAACATTTTTCAATGTTTTTAATTTTTTATTCTTTGTTGTTGTAAGTAATACTTTTACTCTGGCATCTTCATTTAAATAAAATTTTGTGGATGTATAATATCCGCTTGCTCTTATAACCTTTGATTTGTTTTTAAATTTAGAAATACTTACTTTACTTGGGTTAGTAATTTTGATATATTTTGTTGTTTCAAATTTCCCCGCAATATTGTAACCTGATATGATTATTTTATAAGTTCCAGCTACTACCAAATTGCCTTTACTGTCTTTTAAATTCCAGTATTCAGTATTACTTCCTTTTCTGTTTCTCGAAATACTCTTAATAAGCGTATTTGATGAATTGTGTATTTTTATTGATGTTACACATTGATTATTGAGAGTATACTTGATACTTGCTTTATTAAAATCATTCCTCTTTATTGATGATGTAACAGACATTTTGGATATGGAAGCTTTTTCTGGTATAGTGATCTTTATATTTTTACTATATTCTTTTGTAATATCTCCCGAAGTTGCTGATACTTTAAATTCATATGTTCCTGATGGTATCAACTTGTTATTATCATCAAGATAGTTCCAACTGAAAGATTTATTTTCTTTTGTTAAACTTGTATTTTTATTATATATAGTCTTAACTAATTTGTTGTCTTTGTCATAAAATCCCGCACTTACAGTACAGTCGGTATTTAAATTTAAATTACCGGTAATACTTGTATTTGCAAGAGGTGTATAAGAGGAGGATAGTCCTGTAATATCAAGTAAATCACATAAATTAAAAGTTTTGCTTTGAATCACTTGATCCTTACT
Organism: Erysipelotrichaceae bacterium; assembly: GCA_021769225.1. Lineage (GTDB taxonomy): Bacteria > Bacillota > Clostridia > TANB77 > CAG-508 > JAETTH01. The sequence goes on from JAETTH010000216.1 coordinate 832, forward strand.
GTTTTTATAAGGCATAGTTGCCTGTATTGAATATTTATCACCTTTGTAATTGCTGTAATCCCAAGATAATTTAGTTTCTCCTGCTGTAAAAGTTTTATCTGCAAGTGTATTTATAAGATTATTATTACTATCATATACTTCGACTTTCATCGGAACTTCGGTATACATGTTTAATGTTATATCTAATTTTTTATTTTCGCCTATAATATCTGAAGTTTTAGATATTGTCATAGAAGATTTTTTCCATATAGCTGTTTTAATCGCTTTTAATGGATTTATTTCTCCGTAACCATAATAATTATTTCTTCCCTTTGAATATGAATATGAGCCTATTTTGTT
>JAETTH010000217.1 GCA_021769225.1 Erysipelotrichaceae bacterium
ATTCTCTGCTTCGGAAGCAATATTGAATACGCCTTCTGCTGAATCCGTACCTTTTTCAATGCCCCCTATGACTCCGCCAAACATACTGCCATTCGCCTTATACTCATATCTTTCTTTTTCTATTTTTTTTACTTCATTTTCTATTTGATGATATGAAGAAAAAGTTGAAATTTCATTTGAACCTTCTGATAAAATACGGTTTTTATCGAGCGGTTTGGCAACAGAAATTGCAGTAATAACAACAGCAAAACACGCAACAAGGCTGACAATTGTTTTGAATGATTTTCTTTTGTAAATTTTTAATTTTACCTGCTCTTTATCTGAAATCATCTCACTTATTTTTTCTTTATCAAGGCAATCGGGAGCAGTAATATTATCATTATCAAATTTATTTTTAATAAATTCAAAATCATTATTTTTCATACTTCATCACTCCAAAATATTTCTCATTTTAGCTAAACTTCTTGATAATTTTGACCTGACACTGCCCGGTGTAATATCCATAACTTTTGATATTTCTTTACTTGTGAAACCTGCAACAATGCTGAGCAGGATGATATCCTGTTCATCCTGATTAAGCTGTTCAAGAACAGATAAAAGTTCATGGCTTTCCTGATTAAAGTTAAAAATTAAATTGGTTGATTCCAGACTTTTATTCTCTCTTTGCTTAATCTGCAATTTCACATATTTTGTGCATGTTGCATGAAGAATTGAAAAAATCCATGAAGGAAATGCGGAGGCATTTCGTATATTTTTCATCTGCACATATGCTGAAACAATACAATCCTGCACAGCATCCTGAGCATCTTCTGCATTTCCTAACTTATAATAAGCATAGCGGTATAATCTATCTTTATATAGGGCATAAAGGTCACAGAACGCATCTTTGTCCCCTGCTTTTGCAGATTTAACCAAACTTTTTTCATCCATGCACATCATCTCCTCTGACGACCGTCATATATTAAGTATAAAATAAACCGCAAAATGTTGCAACAAAATAAAAAATAATAAAACCGATATTCATTCAAACAGAATATCGGTCCTAATTACTTTTTATTTCTTAAATTTTTAAAAAAAGTTTTTAACATAGATGAACATTCCTGTTCCATAATCCCTGCAAAAACTTCAGGTTTATGATTATACGGAATTTGATTAAAATCAACT
>JAETTH010000218.1 GCA_021769225.1 Erysipelotrichaceae bacterium
ATCAGCAAAACAACTAAAGGAAAATTACGACAAATGAAAGAGCCTTATGTAACGACTTATGGAGAATTATACAAAGTTATAGAAGAAAGACACTTGAAATAGGGTGTCTTTTTCTATGCAGTGAAACAGCAGACGATTTCATTTCTGCTTGAATACCTTAAAACTTATTAGACTTTGATTTGTCAAGGGGTTATTGCGTAAGCGATGCTTTCACACCCTTTACAAAACATAGGCTAATAAGTAGCTTTTCAAAAGCAGAAAAGAAATGACAATGCTTAAAGTGGCATGATATAATAAGTATAAAGACAAATTTAGAGGGGAGAAAAATGGAGAAGAAGTTATCTGAAATGAGTTTAGAAGAATTATGGAAGCTATTTCCTATCTGTTTGACAGAGTATAAGCCTTGTTGGAAAGAATGGTACACTGATGAAGAAAATTTTTTGAAAAACAGAGTTCCTAAAATAGAGAGAATAAGTCATATAGGAAGTACAGCGATTAGTTCCATTTGTGCAAAACCAATTATTGATATTCTTGTGGAAATTTCAAAAGATTATAAGTTATCTGACTATAAAAAAGTGATTGTGAAAAGTGGCTATATTTGTATGTCCGAAACTTCTGATAGAATTTCTTTTAACAAGGGATATACAGAAAAAGGGTTTGCCGAGAGGGTGTTTCACTTACACCTAAGATATGTTGGAGATAATGATGAGTTATATTTTAGAGATTATCTCATTGAACATACCAATATTGCTATTGAGTACGAGAACATGAAATTGAAATTTTGGAAAAAATATGAATTTAATAGAGATGGTTATACAAATTCTAAAACAGATTTCATTCAAAAGCACACCGAAAAAGCAAAGTTGGAATATGGAGATAGATATTAAAAAATTTCAGTTTGGAAAGGAGAATGTATATGGAGAAATGCGAATATGATGATACACTAAAAGTATTATACAAAAGCACAAGAAAGACACCTTTTAATGAATTACATAACTTATAGTGGTAAAGGACACCCCAGTGGCGAGGACTTTCAAGAGGTTTGTAACTCTTTATTTTCCTTATCCTATACAATTAAATTTAAAATTGCAAGATTAAAGGGATTTGATTATAAAGTCAATCCTCTTGAAGTAAATTGGTTTTTAAGAATGAAAAAAGACAGCC
>JAETTH010000219.1 GCA_021769225.1 Erysipelotrichaceae bacterium
CTACATGAAGGAAGTTTTAGTAGGTTCCAAAGAATACATTGACTGTTTAACCGAAATAATTGCGGCAGATGGTGGTGCTCCAGGTTGCATAAGGGATCTCCTTAAAAACATTGAAAATAATGAAGTGAAAATTATTTGCAACTTCATAAAGAAAACAATATTAGATAAAACTTTGGTTGTGCCAAAAATACTCATCTTGAAGTATTATCTTTCTATTTGTGATGGCAAAGCAAAGAAAGCAACTTGCAAAAATTTGTATGCTATATATTTTTATAATGTTCTATTCATGCTTTTTGGTGATAAAAAGTCTGATGCAGAAAACATCAAAAGAATCTCCAGAAGTACCGAATATTATCCGGAAGTGGTTAAAGCAATTAAAAATTTCTTCGAAGATGGAAATATATCTGAGTCACGACAAATCACTATTGCAAAATGGAACAGTAATTATGAAAACGAAGCTTTACAATATAAATGTAAATCGTTGGCTACCATTTATAACTATTTTACAATAAATAATAATTCAGTAGAGATTTCATCAAGTGACGATGTTTATAATTTTTTAAGTGATGAGGATGTCTACAGTATTGAGCATTTTATAGTAAATGGTTCCGGAAGTACTACTTATGTAGATGGTAAAGATAACTATGAATTGCCTGACAGTGTCAAAAAGTATAGTGCATACATCTTCAACTTTATTTTTGTCCCCAAAAGCATTAACAATGATATTTTCAAGAACTATTCCGTTCGCACAAAAATGGAGTTGTTATCTAAATCCAATCGTACTTCTGAAATAAAGTGTGAATATTCAAAAATGATTATAGATATAGTTAAAGATATGTTTGCTGACGAAGTAACAATTACTGATTTGAATGATTCAGAACAAAAAGAACTAGATAAATATTGGTTAGTAACATTTAAAAATGAGTATTCTCGTTTCACTTCAAGGGTAATTGACAAATTATTAGATCATTTTTCAAATACCCACACAGATAAATAGTCTTTAAGCAATAAATCACAACCGTTTTGCTAATCTACGGTTGTGATTTTCAATTATATGCAATTTATTTCTTTTACGACAATCTCAGTTGCTCTACTACGAGTATTATTCATCCTCCTCACCCATGCCATTTGGTCGGCAGCTTTGAGTTGTTCGGTCAC
>JAETTH010000220.1 GCA_021769225.1 Erysipelotrichaceae bacterium
CTCATAACAATTCGGACACAAAGCAGCAATATTTTTGTAATTGTCATAACCTGATTTGGATAATGGAACCAGATGATAAGTTTTCAAAAACGGTTTGCCATTAGCGTAAAATGGTGCAACATTTCCACACAACTGACATTGACCTTTGGCTCTTCGTTTTGCATATTCACGAACATACGGATTATACTCATATGTTTTAGTTTTTGTTATTCGTGAACGTGGAATACCATCAAATTCAGTTGCCTTTTTTCTTAATGCTATATCTGAAATACTTTGCGAAGCATTACTAATATATTTTTGCTCATCTTTTATAAATGATTCTTCTAAAAGACTATTACCTATAAGTTTTAATGGAAATTTCCAAACCTGTCTCTTGTTTCCTGAAAAATCATATTCTTCCTTTTGGAAAGGAGTTCCAGCAAGTTTTACAATACCACGATACATATATTTTTTGCTACTAAACACTTCAAATAGGTGAACAATTACCCCATTATGATTTGACTCATTTAATGTTTTATTTTGAGCATATTCTATATCCTGATCGTTCATCATTCCCATGCCTGAATAATAGAATATGTCATCTTGCCAATAATCTGAATATGCATTATTAGGGTCATCATGATGAGATATAAGCACAAGTGCTCCTGTGGAATGAGAACGTCTCATACCCCCTTGTGTACTACATTTAAATATCAGAGAAATTTCTTCATTAGAATATTCTTTTCCTATTTCAAGCTTAGTTACAAGTGCATTTTTTCGTTTTTCTATAAATTCTACAACCTCGTCCGGATTAAACAATTTTTTTCTTGTTCCTACTTGTTCAAAGGGCAATCCCTCATCAATTAAACGATATAATGTTGCCCTTGCAATCCCCGTTTGGTTTAAAATCTCTTTTACTGTTAATAACTCTCTCATAAGATGTTGTCTCCTTGTTTCAATTTATTTGTTTCTCGATTTTGTATTGTTTGTCTCTGTGTTTTGTATCATAATGCATTTTTTGATAATTGTCAATACTTTATTGAAAAATAATTGTATTTTTAGGAAATTCAAAAATTATACAAAAATAAAAAGTTGTCACCTGCCATTCGGCTAGGTGACAACTTTTCAGTTTCCTATAAAATTCTTCTCAAAAATACACATTTCAGATAAAAAAGT
>JAETTH010000221.1 GCA_021769225.1 Erysipelotrichaceae bacterium
TATTCATCAACTTTGAATTAATTTTCACTGGTAAAAGCAACATTTTATAATCGTCAGATGTAAAGATTAATTGAGTTACAGCATTCTTTCCAACACATGAAATTGTTTCTGTATTTGCTGTGGTTAAGATTGTATTCAAATAATTCATATTCAGACCGATTACAAAATCATCATCCATTATAAGATCATTTGTTTCCAACTCATCCATTACAATGCTTTTTGAAACTAAAATTGCATTCAGTTTTCCATCTGCCTTTTTAAGAATAATCGGATTACTTGTTTTTTTATCACACTTAATCGCCATGTCAAACTTTAAGATATCCTTTGTAGGATTAACTTTCAGTTCAAATGAAATCGGTGTTTCAATATCAAAAAAGCGGTCTGTTTTTGGCATTTTTCCCCACTTTTCCTTCAAAAACAGTGAAAAATGCTCATTTTTTACCAAAATAACGTCATTTTCTCCCACCAAAACCTCAATGATTTCATCTGTTTTTGAATCCAATACTTTTTTCAGTGTGGGAACGTAAAATCTGCTTAATAAAATATCTCTATCATCATACACCTTGACATTATTTCTATACTCTCTGATTCCAATCATATGAGTATTGATTGCCTTTGCACACTGTTCTTTTCCACTAAAAAGGATATTGTGAAATACTCCTCTTATCTCATCTTCATGTGTAAATTCTTTTAATTTTACGATAGTTTCATAAAACCATAAAGAAGAAACTTCAAGCGACTTTTTATAAGAATCATTTTCCTGTAAATAATTTACTTCATTATCATATAAACTAGGAATCTTAATCGTTTTCTTTCCACATCTGGCCTGGATTAATGCCTTATTATTTTCCTTATCCTCTTCAATCGTTTTAATCTCAATCTCACTTCCATTAAGTTTTGAAGCCAGTTTTAAATCATCCATATGAATGAATGCAATTCCATCTTCTGTATCACCATACACATCATCATTTTTTACTGTAAGAAACTGTGAAATATCTGTTCCACTCATTTTGAGAATGCCGTTTTCCAGTTCCAATTTTGCATATTCCAGATAACTGAAACTTGATTTAGTTGGAATTACTGTCAATACCTTTGTTGCCATTGCATTAAATTCTTTTAAATTCATTGTAAACTTCATATTTCTTTACCTC
>JAETTH010000222.1 GCA_021769225.1 Erysipelotrichaceae bacterium
ATGAACTTCTAAAAAAGATACCTTTCCTCCAAGATATGCTTAAAACATTGACACAGCAAAATATTAGCTACTCGCAATTCTTATAGTTTAAATGATTTTTTACAGTCACTCTATAGGCATTCATTGGAACTAATTTTTAGTTTCTCATGAGCCAGATATATTTCCATAGAAAAAGCTAAGCCTTTAAAAGTTTATAATAATAACCTTTTTTTGCCAGTAATTCACTGTGACTACCTTCTTCCACAATTTCACCACTATCTAACACTAAGATCCTAGCAGCTTTCTTTGCGATCGATAATCTATGAACTACAAAAATTATTGTCTTATCCTTCATCCCTATCAACTGTTCAATTATTTTTTTCTCAGTAATAGTATCCAAAGAGCTTGTAGATTCATCAACAATCAAGACTTTAGCTGGTGATAATAGCGCTCTTGCGATCGTAATTCTTTGCTTTTGCCCCTCTGATAAAATACTGGCATTTTCATCTAATTTAGTATTTATTCCTAAAGGCATATTTTCTATATCATTTTTTATCATTGCAACTTCACACGCTCTATTGATATCTTTTAGAGTCACCCCTTCTCTTCCCCCTAATTTCAGATTCTCTTCAATTGTTCCAGAAAATATATATGGGATCTGTGGTACATAGTTTATATAACTACGTAAACTGCTCTTACTTATACTGTTACTTGGATATCCATTAAATTCTAATTCACCTGAAGTTGGATCAAAAAATTTAACTAGCATTTTGACTAATGTAGACTTCCCAGAACCACTCATACCTACAATAGCCAACTTTTCGCCAACTTTTATAGTTGTACTAACATTATTTAATACATTTTTTCCATATCCATATTGATAATTTATCCCTGATAATGTTATATCACCTAATAATTTTTGCGTAGTATAGTTAAAATTTTCATCCCTAAATTCACTTTTGACCAAATAAACTTCATTCATTCGAGTATATGCAACTTTAGCACTTTGCAACTTTGGTTGAAGATTTATAATATTCTGTAATGGATCAATAAAATATGATACTAACGCAACAAAAGTCAATAACTGTCCAACAGATAACTGATTTTGAATAACCAGTTTAGCTCCTATCCACAAAATGATCACATTTAAACTCTGCTGAATAAAGATTA
>JAETTH010000032.1 GCA_021769225.1 Erysipelotrichaceae bacterium
AATAATAAATATAGTAAACTGAATATAGTTTAAATTAAGAGAAATTCAATCAAATTATAGATTAGTACTTAAGAATGTTGAAATCTAGGGAAATCCCCAGCAAAAAAAACTCATACGTAAGAAAGAGAAAATTTGCCTTTTTTGCTAAAAAGTGGTATAATTAAGTATACTTTACTAAAGAAGGTGGGAATCATGGTAATTGTAGCCATAATTTATATACTAATATTTGTAATTTTTACTTTAGTAGTTTTTGCTGTTATGCAAATTAAATTAGCTGGATTAAATATTAAGGATTTCTGGGGATTTATTCAAGCAAATGATATGCTTGATAAGTTATATGTTTTTTCAAGAAGATATGAGAAGATGAGTGCTCAGGAGCAAGTAATATTTTTAATGGAAGCAGAAAAGGTATTTGCAGCTTTTGATAAGGTGCCAAATATTTTATGGGAAGATGAGTATCAAAAATATAGCCAAGTATTAAATACGTATCAAAACTTAAAAGTAATGAGATGGGTAGGCTAAAAATATATAGAGAAAGAGAAGATAGAATTTTGTGTGCTATCTTCTTTTTGTTTTACTTAAAAAAGCTAAAAATTTTCAAATTTCACTTATAAAACTGATTAAACATATAATAAATAGTAAATAATTTAGATAAAAGGAATAAGGAGAAGATCATGAAGTTTGGGATTGCTTTATCTGGTGGCGGGATTCGAGGGATTGCTCATGCAGGTGTTCTAAAGGCATTAGAGGATAATGGAATAAAAGCTGATGTTATAGGCGGATGTAGTAGCGGGAGCTTGATTGCTTCTTTATATGCTATGCGGGTTTTCCCCTTATTATATCTATATTCTTTTTAAGAAATATTCAAAAGAGATAGTGGCTATTAATTCAGTTCCTATCATCTCAGGAATTGGTAATTTTATTACTAGTAAAAAGGTAAATATGAAGGGACTAAAAAGTGGCGAAACTTTAGAGAAAGCATATAATCAGATTGCAGAAAAAAGAGGCATAAAAAAGCTTACTGATATTTCAATGCCACTTGTGATTCCAACAGTTGATATTATGGATTCTAAAGAATATGTTTTTACTAATTATATCCCCAAAGAAGCTAAAGATACAACGCAATATATTACTGATATTACATTAGGAAAAGCAGTTCGAGCTAGTAGCAGTTTTCCTGCGGTTTTTAGTCCATGTGAGTATGGAACTCATAGATTTATGGATGGAGGAGCTTTAGATAATATTCCAGTTCATGAAGTAAAAAAGCAAGGAGCAGACAAAGTTATGGCTGTAAAATTTGATGCAGATAAGGTGGATGAAAACAGTAATATTATGGATATTGCAATGAAAACAATTGATATTATGGGAAGTAAAATAGCAGAGGAGAACTTAGAAATGAGTGATTTTGTTTTAAATGTTTATACTGATAAAGTTGGATTATTAGATACCAATAAATTAGATTCCTGTTATCAATGTGGATATAATGCAGTGATTGAAAATTTAGATAAAATTAAAAAAATGTATAATGAAGTTTGAGTAAAGAAAAGGATAGATTGATAGAAAAAAGACAAAAGGATAAAAAGGAAGATGCCAGAGAAAGTTTCTGGTATTTTTTAAATCAAAATGAAATCAATTCTTTAGATCTTCATCATTTTATTGAAAAAAAGAGGAATTCGTGGTAAGATAAATCTATCAAAAGAGAAGGAGAAAAAAAGGTTGAAAAGTAAAATTTTGAAGTATAGTGTGATTGTTATTGTTTTAATTTTAATTATTTTTCTTGTTATGATATTTACACAAAATAAAACACAGGAGACTAATTTGCAAGATGAAAAATATCATATTGTAACATCTTTTTATCCTAATTATATCTTAGCATTAAATTTAATAGAAGGAATAGAAAATGTGCAATTAACAAATATGTTAGATACCAATGTTGGATGTATTCATGATTATACTTTAACAACTACTGATTTGAAAAAATTAGAAAATGCAGATGTCTTTATTATTAATGGATTAGGGTTAGAAGATCACTTGATTAATCGAGTAACAAAAACGTATCCAAGTCTAAAGGTTATAGATGCTTCTAGTAATATTATAAAAGAAGAGTTAATAAAGGAGGAAAACTCAGAAGAAGTAAATCCTCATGTTTGGACAAGTATTACCTTATATCAAAAACAGGTAGAGGCTGTTGCAGATTTTCTAAAGGAGTTAAATCCAGAAAATAGTGGGAAATATGAAGAAAATAAAGAGAAATATTTAGCAAAATTAGATGAATTGAAAAAAGAATATGAAGAAACTTTTGAAAATCAAACCTTAAAAGCAGTATCCTTAAATGAATCTTTGGAATATTTTAAGCAAAATTTAAATTTGAGCTTAATCTCAATTGCAACTGACCATGAAGAAAGTACTTTATCTGGAGAAAAAATGGGAGAAGTTATTGATAAAATGAAACAAGAGGAGATAAAAGTAGTTATAATTGATAAAGAGGATAATGATAAAAATGCACAAACGTTAATTAAGGAAACAGAGGCAAAGATTAAAAGGTTAAATTCAGGATTAGAGGGAAAAGAAGATTTAGATAGTTATCTTGATATAATGAGGGAGAATTTAGAAGTACTAAAGAATAGCTAAAAGGAGGAAAAAAGCATGGCAGAAAAAGAAAAGGCTTGTGGTCTTCATTGTACAAAAATTAATAACATTTCAGTAACCATTGGAAAGCAACAAATTCTGAAAAATGTAAGTATCCATATTCATTGTGGGGAACTTACTGTCATTATTGGTAGGAATGGTGCTGGCAAATCTACTCTTTTAAAAGCAATTTTGGGAGAAATAAAACATACTGGGACTATTACTTTTGTTGACATGAAAGAAAATAGGACAAAGAATATTCGTATTGGTTATGTACCACAATCAATTAATATTGAAAAAGATATGCCAACAACTGTCTATGACTTTTGTGCATCTTTTATGTCTAGTAAACCAGTTTGGATTAAAAAAGATAAAGGACTATATGAGAAAATTAAAACAAGTTTAAAAAAATTCAATGCAGATAAATTGATTGATAAAGGAATTGGAAACTTATCTGGAGGAGAATTACAAAGAGTATTATTAACAGTAGCAACTACCCCACTTCCTAATTTATTAATCTTAGATGAGCCAGTATCAGGAATTGATCGTAATGGAATTAAAGCCTTTTATGAATTAGTCAATAAACTAAAAACAGAAAATGATATTTCTATTATTTTAGTTTCTCATGATTTAGATTTAGTAAAAAAATATGCGGATAAAGTAATTTTATTAGATCAGGAGATTATTAAAGAAGGAACACCAGAAGTTGTATATAATAGTGAAGAATTTAAAGAAGTTTTCGGAGAATTGGGATCAGCAATTTAAGGAAAAACAAAGGAGGAGTAAATGGAGCTTATTTATGGATTAATCGATTTATTACCATTTGAATTTACAAAATATGCATTTATGAAAAATGCCTTGCTTGCCATTATTTTAATTTCACCAATTTTTGCTATGCTTGGAACAATGATTGTAAATAACAAGATGGCATTTTTTTCGGATGCTCTTCGGACATTCTGCCATTGCAGGTATTGCAATTGGAATGCTATTTGGAATAGCAGATACTAATATTTCTATGATTTTATTTGCTGTTTTATTTGCTATTTTATTAAATATGGTAAAGCAAAAGACTACCTATGGAGCAGATACGATTATTAGTGTATTTTCATCTATTGCTATTGCTGTAGGTCTTGCAATTATGGCAAATATGGGAGGATTTAATAAATATTCAAATTATTTAGTAGGAGATATTTTGAGTATTACTTGGGAAGAAATTGTTATGTTATTTATTGCATTTCTTGCTGTTATTGTTTTTTGGTACTTATGCTTTAATAAAATACATTGTGTTAGTATGAATGCTACTTTAGCAAAAAGTAAAGGAATTAATATCCGAAGAATTGATAATTTATTCGTCATTGTAATTGCAATTATGGTGATGTTGTCCATTAAATGGATTGGTATTTTGTTAATTAATTCACTTCTTATTCTACCTGCAGCAGCAAGTAGAAATGTAGCCAAAAATATGAGGAGTTATCATTTATTTGCTATTTTATTTTCTCTAACATCTGGAATAGCAGGAACGGTTATTTCTTATTATCATAATATACCAACAGGTCCTATGATTGTTATCATTTCAGGAATTATTTATTTTATAACGTTCTTTTTGAAACCAAGAGTAAAACAATAGTAATTGGAATAGAAAAGGACAAGATTGCATATAGATGAAGTAAGGGAAGAATCAAAATAGAAAGGAAGAAAAGAAAATGTTTGATTGTCATTACGATTTGTTAACCTATATCTATATGAATCGATTTGATGTTGAAAAAATAAAAAGACATTGCAGAGAAATTTATCATAAGTTAAATATAACAGGGGGGATATTTAACTTATTTTTTATGTCTTATCAAGAGATGAAAGAAGAGCTGGGGATTGAAGAAAAAGAGGTTAATTTGATTTCTATGTTGTTAACTGTTGATAAACTAATTCAAAAGTACGAACTAATTCCAGAAACAACCCAATATGTATATGGAATAGAGGGATTAGATTATTTAGAAAAGATAGAGGATATTGAAGTGTTAAAACGATTAGGTGTGCGTTCCATAAATCCTGTATGGAATAATGAAAATTGTTTTGGAGGAGGGATAAGATCAGAGATTGGATTAACTTCTTTAGGAGAAGAATTAATTGATGTGTTGGTAGAAGAAAAGATTGCAATTGATTTATCTCATAGTAATGAGAAGACTTTTATGGATATTATACAAAGATGTAAGAGACTTAAAAGTAGAGGAAAAGAGCCTGTTATTTTAGCTTCTCACTCTAATTGTAGAGCAGTATGTGATGTAAATAGGAACTTGACAGATAGGCAGATAAAAGAAATTGTGGATTTGGATGGATTAATTGGTCTTGTAGGCTATAAGAGGTTTTGCATTGATGTAGAAGACAAGGAAATTCAAAATAAAAAATATCACTTTGAACAAGCATATATTGAAAACATAAAACATATGAAAAAATTAATCGGAAATATAGAGCATGTTGCTGTAGCAACAGATGATATGTCCTATTATAAAATTCAAAAAGAGTTTTATCAAAATAGCAATGTATATCCATTAAAAGAAGTTGGAGCAAGGTTAAGAAAAAAATTAGAAGAAGAGAAATTTTCACAAGAGGAAATTGAAAAGCTCTTAAATCTAAATGTAAAAGAAAAGCTATTGAATAAAATCGGGTAAAAATAGTTGAAACAATTCAAAAAAGAGAGTATAATCGTAGATATCAATTGCTAAAAACAGCAACATAAGAATAGCCTTATATAAGGAGGAAAATTGGTAATGGAAAAACGGAGCAGTCCAAATCCTGAAATTACAATTGTATTGGATGGAAAACAAGTGAAAGTTCCAAGGGAAAAATTAGTTGCTAAAATTAAGCAGTATATGGAAAATGAAAAGAAAGCTGAAAGGGTAGAGAGTTTATTTATATCTCAATCACCAATTCGTTTGAGTTTGGAAGGAGAAAAAATCCATATGCTTGTGGATGATGCTTTACTAGTTCTTTCGTATAAACCTGTTTATGAAGCAATTCAAAAAGCATTACCAGATCTAATATAAGCTAAAAACAAGTCCACTTTTTAGTGGACTTGTTTCTTTTAGGAAATTTCTAATATTTTCTTTGCTCTTTGAATATCTTCTGACGTGGCATCTAGAACATCTTCTAAATCATAATAACATCCAAGATTTTGCCATTTAAATTTTCCCATGCTGTGATATGGTAAAAGCTCTATTTTTTCTACTGTTTTTAAAGTAGAAAGGAAATCTTTTAAACGAAGTAAGTCATCTTCGTGATCTGTAATACCAGGAAGGATAACTTGTCTTATCCACATAGGAATATGGTTGTCACTTAAATAGTTGGCAAATGCTAGTTCTAATTTGTTAGAAGAGCCTGTAAGCCAAATACAAGAGTCATCATCGATGTGCTTGATATCTAATAATACTAAATCTGTTAAAGATAAGAGTTGTTTGACTTTTTCTGTGATAGGGAACATACCAGAAGTATCAATTGCAGTGTGAATTTTCTTTTCTTTTAATTTTTTAAATAGAGTAATTAAGAAATCAATCTGTAAAAGAGGTTCACCACCAGTAACTGTAACTCCACCACCAGAGGGTACAATGTAGTTTTCATATTTTAAAATTTGATTTAAAACTTCATCTACTGTTTTTATACTACCACCGGATAGATTCCAAGTATCTCGGTTATGGCAATATTTACATTTTAAATGGCACCCTTGCATAAAGATAACGAAGCGGATACCTGGTCCATCTACAGTTCCAAAACTTTCAAAAGAATGAATTCTTGCCATTTTTGTTTTATCAAAATTCTCCAAATGAGTCACCTAAACTTTCTATTTAAATTAAGATTTTGCAAATTTATAAAAAGATAAAATGATAGATAAAAGTAGGAGCATATCCTACTTTTATCTTTTTTCATATGTTATCTTTAGATTCTTTCATGGATGGTTCGATGAATAACATCCAATTGTTGTTCTCTTGTTAATTTGATGAAGTTTACTGCATAACCAGAAACACGGATGGTAAGTTGAGGATATTTTTCTGGATGATCCATAGCATCTAGTAGCAAAGCTCTGTCAAATACGTTAACATTAATGTGATGTCCAGTCTGAATGAAATATCCATCTAACATACTAACTAAGTTATCAACTCTACTTTCACTTGTTTTTCCAAGTGTGGCAGGAGTAATTGAGAAAGTATAGGAGATACCATCTTCTGAGTATTCATATGGAAGTTTTGCAATTGTATTCATAACTGCTAATGCACCGTTTGTATCCCTTCCATGTAGTGGATTTGCACCAGGACCAAAAGGTTCTCCGGCAGCTCTTCCATCAGGAGTATTTCCTGTATATTTACCATAAACTACATTAGATGTAATAGTAAGGATAGATAAAGTATGTTTTGAATGACGATAAGTATAATGTTTTTCTAGTTTTTTCATGAAAGTCTTGACAAGAGATACTGCGATAGAATCAACTCTATCATCATCATTTCCGTACTTTGGAAAATCACCTTCTATTTCATAAGATATAGCTAATCCAGTTGCATCGCGAATTACTTTTACTTTAGCATATTTGATAGCAGATAGGGAGTCTGCAACAACAGATAAACCTGCAATACCACAAGCCATTGTTCTTAAAATGTCTCTATCACGATCATGTAAAGCCATTTCTAATGCTTCATAAGAATATTTGTCATGCATATAATGAATTGCATTTAATGCTTTGATATAGATTTTTGCTACATATTCCATCATCTGATCAAATTTTTCCATTACTTCATCATAATCTAAATATTCAGATGTAATTGGTTCAAATTTTGGTGTAATTTGTTTTCCTGAAAGTTCGTCTCTTCCGCCGTTTATAGCATATAGTAATGCTTTTGCTAAGTTTGCTCTTGCTCCAAAGAATTGCATTTGTTTACCAATTCTCATAGCAGATACACAGCAAGCAATACCATAATCATCTCCTAAAGTGATTCTCATTAAATCATCGTTTTCATATTGAATAGCAGATGTTTGAATAGAGATTTTAGCACAATATTTTTTAAAGTTTTCTGGTAAGTTCTTTGACCAAAGAACTGTTAAGTTGGGTTCTGGAGCAGGACCTAAATTTACTAAGGTATGAAGTACACGATAAGAATTTTTGGTAACTAATGTTCTACCATCGATTCCTTGTCCACCGATACTTTCTGTTACCCAAACAGGGTCACCACTAAATAGAGCATTATATTCAGGGGTTCTTAAAAATCTTACTAATCTTAATTTCATAACAAAGTGATCCATAAGTTCTTGCGCTTGCTGTTCTGTTAAAGTACCGTTATCTAAATCTCTTTGAATATAGATGTCTAAGAAAGTGGAAGTTCTACCAAGACTCATGGCAGCACCGTTTTGGTCTTTAACGGCTCCTAAATAAGCAAAATATAACCATTGAATTGCTTCTTTGGCATTAGATGCAGGAGTTGAGATGTCAAATCCGTATTTTAATGCCATTGCTTTTAGGTCATTTAATGCTTTGATTTGATCTGCAATTTCTTCACGATTGCGTAAAACTTCTTCTGTAAATTCGTCTGTATTAGAATCTAATAGTTCTTGTTGTTTTTCAGCAATTAGAACATCAACACCATAAAGAGCAACTCTTCTATAATCTCCAATAATTCTTCCACGACCATAGCCATCTGGAAGTCCAGTAATTAAGTGAGAGCTTCTAGCTGCACGGATATCTGGTGAATATACTTGGAAAACACCATCATTGTGTGTTTTTCGTAAATGATGATAAATATATTCTGTTTCTGGATCAACTTTATATCCATAGCTTTCAGCTGATTTTTCAACAATACGAATACCACCATTTGGCATAATTGCTCTTTTTAATGGTTTATCAGTTTGTAGTCCAACGATTTCTTCTAATTCTTTGTGGATATATCCAGCCTCATAAGCATTAATACTAGATGGTGTTTTGCAGTCAGCGTCTAGCACACCACCTTTTTCTCTTTCTTCTTTATAAAGCTCTAATACTTCATCCCATAATTGTTTTGTTTTAGCAGTTGCTTCTGCTAAAAAAGAATCATCACCAAGGTAGGGAGTATAATTAGATTGGATGAATCCTCTAACATCAATTTCTTTTGTCCACTCACCTTGTTTTTTAAATTCTTCCCATTGTTTAAAATCCATAATATACCTCCTGTGTTATCTATTAAATATTATTTACTAAAATAGTTTTGGGATACATTTTTGTATCACTAATTCATCGTAGCATAACTAGAAAAAAAAAACAAGAAAAAATGTCATTTTTAAAGACAAAATTTATTTCCAGATTTGGTAATGGATGAGAAAGTCTGTAAACTCCAGAGCAGACAATAAAAAAGAGCTTATGCTCTTTTTTATTAGAAATTATTTTTTTATTATTTTTGCATTTTTATTAATTATTTTATGGAACTTCAGATGGATCTGTTTCATCAGTTGGAGGAATAGGTGCTTGTTGTGCTTCTCCTGTCCCTTCACTAGGAGTTGGAGTTGTTTCTACTACTTCTGGCGTTGTTTGTGGGGAATAGATGTTTTTAATCTGCCCTAATAAAGAAGTATCGTCAGAAAGATATAAGATGTTGTCTTGATAATAAGCAGATGTTTTTAAACCATTTCTAGTAATTGTTTGTGATGATGCATCTAATAATTTATTTACTTGAATAGTGTTAGTGGCAATATATAATTCTAAAGTAGATTGATTAACTGTATAAGAGAATCCATCTAAATTTAACTCATTAAAATGAATTTTTGATTTTTGTGTTAAGTTAAAGTTTGCTCTTTGCAAAGAAGAGGCAGTTCTGTCTAATGCAGCTAAAATTCTTTCATCAAGAGCAGTAGGAATGGTATTTGTTTGATTTATTGTGTTAGAATTATCTTTTGATGATGAAAGGATAATAACTAGAACAACAATAATTAGGATAATACAAATCAAAAAGATAAATAGTTTTCCATTTTTATTCAATTTAAAAACCTCACTTTCTATATACTTCTATTTTGTTAAAATAGGGTAATTGTTATTAATTCCTGATTGAATGGCCCATGTGTTCCATGTTTTATCTGTTGATGTTAAATTAGCATTATGCGTTGTTACTTGTGAGTTAAGTGAAGAAAGGATACTAGAGGCTGTTAGGTTACTTGCTGTAATTCCAGTTACAGCACTGCTATTAACTCCTCCAGCAGCTGTTCCTGTTAAATATGAACAAGAGGTGAAAGTAGCTGTACTGCTTTTATTTCCTGAAATGCCACCTGTATTAATGTAAGGGGTACTATTAACTCTGTTATTGATAATGTTTCCTAAGTTATAGCAGTAACTTAATGATCCATTACAAGTACCTGAAATTCCACCACTAAATATGCAATTATATGTATTAGATGTTGAGGAATTAGAAGTAGCAGTAAGGGTACCAATATTATAGCAGTTAGAGACAGTTCCAGCAGATTCATTTCTTCCAATAATGCCACCTAGTTGGTTATTATAATAGCTATTATGAGTAGTGCTAATACTGCCAGTATTATAGCAGTTTTCTAGTTTTGCAAAGCTACGACCAACAATTCCTCCTGTTATAAGGCTATTTGTTGAATTGTGAGTAGCAAAGATATTGCCGTTATTGTAGCAATTTGCAATAATTGAATTGGTATTATTATAACTAGAAATAGCACCTATGTACGCTCCTGCATTGGCATTTTGAGTACCTGAGATTGAACCTAAATTATAACAGCTTGTAATAGTACCTGCATTATTATATCCATTGACTCCACCAAGATATAAAGAAGATGTGGCAGTAGAAGATTGTGTAGAGTTTATAGTTCCATCATTGTAGCAAGAGTCAACTGTACCGCTGTTATATGCACTAACTCCACCAATTGTCATAAAAGTAGAAGGACTATTCTTTACTAATATAGAAGATGAATTATGGCAATTGGATGTAATAGAATTTGCAGCAGAGAATCCAACAACACCACCAAAATGATTAGAGGTAGCAGAATTATAATCGATAATAATTTCGCCAGCAGAGTAAGAATTTGTAAGAGAAGCATTTGTGGTATTATTACCAGAAACACCACCCCCATAAATAAATACTGTAGAATTAGGTGGCGTGTAAATAGAAAGTTTTCCATTATGGTAGGAACCTTCTACTTTTCCATTATTAACAGAAGTAACACCTCCTATATAGATTCCATTATAATTGGTGCTAGAAGCAACAATAGTAGAAGTAGAGGTTGCTGATAATTCACCTTTATTATAACAATTGGAGATAGTTCCTGTAGATTCAACACCACCAGCAATTCCTCCTACCTGATTATTATAACGAGTGTTTTGAATAGAGGCGATATTACCTGTGTTATAGCTTTCTGTAATGGTTCCAGAGTGTCTACCAACAAGACCTCCTGTGAATATACTATAATCATAATTATTTTGCGATATATTAAGTGAGGCTGTATTAGAGCAATTAGATATTGTAGAATTTGAATAAGTTCTACCACATACACCACCAAAATAAAATGTATTATGATAAGTTGCATTAATTTCTGCTTTAGCTTGATTAGAACAATTTGATATGGATGAATTATTATGATTAGCTCCTATAATCCCACCAATATAAATAGATGGCTGTGCTAAATCTGGAATATTTACATTAGGAAAGAATAAGTTTTCACAACTTTGAATAGAGCCATAATTTAATCCAGCAATTCCTCCGTATAAATAAAACGTATGAGTTATCTATAGTTGTATAAGAGCAAGATGCTTCAATTTTTCCATTATTATGACAATTAGAAATGAAAGAAGAAGTATAATTGCATGCAGAAATACCGCCTACATTTGTATTACCTTTACAAGCTGAATTAATTTGTATATTACTAGTATTATAAGATTCAGAAATATTACTTGTATTAATGCCTGCAATTCCAGAAACATAACACAAAGTAGTATTTTCTCCTGCGATACCACTAATCGTACTATCTGTACTAGAGCAAGAAATAATATCTGATTGATTATTAGCTGAAATTCCACCAATATAGCAGAATTGGGTTGCCTGATGAATAAAGTTAATATTTCCAATGTTAGAACAAGATTGAATAAGACCAGGAGATTTATTTTGTGCAGTAATTCCCCCTATCAATAAAGAAGATATTGCTGATTCTGTGGTTGTACCATAAATTTCACCATAATTGTAACAAGATTGAATGGTTCCTCCATGGTTAAGAGCAACGATTCCTCCTAAAAATAAAATATTTAAGGCATTATTACCAGGAGAAGTTGAGGTGGATTGTAAAGAAGATTTGCTAATACATTTGTTAACTAATCCAGTTGCCATGTTTTCACCAACAATACCAGAAATTATGTTATTTCTATCAGCATTTTGAATAGATGCTAAAGTAGCATCACTATAACAATTCTGAATAATTCCTTCATTTTTTCCACCAATAGCTCCTAAATGAAAAGATAAGTCAGAGGAATTAGTGACATCTGCATGAATAAAAGAATAGCAATTAGAAATCTGTCCGGCTAGATAAATTATAAGCTGTGATGCCTCCAAGATAGAGATTAGATGGAGAAGCTAACTCCTTTATAAACATAGAGCCAGAAATAATTAAATTTTCAATTTTTCCATTGTTACAGCCAAATAAGCCAATAGTAGCAAGTGTGTTATCATAAATAGGAATATTTTTGATTCCTAAGTTATTTCCATTAAAAGTACCTAAAAATTGAGTACCAGTAAAATTCCCATCACCATCTTGCCCATATTTATATCCGATTGGAATAAATCCATTTCCATTTTCATCAGTTAATTCTTCTTGAATACCACCTACAAAAGAGTCTTTGTTGTAATCACCAAATAAAGAAGTATTAGATGGATCAACATAAGACAATTCAGAATTGAAGTCTAATGTTAAACCTAGTTCTATTGTCTTATTTTGATAAGTGTTTTCACTATTAACACTATTAGAAAAAGCCACTAAATCTTCAATCGAATTAATGATAAATTTTCCGTCTACTTCTTCTAAAACTCCAGGAGCCTTATCTGTTACTTTTTCTACGTTTAGTCCAGATAAAATAGAAGTAGAAGAGAAGTCTAGATTTTCTATTGCTATAGATTCTTGTAAAACAGCATTTTCATGAGTTTGTTTTGCTTTTAATGCCATGTTAATAATACCATTTTCTCCAAGGACACCAGCAAGTGTAATTCCCGCTAGAATCATAAGCACAATAATGGTAACAATAAGAGCAATTAATGTAATACCATGTGAGGTATTTTTAAATAAATTGAAAATTTTTTTCATATCTTTGGTTCATCTCCTTTTAATATGAAAAAATTATATCATTGGATATATTTTTTGTAAACAAAATATGGAAAAAGAAAATGTAATTTTTTAAAGGAAAAAATAAAAAAGAAAATGTATTTTTTAAAGAAAAGAGGTTTCAAAAAATACATTTTTATGATAGAATCATAAAAAATGAAAAGTATAGGAGGAAACAGAAAAAATATGGATGAAAAGAAAATCAAAAAAATCGTGGGGATTTGTCTTCTTCTTGTAATTTTAGCAGTTATGATTACACAGGCTTGTACAATTAATTCTAAAAATAAAGATATTAAAGAAGTATGGTCTAGAATTTCGAAATATGATATTAATTTATCAGTAAATGATTTGATAAACTTAATGTATCAAAGAGCACTTGATGCATATGATAAAGTGGAAAATGATACTGTTATTATATTAGAAGAACAAGCACAAGAAACTGAGATAGATGGAAAAATGTATGTAAAGCTTGTAGGATATGAAGACAATATAGAGAAGTTATTTACTGAAAAAGAAAGAAAAGTATATGAAGAAAAAGTAGGAATTCTTCAAAAAAATGAGGAATATTATCTTCCAACCGAAAAAAGACAAACAGATGCTAGTTATATAGAAACTACTTTCGAAGATATTAAAGAAGCTGAGATTAATGAAAATGGAATTTCATTTAAATTAAAATGTAATGCAGTTTCTCATTATTCAAATGGAGAAACAAAAACAAGTGAGTTTATTTTAATAAAAGAAGAACAAAGTGGAAGATGGTTAATTGATACATTTACACTACCAAATTAAAATAGAAAATTAAAATAAAAAACTTTTAATTTGCAAGATGAATTTTGTAAGTTAGAAGTTTTTTATTCTAGGGAAAAAAGAATAAAACAAAAAATTTAACTTGCAAATTTTAAAATATATGATACAATAACAACAGAAAATTTGTTTGATGAACTTAGGAGGAAATATGTTTGCATATATAAAAGGAAGCTTAGAGGAAAAAGGAAGTAATTTTGTTGTTATTGATGTGACTGGTATTGGATATAAAATTTTTATGTCAGAGACAGCAATTGAAAAATTAGGAGAGCTAGGAAGTACTGTAAAAGTATATACACATTATCATGTAAGAGAAGATGAAATTAGTTTATATGGATTTAATACAAACGAAGAATTAAAAATGTTTGAACTATTACTATCTGTTAGTGGAATAGGAGCAAAATCAGCCATTAGTATGTTATCTAATATTACGCCAAGTGCATTTGCTTTAGCTGTTATTTCAAATGATGTTGCCAAACTTACAAAAATACCAGGAATTGGTTCAAAAACAGCACAAAGAATGATCTTAGAATTAAAGGATAAATTAAAAACAGTACAAACAGTCAAAGAATCCAAAGATGAAAAACTACAAGAAGCAATTAGTGATGACAATAAATACTATGAAGCAATTGCAGCTCTTCAAGTACTTGGATATACTAGAAGAGATATTGATCAAGCATTAGAGAAAATTGACAAAGAAAGCTTATCAGTAGAAGATATGATACGTAAGAGTTTAGCCATTCTAGCAAGATAGGAGGAATAAAAGATGGACTTTAGTCAACCACTAGCATTTCGTATGAGACCAAAGAGTCTAGATGAATATGTAGGACAAGAACATGTTGTTGGAAAAGACAAAATTTTATATAGAACGATAAAAGCAGACCGATTATCTAGTCTAATTTTATGGGGACCCCCTGGATGTGGAAAAACTTCCCTTGCTAAAGTCATTAGTGAGACAACCAGGTATCAATTTACTAAAATTAATGCTGTAACGGCGGGAATTGCAGATATCAAAAGAGCTGTTGAAGAAGCAAAAAATCCAATGTTAAACCCATCTGGAAGATGTATTTTATTTATTGATGAGATTCATAGATTTAATAAATTACAACAAGATGCTCTATTACCATTTGTAGAAAATGGAACTGTTATCTTAATTGGAGCTACAACAGAAAATCCATATTTTGAAGTAAATAAGGCTCTAATTTCCAGATCAATGGTAGTAAAATTAAATCCATTAACAACAAAAGATATTTATAAAGTATTAAAAATGTCTTTAGAAAGAGAAGATGGACTAAAATCCTATAATATAAAAATAGAAGACTCTACTTTAGAAAAAATAGCGGAAGTATCTTCTGGAGATGTAAGAACTGCTTTAAATGGATTAGAAGTAGCGGTCCTTACTACTCCAATATCCGAAGATGGATTTATTCATATTACAGATGCAGTAGCAAAAGAGAGTGTTCAAAATAGAAAAGCAATTTTCGATAAAAATGGAGATACTCATTATGATAACATCAGTGCCTTTATCAAATCAATGCGTGGAAGCGATCCAGATGCAACAGTTTTTTATTTAGCAAGAGCTATTAATGGAGGAGAAGATCCCATGTTTTTAGCTAGAAGGATTGTGATTTCTGCAGCAGAGGATGTAGGATTAGCAAATCCGAATGCATTAGTAGTAGCTAATAATGCAATGCAAGCTGTTCATATGGTAGGAATGCCAGAAGCAAGAATTATTTTAGCAGAAGCTGCTATTTATAATGCAAAATCACCAAAATCGAATAGTAGCTATAATGCTATTAATAAAGCATTAGAAGATGTATCTTCAAAAGATACAGGAGAAATTCCAATGCATATTCGAAATGCACCACAAGAAGGTATGAAAGACTTTGGATATGGAACGGGATATAAATATCCTCATAATTATCCAGGTCATTATGTGGAACAACAATATTTACCAGATAAAATGTTAGGAACAAAATATTATATCAAAGATGATACGGAACAATAAAAAAGAAAAAAAGAGGAAAAGAACTCTTGACAAAAAATAAGAAATTCATTTATATTAATAATGTAAGCTATGATAAACGATCGACAAATTATCAAAAGCCTATTTCCAATAAAAAAGAAGAGATTCTTAAAATCTCTTCTTTTTTATTTATTATTCTTTGTTATCTTCTTTGTTTTCCTTTTTAGGTTCTACTTTTTCCTCTTTAACTTCTTTTTTGTCCTCTTTTTTAGGAGTTTCTTTTTTTAATTTAGCTTCCTTTTTTTGTTCTTTTTTAGCTTCTATTTTTTCATCTTTAGGTGATGTTACTTCTTCTTTTTTTTCAATATTTTTAAAACAAATAGTAGTAACAAGAAGACCAACACCAATAACTGTAATGATTAAATTAATAACAAATCCTATATATGGAATAAATCCTAATCCAATTAAAACTGCAGTAGAAAGAATTACCATTAAGAATTGCATTAATTTTGAATTTTTTGTAAACTTATTTGCAAGTAGTTTTCCAAGTGCAATACATGTCATACTAAATGCAAGAACAAGTAATAAACCATAAACTGCAAGTACGACAAGGGCAGCTTTTATTCCAATTACAGTAAGCATTAAGATAATCGAGATAATTGGAATAACAATAATAGCTAAAAGTCCAACTAAAATAGCAGGAAGAAGTCTTATTTTCATAACCCTTTCTAATTTTTCTAATCCCTTAGGTGCAATAATAAATCCTACTAATAAAACAAGAGAAACAAGAACTAAAGTAGCAATAACTTTAAGAACATAGCCTAAAACATCTACAGATTCTTTTGTGAAGTTTACTTCACCTGCAACAGAACCTTCTGGAATAGATGCTTCTTGTTTTGAAGTATAAGTGACATCTCCATATATGATAAGAGAACCATCACTTACTATATTTAACTTATTTACATTAGCTTCTAAATCTCTTCTTACTTTTCCTTGAATAGTAAGTTCATTTGCAGATACTCTTAAGTCTCTGTAAATAAATCCTGTTTCTGAAATATTAACGCTATTTGCACATGCATATAAATCATATAAAATAGCATCTACTTGGACTTTATTTGCTAAAACAAAGATATTTCCTTCTACATAAGTAGATTCTTTGAAAGTAACCTGATCAGCGATAACAAAAACATCGCCTGGAATTTGGCTTTCAATTGTAACATTTTTTCCTATAATGAAAACACTTCCGATGACCCAATCAGTTAAATTAACATCTTCTCCAGTTAAATAAACATTTTCTTCTACAATATTTGGCTCACCAACAGAAGAAATGTTTTCCTCTGCAGTATCTTCACCAGATGTTGGATTTTCAGATATAAGTGCTGGATCTTCTGAAGAAGTATCACTGCTTGTGTCTGTTGCAAAGCAAAATCCACTAAAAAGAATCATGACTAGAGTTAAAATAGATAGAATTTTAAAATTCTTTTTTATCATAATAAACCTCCTATAAATTTGATATCAAGAATATATCTCTATTCTAAAAATTTGTCAAGAAAATAAAAAAAACGAGGGGAGAAAATTACTTTCTCTTCTCGTTTTTGGACTGGTAATATGCACAATCAAAACAGGGAGTGGATTTTGTTTGTGAAATTGATTCTAGTGTGCATTTTCCATCTTTTTGATAAACACAATCGGAAGAACAATTTATGTTTGTCAAAATTATCACCTCTAAAAAATAGTATGAGTCAGAGGTAATAAAATATACTTTATTTTTGAATTTGTTTTACTTATTTTTTATTGCTTTGTTTTTGCAATATTTTTGAATAGGACATTGTTCACATTTTGGATTTGGTGCAGTGCAGATTTTTCTACCATGCCAAATAAATAGATGATTGATGTCTGCTAAATATTTTTCTGGAAAGATTTTGAGTAAATCTTGTTCAATTTTTTCTGGTTCTTTTTCGGAAGATAGTCCAATTCGATTGGATAATCTTTTGGCATGAGTATCAACTGCAATTCCACAAGGTTTATGAAATGCTTCTAACATCATAACATTTGCAGTTTTTCTTCCGACTCCGGGAAGTAAGATTAGTTCTTCCATCGTTTGCGGAACTTTTCCATCATATTTTTCTAATAGTAATTTAGCCATTGCTTGGATATTTTTTGCTTTATTATGGTAAAAACCACAAGGATGAATTAAATCTTCTAATAAAGAAAGCTCACAATTTGCAAAATCTTCGGGTGTTGATAATTTTGCAAAAAGAGATGGTGTTGTTTTGTTAACTCTTTCATCTGTACACTGAGCAGATAAAATAACTGCAACTAATAGATGAAATGGACAATCAAAATCTAAACTACATTTTGCATCTGGATATGCCTTTTTTAATATTTCAATCATTTCAATTTCTTGTTTCATTATTATCACCTTTTTTTGTCTATTTAATATAATATACTAATGAGGAGGTAATAGATTATGTTTTGTTTATTTCGAAAAACATTAGGAGTTTGTTTAATCGGATTAGGTCTTGGAATACTCCTTGTCTTATTACTTCCATTTACTGGTTGGCTATTTATTATTGGACTATGTATAGTCTGCGTTGGACTTATGTGGCTTTGCTGTTAAACTAGAAAAGGAGTGAAGGAATATGACAATTGTTGTGAAAAAAGTCCCAAAATTCTTAAGAGGATTTGTAAAATTAATATTTGGTATAAGAAATTAAATTCATACATAAGCTAAATATTAATTTAAAGTAGCAAAAAAGTAGGCTAAAAAACCTACTTTTATTTTATTTATGCTCTTTTAACTTTTCCATCACGTAAACATTTTGCACATACTGTTATTCTTTTGGTTTCTCCATTAATATCAGCTTTTACTGTTCTAAGATTTGGTTTCCATGTTCTTGTAGCTCTTCTACTAACATGTGAACGAGCAATACTGATTTTATTTCCATGACTTACTGATTTTTCACAAATTTCACATTTTGCCATTACAACTAGCACCTCCTATATTGAGTAATATAAATTGACTATTTATAAGTTTAACATACATTGTAAAAAAAAACAAGTGCTAAAATTAAATTTCATAAAGAAATATGAATGAAATATGATAATGTCTTAAGTAATGAAATAGGAAAATGTCCCAACAAAAAAATATTTGTTCTCCTAAATGATATAATTGTTTTATCATTTAATTTAAGGGGGAACTTA
>JAETTH010000223.1 GCA_021769225.1 Erysipelotrichaceae bacterium
CGTCAAACACTTGATAATATTTTAAAAAAGGACTCTTATGAATTATATACAAAAGGACTAAAGGCAAAAGAATTTGTTCTTAATAATAAAAGTAATATTGCTCAGGGGAAAAAGTTTTGTGACTTTTTAAACCAGATGTAAAAAAATAAATTCAAACCAGGTTTATAAACTACAGAGAATATAAAAATATATTATTTAAAAATAGTAATAGTGATAGATACTGTAAGTTATAAAAACATATTTAATTCAATATCTGATAAGTTTTACTACTTAGTATATCAAATTATTTATATCTATTTCTCACCTTCTGAGATAAATAGGAAAGAAGAAATTTGAATAATAAATGTAACCGATTTAATTATATGAGGAGATAAAATGCAGAAAATTAATAAGATAAAAGTTAATCCAACAATAATCATGGTTTTTCTGCTTGTCTTTTTTCTTTCTGACAGCACTGTTATTTTTGGTACCAATAGCAATAATTTTTTCATAAGATTTCCCCAATTTTTTTTGATTATTTCTTGCTTTGTATTTGCGACATTATCAGACATTACTATACCTGTTAGTAGTTTTCTTATTTTTATATTAATGAATCTACTGAATTTCTTAACTATGGTTTTAACAGGGGATTTTCAACTAAACTATATTTTTATAAGCGTTTTACTTACCTGTAGTTTCCTTTTCGCACATTCAATCACCCTGGAAAGATTTATTGAAGCATATGATGTATGTTTATTCTTCTTTTGTATATGTTCTCTAATTATATCGTTGCTAACTAAAATAATACCAACTTTTGTTCAGTCGCTTCCACAGATTATTAATCTTTCTAACTTGACCTTTTATACTGGTGTAGTAGCTAATGTATCTTCGGATTTTGTGCTCTATGGATACAGAAATTATGGCATTTTCCGTGAACCTGGGGTATTTCAATTCTATATTTGTTTAGGTATTCTCTTTCAGATTTATCACAAGAAGAGACTTTCACATGCTAAAATAGTAATATATATCATATGCATTCTAACAACGCTCTCAACAACCGGTTATATTGCACTAGTTTTAATGATATTATTATTTTTTCTCAAAAAAGATAGTTGTAATTTGACAAAAAAAATTTATGGATGTCTAGCTTTTTCAATATCT
>JAETTH010000224.1 GCA_021769225.1 Erysipelotrichaceae bacterium
GTAGCTTGTGATAACAGGGAAAATGTGTAAATAAGTGTAATTGAAAAAATATCAGATATGTAATTATATAAATTAGTTTATAAATGAAAATAAAAAAGAACATATAATAATAAATTATTTATGTTCTTTTTTAATCAACTGATTTTATAAAAAATATACTAATAATTATTTTCTATTTCCTTTATTTTATCATATAAATAATCGTTGAGAGGCGTAGGTATAGCATGTTTTTTCCCTAGTTTTTTAATAGTTCCGGCAAAAAGTTCAACTTCCGTTTTCCTTTTTGCCTTTGTATCCTGTCTAAGTGAGGGCATATTATCAGGATTTAACGTACACATCAAATCCATCCAGTCATTTATTTCATCTTCCGTAAGTATTATTCCTTCCGCCTCTGCGACCTTTGATACTTCTCTCATTGTTTCTATTACCATATCTTTTGCTTTTCCATCTTTTTGAATACCTCCGTACCCGGTCTCAAATACTGCACAGACTTGATTGACTGCATCGTTAAGCATCAGTTTACTCCACATTTTATGCATTATATCACTCGGTATTTCATATGGAAGGTTTGATTTTTTTAATACTTCCTCTACACTTTTTACATCTTCGGTTATCTTATTATCTTTACTTCCGAAACAAACTAATCCTGGCTTTGAAAAATATATTTTATTTTCTTCTTTTACAGCGTCCATTCCGTGAACTTCGCAGTATAAAAGATGTTTATCTCCGTAGTATTCTTTTATTACATTTTCGCTTTCGATGCCGTTCATCACTGAAATAAAAATAGTATCGTCTTTTACAATATTCCTTAAACTTTTTATAGCCTCATGTATCCCTGTAAACTTTACCGAAAGTATTATCAGATCCGCTTTTAAATCTGTATTATTAGATATAAAATTAAAATTATGTTCTTTATCGTTCACATAGTACTTAGAATTTTTATATTTTTCCACTCTTTTGTCATCTGCTATAAAGTATACATGTTCTTTTCCCACTCCTATTGATAAATAAGAAGCATACATAAGTCCCAGGGCACCTGCTCCCGAGATAAATACATTTTTTATATTCATAATAAATCTCCATTAAGGTTTCATTATTTTAATATTTTAACACAAAAGTAATTATTTGGTTATGATTT
>JAETTH010000225.1 GCA_021769225.1 Erysipelotrichaceae bacterium
TTTTCTTGCCTCTCGTCGAGCAGTATCGGTAGCAGCGATAAAAACGGAGGAAGATATAAAAGAAATCCTTGGTCAATATTATAGAGGACCTTTAAGCAATTTATTAAAAGCGAGGTTAGGAATTGATTTATGTGATGGGTTAGAAGAAATTCGAGTTAGTATGGGAGAAGACTTAGACAAAGTATATGATATTATTAAGAATTATCTAGGAAGTATATTTGATAGGGCAAAACTTGAACGCGCGAATTACCTAAAATATATTAATAATATTTGCAATGATTTGCAAGATATAGCGGTTATTGATGTGGGGTATGCAGGAACAATTCAGTACTTTTTAATGAAACTTTTACAGCAAAATGTAGATGGATACTATCTATTAACTCAAATAGAAACAAAACCTGAAAGAATAGGAGGAAAATGTTATGCTCTATATCCATTAAAAGACTGTAACAATGAAACAGCTAAAAAAATTTTTAATCAGCAACTATTTATAGAGGCTGCATTGCAGGCTCCATTTGGACAACTCATTAATTTTGAAAGTGTTAGTGGTGGAGTATTTCCCAAGTATAAAGATGATAGTGCTGTGAATGAAAAAATCTTAGCTTTACAAAAAGGAATAATAGATTATGAAAAAACTTTTTTAAATATAGTTAAAAGTTTTGGTGAGGAAATAGTCTTAGATGCAAAATTTTCTACAGAGATATTTGACTTTATTTTATCTAATCAATGGTTTCCGAAGGAACTGAGTAGAGAATTTACTGTTCAAGATGACTATTGTTCGAATGGTAACCAATTTTATGATACAGCCACTAGGAAATGGAGTGTAAGATCACAATGAAAAGTTATTTAAAGTATAAAAGTGAGATTTGCTCATTTGGGTAGATAAAATGGCAAAGTGATAAATGTGATGAGCATGAGTGACTTGCAGATTGTCAATATGATTATCATACAAATCAGCGCAGATAAAACAGGTACATCAGATATCACTGTCTTGCTACTAGCAAAATATTCAGAAATGTTGGAACAGAAAAATATTATTACAAAGGACATTATTATTCTGAATAATCTTGAAGATTTGTAATCGAATTTGGCTATACAGAGATATTAGATGGAAAACAGCGACAAGGTTTTCAGCAAT
>JAETTH010000226.1 GCA_021769225.1 Erysipelotrichaceae bacterium
CCATGGTAGATTTGAAAAGTTAAGGTAGAATTTTCATCTTCTTCATTATCATTATTTTCTTCTTGAGCATCTGCTTCATCCTGCTCAATAATTAATTCTTCTCCTTCAAAACCTGTTTCCTCAGAATCATCTTGATCTTCTTCAATAATGATATCTTCATCATCCATTTACCTTACCTCCTCTCAAAAACCATATCCGTCTTTATCAACACGCTCAAACAAATAATATTGTTGTCCTCCATCCATACGAATTAGAGTAACTTTATCATCTTTTTCAAGTGAGTTATCGAATTCAATTTCAAATTTATCTTTTGGAAAATTAAGCTCTATACTTTTTATGTCTGCAGTATCATGATGACCATGAAAAGTCATATCTGCACTTCCTTTAAATTTAGCTTTACCTTGTAACTTAAATTTTCCGATGTGCTTTCCCATTACAATAAAATCATCTGTAATAATTAATTGGTTTGATAATTGAACTTTTAATGGGGATGCTTGAATCACTACCCCATATACAATGTCGGCGTAATCACTAGGATTACCACCTTTACTATTCATTAATTCGAAGAGTCGTTCCCCAACCATTGTTCTCCTACTTTCATTTCTAAATTAACGGTATAATCCGTATCAAAATTATGGGTAGCCTTTAAGATAGGACAATTATTGAATTTCTTTTTCATATCTTTCAGATAAACTGTTACAGCATTCCCAGCTCTTAAATCCACATTCCCTTTAGTAGTAATACTCAACTCTTTATTAGCTAGATTTTTTTGCTTAAGAAGATCCTTAGCTTGTGCCACCATTTGGGCATGATTAGCTTTTTCCTTCTTATTTTGAGTAATTTGTAATTTTCCCCACTGTTGTGGTGATCTACCTATAGCATCCGCAAAACTAAAAGAAGTATTTTCGGGGGTTTCCTTTTCTGTCGCCTTTTTAGCTTTTCTTTTCCCTTTTCCTCTAGCAGTAGCCGATTTACTTTGTGACTTTTTAGAATCCTTTTGCACAATTCTGACTACATTTGCAGTATTTTCAATATCAACAGAATAATTAAAGTCGCTTATTACTGTACGACTATCAACAATAATTTTGAGTTTTTTATAAGGAGCTCTCCTTAATTCAACCTTGTCATAATTTG
>JAETTH010000227.1 GCA_021769225.1 Erysipelotrichaceae bacterium
ATTCTTTGTATAACAACCATGAGTGCAGGTAATAGGACTAAGCTAAATACTGATGCTTTAAATATAGTCTTTCCAAGTTGAGCATATTGGGCATAAACATTTTCCGACAAACCTACTAATACATAATTATTATTATCTGTGTCTACACTAAGGCTCCCCTTTTTTATATCATTCATTTTTGTTATCTGAATAATAGAAGGAAGTGTTTCCAGATCCCTATCATCTTTTTGAACATCGAAATTTTTTGCAGTTCCAATAGCGATTATTTGGTGCGCTTGTAAATCAAAAGTCTGTCCGTCATAATCTGGGTGAAATTTTTCCGAAGAATATCCTGACACATTTTCTTTAAGTACTATAAAGGATCTAATTTCAATTACTTTTGAAACAGACTCTGCATTTAATTTAAATTCAATTTCTGGTTCAAAGGAAAAAAAAGCTTCTCGATAACAAGTGGTAGGACATTCAACATGTACTAGGAACTCAGCTTTTTCTTCCAAAGTCAACTTTTGTATATCATCATTATTTAATTTAAAAGATAATTTGCCATATATTTCTCTGAACTGTGTATTTACTTCATATTCAACATCAAATGATGAATCAATATAATCATCACCAAAATCATCAAGTATTGGATATGGAGATAATCTATTTTTTATTCGCATAATAATCAACCTCCATCATACAATATCCATCAAAAGAAACTTCAACTTCTATCTTTATTTTTTCACCCTTTACCATTTTTAGAAGATAAATAATATTGCCTGAAATAAAATCCACCTCCGCACTGCACTCCTTTTCTACTACTTTTGCATTTATTATAGGCAGCTCAAAATCACTTTGTTCACCAGACAAAGAAAATTCTAATTTTCCTTTTGGTGCAGATAATGGTACATTAAAGTTTAATATGTATTTTCCATTTTTTACATCCGAACATATCAATCTTTTCTTTACATCTATTTTCTTATAGCCTTTTTTATTTCCATTTTTTTCAGCTTCCGGAGTTGGATATTGTCCCGGATATGGTCCTGGAGCAGGACCGGGATGTGGACCATAACCTTGTTTTGAACTGGACTCCCCTCCTGGTCCGCTTCCATCTTCAATATCACCTTTTTTGTCTCCTTCTGTAACTTCTAC
>JAETTH010000033.1 GCA_021769225.1 Erysipelotrichaceae bacterium
ACCAAATTATAATTTTATTAAAAATATCAGTTAGGAGAAGAAAGAAATAATATAAAATATTTTCCAAAACTAAATTCCTGTTAATCTTTCACTGGAATTTACTTTTAAATTTAAGGTTTTGCAAAAAAGTATTTTGATAGAGTTGTAATTTAACTTTAAAAATGATAAAATCTAGAGGAGTTAAAGTGATGAAAAAGAAAAAGCAAAATATACTATAGTAAGATAAAGGAGTGATGAGAGTGGACATAAAAAAAGTATATGAAGAGCTTACAAAACAAATAGAAAAGGAAAAGATAAAAATAGATGAACCAATGAAAAATCATACTACTTTTAAGACTGGTGGAAATGCAGATTTATTTTTGAAATTGGACAAAATAGAGGATATTCAATATGGATTAAAGGTAGCAAAAGAATATGGGGTTCCTTTTTTTGTATTAGGAAATGGAAGTAATATTTTAGTATTAGATAAAGGAATTCGTGGAATTGTAATAAAGCCAGATTTAAAAAATGTTATAATTGAAAAAGAGCCAGATGATAAAGTGAAAGTAAAAGTAGGGGCTGGCGTAATGTTACCTTTTTTAGCAAGAAAGCTATATGAACAAAAAATAGCAGGTATGGAATTTGCTTGTGGTATCCCAGGAAGTATAGGTGGAGCTGTTTATATGAACTCTGGAGCTCATGGTAGTGAAATGGAAAATGTTGTAAAGACGACTACTTATCTAACACCAGAGGGAGAGGTTCTAGTCCTTAAAAATCAAGAACAAGATTTTTCTTATCGCCATAGTGTTTTTGAAAAAATGCAAGGTGTCATTGTTGAATCAGAACTAGAGTTAATGATAGGAGATAAAGAAGAAATCAAAAGAAAAATGGATGAAAATACCGCTTTTCGAAAAGCAAAACAACCAATTACATTGCCAAGTGCAGGAAGCTTCTTTAAAAGAGGAGATGACTTTATTGCAGCAAAGTTGATTGATGATTGCAAGCTAAAAGGAACAAAAGTAGGAGGAGCCCAGGTATCTACTTTACATGCAGGATTTATTGTAAACTCTGGTAATGCAACATCAAAGGACATTATAGAGCTTGCAAAATTAGTAAAAGAAAAAGTAGAAAAAGAATTTGGAAAAGTATTAATTCCAGAAGTTCAAATTATTGGAGAAGAATAAGGAAGTAAAAAGGTAGAGAAAAAGGAGTAAATAGAACATGAAAGGTTTTTTAGAGTGGTTTAAAGCAAGTACAAAAATGAAGCGATGGATTTTCCTAATTTTAATTGGAATTGTTTTAACTTGTTATGGAATCTCACAAATTTTAGTGATGAAAGAGTTATCTTTTTTTGATGTAGGAAAAATTGTGGTATCTTTTGCAGTAGGCTTTACTGCCATTATTATAGGAATTGTATTTACACAAAAAAGAACATTAGAACTTTTAGTACAAGATAGTGATGAGAGATTAGAAGGAGAAAGTAGAAATGCAGTCAAGTCTTTAATTTTTAATAAAAAAGTATATGATAAGGGGCCTAATATTGTTGTAATTGGTGGTGGTTCAGGATTAAATACTGTATTGAAAGGATTAAAGGCATATACAAGTAATATTACAGCAATTGTAACAGTTTCTAGTTATGGTACAGCACCTTCTGATTCTAGAAAAGAACTTGCTATGTTACCATTAGATGATATTAAAGAAAGTATGGTTGCTTTAGCTTCTGATGAGACTGCAATGGAAGGACTAATGAACCTAAAATTTGAAGATGGAAAGTTAAGAAAATTATCCTTTGGGGATATTTATTTATCAGCTATGGAGCATTTATATGGTAATTTTACAGATTCGATTGAAAAAAGTAGAAATGTTCTAAATATTATAGGAAGAGTACTACCAGTAACTTTAGAAGAAATTAATATTGCTGCAGAGTTGCAAGACGGCTCTGTTGTAACAGAGAAAAGTAAGATTCCAGAAATGGTGTTAGATAAAGTAAGTAAAATTAATCGAATTTATATTACACCAACTAATTGTAAACCTGCACCAGGGGTCATTGAAGCAATTGAAAAAGCAGATGCGATCATTATTGGACCTGGAAGTTTATACACCAATGTTATTCCAAATCTTCTTGTAAAAGGGGTTTCTAAAGCAATTAAAGAAAGCAAAGCAATGAAAGTATATATCAGCAATATCATGACAGAACCAGGACAAACAGATAATTATAGCTTATCAGATCACATGAAAGCAATTATTGATCATGCTGGAAAAGGAATTATTGATTATTGTATTTATGATACTGGAGAAGTGATTCCAGAATTTATTAAAAGATATAACAAACAGGGAGCTGATTTAGTTGAGCAAGATATTGCAAAAGCAAAGGCTCTTGATGTTAAATTACTTCAAAGAGATTTAGCATCTGTTAATGGAGAATATATTAGACATAACCCTGAAGCTGTTGCTGCATCGATTATTGAATTAATTTGTGATGATTTAAAGTTTAATGATAAGCAAAATGCGCCACAATATTTAATGTTGAATTCAAGACTAATGGGAGAAAAGAAAAAGTTAAAAAAGAATCAAAAAGCAAAACAAGAAGTAAAAAGAGTAAATGCAAAAGCAGAGGGAAAAGAAAAGGCTAAAAAGCAAAGTAAGTTTGGAATGAAATATCAAGAAAGAATTGAGACAATTAGACAAACTGATTTAAAAATAAGAGAAAATCAAAAGTTGGCAAAGAAAAATGAAGCTTTAGATAAGGCCTATGAAAATAGAAAAGTAAAAAGTGAACCAGTAAGTGGAAAAAGTACGGGCAAAAATGGAAAACATATAAAAAATGCAAAGGTAGAACAGAAAAATAAGAAAGTAGAAAAGCCAAAACAAAGGGTGGAAAATCAACTAGAAGAAGAGGAGAAGAAGAAATTTTTAGATACGATTAATAAACTTAGAAAATAAAAAGAAAAAATCGGAGGATACAAATGAAATATACCAAAAAAGAATTATCTTTGGAAAATGGAATTACAAAAGAGTGGATTATTACAAATCGGTTTAGGTGGATATAGTAGTTCTACTATTTTAGGTGCTAATACAAGAAAATATCATGGATTACTGATTGCTCCTTTATCAGCACCTGCTATGAGATATTTAGTGCTTTCAAAATTAGATGAAAGTATAGAAGTAGATGGAAAAGAATATAATCTTTATACTAATATGTGTAAAAACTATATTTCTAATGGATACCAATACTTAGAGAGTTTTGAGAAAGATTATATCCCTATTTTTTCTTATCAAGTAGAAAATATTGAAATTAAGAAAATGGTTTGTATGCAATATGGAAAAAATACAGTTTGTGTATTATATAAAATTAGAAATCAAAATCATAAGATAAAACTAAAGTTAGCTCCAATTTTGAATTTTCGTGATTTTCATCAAATGCAGACAAATCATGATTATTGCTTGGAGCAAGAAGAGATAAATGGAAGAAAAGTAAAAGTTATTGTTGATGAAAATCGTAACTATCCAGTTTATATGAATCTATCAGAAGGAAACTATATTCCTCATGAGCATGATATTTTTAAAAATATGTATTATATTGAAGAGGAGAAAAGAGGATTTTTTCCGGAAGAGGATTTAGCAGTTGCAGGAAGATATGAGATTGAAATTAATCCAAATGAAGAGAAAGAAATTTCATTTGTTTGTTCTTTAGAAGAAAATATTGATGAGATTCATGCAAAAGAAGTAATTAATCAAGAAATTATCCGAATCAATGAGTTAATTTTTGATTCAGAGTTAATTCGTAATAAAGACTTAAGTAAAAATAATCAAGAAAGAGAATTTGTAAAAGATTATATTATCGCAGCAGACAACTTTGTAGTGGAAAGACCATCTTTTGGGCTTCATACTATTATTGCTGGTTACCCATGGTTCTTAGATTGGGGAAGAGATAGTCTAATTGCTTTTGAAGGATTACTATTAAAAACAAAACGATATGAGATTGCAAAAGAAGTACTTTTAACTTGTATCCGAGATGTAAAATATGGACTTGTACCAAACCGGATATTCTGGATTTGATAATAGGCCACTATATAACAGTGTAGATAGTTCTTTATTGCTATTTGAACAAGTACAGAAATATTTAAACTATACTTCTGACTTTCGATTTGTAAAAGAAAAATTATATGATGTACTCGTTAATATTGTAGAATCTTATATCAAAGGAATTAATGTTGATAACAATAATATTTATTTAGATGAAGACTATTTATTATCTTCTGGTACAGAAACAACACAAAATACATGGATGGATGCTAAATATGGAGATATGGCAGCAACTCCCAGAAATGGAAAAGCTGTTGAAATTAATAGTTTATGGTATAACAGTTTAAAAATCCTAGAAGAATTAACTTTGTTATTTAAAGATAGACAAACAGCAAAAAAATATGAACAATTAGCTTTAAAATGTAGAAAATCTTTTGTAGAAAAATTCTATAATCCAGATAAGAAATGTTTATATGATGTTTTAGGAGATAATAAAATAAGACCAAATCAATTATTTAGTTTAACTTTAACTTATAAAGTATTACCACCAGCATCTGAGCAAGCAAAACAAATGTTAGAAACAGTAGAAAAGAAGTTATTAAATCGATATGGACTAAAAACACTTGCAAAAGGTGAGAAAAAATATATTGAAGTATATGAAGGAGATGGCTTTAAAAGAGATATGAGTTATCACCAGGGAATCACCTGGCCATGGCTTTTTGGATTATACTATGATAGCTTAAAAGCTGTTATCAATGTAGAGAAAAATAAAGTAAAGAAAAAAGAATTAGAAGAAAAATACAAAGATTTTGTTAAAAAATTGAAAGAAAATTTCCCTAAAATGCTATACAAAGATGGATGCGTTGGTAGTATTTCAGAACTATATGACTCAAATAGTGCACATTTACCCAAAGGAGCATTTGCGCAAGCTTGGAGTGTAGCAGAGGTTTATCGTATTCTATTAGAAAATAGGGAAAAATAAAGGAGCAAATAAACGTGAGAATACTAGGAATTGATCCAGGATTTGCAATTACCCGGATACAGCATTATTGATTATATCGGAAATAGATTTAAACTAATTACATCAGGAGCAGTTCTAACAAAAGCGGGAGAATCCTTTCCAGATCGCTTATTAAAACTATATAATGATCTAGAACAAATTATTACAGAGTATAAACCAGATGCAATTTCAGTGGAAGAGCTATTCTTTAATAACAATGCAAAGACAGCCATTAATGTAGCACAAGCAAGAGGTGTTATCTTAGTAGTAGGAAGAAAAATGCAGATTAATACATTTGAATATACACCACTTCAAATTAAACAAGCTGTTGTAGGATATGGAAGAGCAGATAAAATACAAGTTCAGAAAATGGTAAAGACTATTTTAAATGTAGAATCACTTCCAAAACTAGATGATACAACAGATAGTATGGCAGCTGCCATTTGCCATGCACACTCTGCGAAATTTGCACAAAAACTATAATGAATCAATTAATGTAAAATAAGAAAGAAAAGGAGGAAAATAGAAATTGAATCTTACAATAGAAAATTTAGAAAATGAATTAAAACAAAATAGAATAGAAGCAATGTATCTTTTCTATGGAGAAGAAAAATTTCTATTAGAATCCTGTGAAAAGAAAATTAGAAAAAACTTTGGCGAGTTATTAGAGGGAATTAACTATATTAAATTAGATGAGACAAACTATCATCAGCTAATTTCGAATCTAGAAACACCAGCCTTTGGATATGAAAAAAAACTAGTCATTGTAAGAAATAGTGGATTATTTAAAAAAGAAACAAAAAAGAAAGAAAGCGGTATTCAAGAAACTGCAAAACGAATAGCTAGCTATATCCAAGAAAACATAGAACAAATAAAACAAACCATTTTACTACTCTTTATTGAACAAGAGGTGGATAAAAATGAGTTATATGAAACAATTGAAAAAAATGGAATTGTGTGCAACTTTGAACTGCAAAGAATAGATCGACTATTAAAAAGAATTAAAGCAATTTGTAATGGATATAAAGTAGGAATTGATGAGCCAACTACTAGATATTTCATTGAAACCTGCGGAACTAACTTACAAGATTTAATTAATGAACTAAGAAAATTAATTGAATATGTAGGAGAAAATGGAATAATCCAAAAAGAAGACATTAACCTATTATCTACAAAACAGATTGATAGTGTTATCTTTGATTTAACAGATTGTTTAGGTAAAAAAAATATTAAACAAGCTCTAGAAGTATTTCACAATCTACTTTATTCCAAAGAACCAATTCAAAGAATTTTAATTATGCTATATAATCACTTTAAAAAAATCTATTTTACAAAACTTGCTTTGAAAGAAAATAAAAATATTGCAGAAGTATTAAATTTAAAACCAAATCAAGCTTTTTTAGCAAGTAAATATTCAGGTCAAGCAAAAGTATTTGGTGAACAAGAACTAAGAGAAATCTTAGAAGCTTTAGTAAACTTAGACAAAGACTCAAAAGTAGGAGAAATTGATTTGCAAGTTGGATTAGAATCCATTGTTTGTTATTACTGTTCTTAAAATAGAAAAAGACAAGAAATTAGAAATATGAATAAAAAACCTCTCTTTATCGAAAAATATAGAAAGAAAGAGAGGTTTTTATTTTGTATAATTTTAGAACAGATTTAGCGGTGGAAAGAAGAGAGATTTATCGAAGAGCAAATCAATTAGAAGATGAGATTTCAGGAATTGAAACAGAAGAAGAAAAAGTAAATGATAGTATACAAGTTTCTAGAGTAAAAGTAACTAATGAGCAAGGTGAGCAAGCAATTGGAAAACCAATTGGCACATATATCACGATTGATGTAAAAAATCTAAAAATTGCAAATGAGGAAGAAATCAAAGAAGCTTCTAAAATTGTGGGAGAAGAATTAAAAGAATTAGTTCAAAAACATTTAGCAAAATTAGATGATATTTTAGTAGTAGGACTTGGGAACATTTCAGTTACACCAGATGCATTAGGACCCAAAGTGGTTAATCAAATCGATATTACTAGACATATTATCAACTATTTACCACAATATGTTGACCAAGAGAATACAAGACCTGTTAGTGCTATTTCGCCAGGAGTACTTGGAACAACAGGAATTGAAACACAAGAAATTCTAAAAGGAATTGTAGAAAATATCAAACCAAAATTATTAATTGTGATTGATAGTTTAGCTTCTAGAAGCATTGAGAGAATTAGCTCTACCATTCAACTTGCAGACACTGGTATCATACCAGGAGCAGGAGTAGGCAATAAAAGAAAGGAACTAACACAAGAAACATTAGGAATTCCTGTTATTGCAATTGGAGTACCAACTGTGGTAGAAGCAGCTACTATTGCAGCGGATAGTTTAGATTTGTTTATTCAAAAAATGAGCAATGAAGTAAAACAAGAAAATAACACTAATCAGGAAAAACTAATTCAGCTATTAGAAGGTTTAAAAGAAGAAGATAAATATGAAATGATCAAAGAAGTATTACAACCAGGAGAATATAACTTTATTGTAACACCAAAAGAAATTGATGAGCTAATTGAAAATATGTCAGCTGTTGTAGCAAATGGAATTAACGAAGCAATGTAATTTCAAAATTGAATAAGTAACAAGAAAAGTGATTGCTGTTAACATAATGCAAAGGATTAAATACAAACATAAGAGGATGCACTATATGAGTAGTGGCAGCAAAGGTGGGCCTGGATCGTGGGCATCTACCAAGGGTGGAACCTGTAACGAAGAAGTCTGATCAAAAAGTATCCTTCAAAGAAAGGAAGGCACCAAATCTTGGTGCCTTCCTTTTTATACTGTAGTCCATAAATGAAGAAAATAAAGTACAAGTAAATGAACTGGATAAAAGATATATAAAAAATATTTTACTTTTTTCCCTTGCTTTCCCCTGTAGAAATTAAGTAATATAATAGGAGCCATTGTTGCTAAACATAACAGTAGATTAGGATAATAAAATTTAGTAGTAATAAGTGCCGGAGTGTATTTTAAAATAACAGCACCAACATAAGCCAAATTCATAAAAATAAGATGATCTTTAAAAATATAAAAAATAAAAATAATTAAAATACCAAAATAACCATAATCTACATGAATCAACTCAGCAATGATGCAAAGAAGGAAAAAACTTAAAATTCCTATTATTTTATTCTTTACCTTATCATAGATTAAAATAGCAAGTAGTCCTAAGAGTAGAGTAAAGAAAATATTTAAATGAAAAGAAGAATCCAAAATAGAAGTAAATAACATAAAAGGAATTTGAGAAATTAAAGCAAAAGCAAATAAACGCAAGAAGTATTTTTTCAAATCCTTAGTATGAAGGTATCCTTCTGAAATTTGAAAGGCAAAAATAGGGAAAGCTAATCTTCCTATATAATTAAAACTATTAAAACCGCCATAAATACAATCACCTAAATGATCTAAAAACATCGAAATGACAGCAATTATTTTTAAAACAAAACTAGTCATAAAATTCTCCTTTAACTTTCTTTATTTTACTCTAAAGAAAAAGCAAAAGCAAGAAAAAATTATTAGATCAAAAATTGCTTTATGTAGATTGACAAAAAATACTTGCCAAACATAAAAAAAGGTGCTAGAATATAAAAAGTTATAAATTAAAATACAATGACAAGGACAGGATAAATATATGGAGTTTTTAGAGAGCTAAATGTATGGTGAAATTTTAGTAGACAGAAATATATTTATTATCACCTTATTTCAGTAGATTTTCTGAAAAGGAAAGTAAGAAAATTCGTAATTCTTGCGTTAAAAGAAAATGAGAGAAAAGTAATTGTTACTTTTAACTTAGGTGGTACCGCGGAAATTTTAAGCCATTTCGTCCTAAATCATGGATGAAATGGCTTTTTTGATACATTAAATAAAAGGAGAGATTTTTATGTCAGAAGAAAAAAAAGATTATGGCGCAACATTAAACTTGCCAAAAACAGACTTTCCAATGCGAGCAAGTCTACCAGAAAATGAGCCAAAAATCAAAGAAAGAGTATTTGACAAAGATTTGTACAAAAAAATATTAAAGAAAAATGAAGGACACACTCCATTTGTATTACATGATGGACCTCCATATGCAAACGGAGAAATCCATATTGGTCATGCTTTAAATAAAATCCTAAAAGACACCATTGTAAGATATAAAAACTTACAAGGATACTATACGCCATATGTACCAGGATATGATACACATGGACTTCCAACAGAAAAAAGAGCAATTCAAGTATTAGGATTAAATCGAGATGAAATACCAGTTTCAAAATTTAGAGATACCTGTCGAGACTTTGCATTAGGATTTGTTGAAAAACAAACAGAAGGATTTAAAAGATTAGGAGTATTAGGAGACTGGGAAGAGCCATATATCACATTAAAACCAGAATATGAGGCAAGACAAATTGGTGTATTTGGAGAGATGTTCAAGAAAGGATATATCTATAAAGGACTAAAACCAGTTTATTGGTGTACTGATTGTGAAACAGCTTTAGCAGAAGCAGAAATTGAATACAAAGATTGTGATACAACTTCTATTTTCGTTAAATTTAAAGTAACAGATAGTAAAGGAAAATTTGATGAAAAAGATACCTATATTGTAATTTGGACAACAACACCATGGACACTTCCAGGAAATGTTGGTATTACAGTTGGTGGAGAATATGAATACTCAATTGTTGATGTGGGGACAGAAAAACTAATCATGGCAACAGCATTAGTTGAGAGCGTTATGAAACAAGCAGGAATCAGTGAGTATAAAACAGTAGGAACACTTGAGGGAACAGATTTAGAAGGAGTACTTTGTAAACATCCATTTTTAGACAGAACATCTCGTGTTGTATTAGGTAGTGATGATACCATCGTAGTGGAATTAGATACTGGTACTGGAGCAGTTCATACAGCACCTGGTTATGGTAAAGAAGACTATCTATGTGGTTTAAAAAACGGATTAGATATTGTTGTATGTGTTAATGGAAAAGGATATCAAACAGAAGAAGCAGGACCATTTGCAGGAGAATATTATGCAAAATCAAATGATTCTATTATCAAATGGTTAGAAGACAATCACTTCTTATTAAGTAAAGAAACAATTAACCACTCTTATCCACACTGCTGGAGATGTAAAAATCCAATTATTTTCAGAGCAACAGATCAATGGTTTGCATCAGTTGACAAATTTAGAGATAAGACAATTGAAGAAATTAAAAAAGTTAACTGGGTACCAGCATGGGGAGAAGATAGAATTACCAGTATGGTACAAGAAAGAGCAGATTGGTGTATTTCAAGACAACGTACATGGGGAGTTCCAATTCCAATGTTCTATTGTAAAGAATGTGGAAAAGAATATATTACAGATGAGTCAATCAAGAGAATTCAAGAACTGTTTAGAGAAAAAGGATCAAATGCCTGGTTTGACTTAACAGAAAAAGAACTAATGCCAGATGGAGCAACTTGCCCAGAATGTGGATGCAAAGAATTCAAAAAAGAAACAGATATTATGGATGTTTGGTTTGATTCTGGAACATCACATCAAGGAGTTTTAGTTGAAAGAGGGCTTCCATATCCAGCTGACTTGTACTTAGAAGGAGCTGATCAATACCGTGGATGGTTCCAAGCATCCATTTTAACATCAGTTGCAGTAAATGGAATTGCACCATATAAAGAAGTACTAACACATGGATGGACAGTAGATGGTGAAGGAAGAAAAATGTCTAAGAGTTTGGGAAATGGTATCTCACCACAAGATGTAATCAAAGAATATGGGGCAGATATCTTAAGACTTTGGGTATTAGCATCTGATTATAAAACAGATGTTAGCTTATCAAAAGAAATCCTAAAACAAATTAGTGAAAGCTATCGTAAGATTAGAAATACAGCAAGGTATATCTTAGGAAATACATCTGACTTTGATCCAGAAAAGAAAGTAGCATATAAAGATTTATTAGAAATTGATAAATGGGCATTACTAAGATTAAATAAACTAATTAGAGAATGCACAGAAAGCTATGATAAATATGATTTTCATGCAGCATATCATGCTATTAATCAATTTTGTGTTACAGATATGAGTAACTTCTATTTAGATATTATTAAAGATAGACTATATACTTCAAAAACAGATTCTGTAGAAAGAAGATCAGCACAAACTGTTATGTATGAGATTCTAGATGCTTTAGTAAAAATTTTAGCACCTATGACATGTTTTACGGCAGAAGAAATTTGGAGTTATATGAAACATACAAAGCAAGAGCAATTTGAAAGTGTTATGATGAGTTCTTATCCAAAAGTAAAAGAGGAATATGAAGATCAAGAGTTAGCTGAAAAATGGGAGAAAATTGTTGAATTAAAAGTATTAGTTGCTAAGAAATTAGAAGAAGCGAGAGCTGAAAAAGTAATTGGACATTCTTTAAATGCGAAAATTACATTATATGCAGATGGGAAGGAATATGATTTCTTAAAATCAGTAGAGCCTATGCTTGAAACAGTATTTATTGTATCTGCTTTAGCTATTGAGAAAAATAGCAGAAAAGAAGATGAAAAAGTTGGAGTAAAAGTAGAAGTGGCTCCTGGTCAAAAGTGTGAGAGATGCTGGATGTATAGCGAAACAGTAGGAGAGGATAAAGAACATCCAACTATTTGCCATAGATGTAGTGAAAATTTAAAATAGAAAATAAATAAAAAATCTGTCCTAGGAAATTCCTAAGGCGGATTTTTTTATTTTACTATTTTATTTTTTTAAACTTTTCATTTGGGCTATTGTTTAATATCAATATAGACTCTTTCTTTCTCATAATCTTTTCTAATTTCTACATTAAAAAATGATTCAAATTCATCTAATGTAAAGCTATATGGAACTTTCTGATCTGTTATTTCAGAACTACCTATTTCATAAAGCTTATCTTGATATAAAAGAAGTCTTTTATTTGCATCGTTTTCATCTTTAAGAATCTGATAATTTTGGAAAAATGGAGCAAATGTAACAATAGACAGTGAATAGTTCTCTATATCAGAAATATATGGAATGGTATAAGAACTAAATTGACCAGGCTCAACATCTTTTCCATTAATCGTTAAATAAAGTTTATCTGGACACCATAATACTAA
Source organism: Erysipelotrichaceae bacterium (assembly GCA_021769225.1). Lineage (GTDB taxonomy): Bacteria > Bacillota > Clostridia > TANB77 > CAG-508 > JAETTH01. The sequence continues at coordinate 12,134 of JAETTH010000033.1, forward strand.
ATCTTCTTCTGGAATTTGAGAAAGTGTGATTCCAGTTTTCTCATCAGTTCCTACCTTTTTTAAATAGGAAATGTAATTTCTCCTTCCTAAATGAAAAGTATGATTAATATCACTACCTGGTAGTTCATATACACTAGCACAATAGCCTCCAAGCTTATATGTAACATCACAATCATAATAAATGTTTCGATTAATAGAGCAAAGATATTCTTTTACTGTTTTTACAGTAGATAGAGCATCTTCAAATTGAGAGTATTTTTCGATTTCATAAACAGCAGAGTAATGTAAAAAAGAAATACCGGCATACTCTTCATAAGTTTCAGTAAACTTAAATTTTTTTAATAGTTCCCTGATTTCTGAGTTATCACAGTTTTCAAAATAATATTTGGTAAATTGGGAAGGAAAATCATTTTTTAAATCATTTTTATTTTTATAAGCATTAAAAACAAGGTTAGGGGATGGTTTATATTGAATTCGATAAGTACCATTTCCTTTTCTATCAATATTAGATTCTTTATCAATGACTTTAAAGTGATTACCATACATATTAGATAAATTATTTATTAGAGATGGGTTATACATTTGATTATATTGGTGAAAAGGTGCAAAAGCATAAATTAAAGCACCAACAAAAGTAAGAACAATAAGCGCTGCTAATAATTTTAGACAAACGGATAAAGTATGATTAAGTAAAATAACAACATGTTTTCCTTTATTCTTTTTTTCTTTTTCTTTATTGGCTAATTCTTGATAACTTTTTACTAATTTTTCACGAAACTCTTCTTTTTCTTCTTGAGTCATTTCTTGTTCTTCTTTTTTCATATTTTTATCCCCATTATCTTATGTTTTTTTCTAAAACTTATTATTATAGTTTCTCATTTACTTATCCTAATTTTAATTATAATAATTCTAAGAAAATAAATCAAGAGAAAATAGGTAGGAAATAGGAAAAAATATTTATTGACGAAAATGGACATATTTCCTACAAACCATTGCTTTTTAGGCTGAAAATTTAGTATAATAATAGATAAGGAATAATAGGAGGAAAATAAATGGGAAAAACAAGAGAAAAATCAATTATAAATAGATTAATATATGGGCTTGCAGTCTTTGTACTCATTTTTGTTATTTGCCTTATTTATGGAATCTATAAAGAAAATAATTTTAATGATTATGTGAAAAGTGAGTATCATTCAGGAATTAGCAAATTTAAAAGAGATAAAGAAGTAAAATATAGTGACATGGATACCTATAAGATTATCAATGATGAATACAATGATGCCATGTTTTATAAAACAATTAAAGTAACTCCTAATACTGCATATAAAGTAACTTGTATGGTAAAAACACAAGATGTTGTAACAGAAAATCAAAATACAAATGCAGGTGCCCATATTTCGATTTCAGATACAACAGAAAAGTCTAAAAGTCTTACAGGAACCAATGATTGGACAAAATTAGAGTTCTATTTTAATTCAAAAAATAGAGAAACAGTTAAATTAGGATTTCGCTTAGGAGGGTATTCAGATAATGTAAAAGGACAAGCATGGTTTTCTGACTTTACTTTAGAATCTGGAATTGCAGATACCAGCAATACTTGGAAGTTTGCTTGCTTTATCATTGACAGTATTGATGTAACATTAAAAAATGGGCAAAAAGTTCAATTATCAATGGGATTAGAGGATATATCTGATATGAGAGCAAATATGCAAAGATTTCAAACTTCCTGCGGAAGATTATCCAATTATTTAATGGAAGTAGAATACGATATATTTGAAATAAAACAGCCATTAACAACACTTTCTTATGATGAAGAAAATCAATATTATGTAGGACCAAATGATGTAGAAAATTTAATTAAAGACTATGTTGACCAAAGCGATTACGATCATATTTTTGTATGTGTACGCATGGGAGATATATTAAGCAATACAGAAATTCCAACACATGATTGGATTGGACTTGGTGGTATGGACTATTATGGTATTGGTTTTTCTAACATTCGTTTACCAAATAACAGCAAAAACTATATCTATAAATATGATGCTAGAATTAATACATTTCCAGAAGAAGTTTTTGTACACGAATTTTTACACTCCTTAGAAAGAGACTGTAAAGAATATGGATATAGTGTACCAGCCCTTCATGATAATAGTCTATATGGATATAAAGAACAACAATTATCTGGATTACAGGCTTGGTATGGAGATTATATGACTTGCAATATTGTAGATAAATCAACTGGAAGAAAAGTAGGAATTGAGCCTAGTATTTATACAAAGAAACCAGTTCATAAAAATGATTTCGAATTTTCACATAAATTAAATGACTTTGATGAACCACAAAATGCAGTTGACGAATTTATGAGTAATGTAGGAAGAATATTTAGTGGAAAATAACAATCAAGAAAGGACAAATCAATGAAACTATCAGAATTTAATTATGAATTACCAAAAGAACTAATTGCACAAACACCAATCGAAAAAAGAGATGAATCAAGATTAATGATCTTAGATCGAGAAAAACAAACCATTGAAGACAAAACATTTAAAGATATTATTGACTATTTAGAACCAGGAGACTGTTTAGTTAGAAATAACACAAAAGTAATTCCAGCAAGACTGTATGGTATCAAAGAAGAAACTGGAGCAAATGTTGAAGTATTACTTTTAAACAGGATAGAAGCAGATACTTGGGAAGCCATGGTACATCCAGGAAGAAGACTAAGACCAGGAGCTAGAATATCCTTTGGAGATGAAATCTTAAAAGCAGAAGTTTTAGAAGTAATGGAAGGTGGAAATCGAAAGATTAAATTTGAATATCAAGGAATTTTTAATGAGATTCTAGACCAGATTGGACTTATGCCACTTCCACCATATATCCATGAAAGACTAAAAAACAAGGATCGATATCAAACTGTTTATGCAAAATATGAAGGCAGTGCAGCAGCACCAACTGCTGGTCTTCATTTTACAGAAGAACTATTACAAAAAATCAAAGAAAAAGGAATTCAAATAGCAAATGTAACACTCCATGTTGGAATTGGAACTTTTAGACCAGTAAAAGAAGAAAATATTGAAGACCATGACATGCATAGTGAACATTATTATATCAAACAAGAAGATGTAGATAAAATTAATAGGGCAAAACAAAATGGAAAGAGAATTATTGCAGTAGGAACTACTTCTTGTAGAGTATTAGAATCTATTGCAGATGAAAATGGATTGGTAAAAGAAACAGAAGGAGATACTAATATCTTTATTTATCCAGGATATCAATTTAAATGCTTAGATGCATTAATTACAAACTTTCACTTACCAGAATCGACACTTATCATGTTAGTTTCTGCATTAGCAGGAAAAGAATTTATTATGAAAGCATACCACCAAGCTGTAGAAGAAAAATACAGATTCTTTAGTTTTGGAGATGCTATGTTTATAAAATAAGGAGAGACAATGAAAGAAGCAATAACTTATGAACTATTACATGTATGTAAACAAACAGGCGCAAGAAGAGGGAGAATTCATACACCACATGGTGATATTGAAACCCCCGTCTTTATGCCAGTAGGAACACAAGCAACCGTTAAAACAATGACACCAGATGAATTAAAAAATGAAATTGGTGCTCAAATTATTTTAGCCAATACCTATCATCTATTTTTAAGACCAGGTATGAAAGTAATGGAAGAAGCGGGAGGTCTTCACAAGTTTATGAATTGGAATAGACCAATTCTAACAGACAGTGGAGGATTTCAAGTATTTAGTTTAAGTAGCCTAAGAAACATTACAGAAGAAGGAGTCGAATTCAAATCTCACTTAGATGGAAGTAGAAAGTTCCTATCACCAGAAATTGTAATGCAAACGGAAAATACAATTGGATCAGACATTATGATGGCTTTTGATGAGTGCTGTCCATATCCATCAACCTATGATTATACCAAAAGATCAATGGAAAGAACTACAAGATGGGCTAAAAGATGTAAGGAAGCACATAAAAGACCAGAAGAACAAGGTTTATTTGGAATTATTCAAGGAGGATTTTATAAAGATTTAAGAGATAGGTCTTTACAAGATTTAATAGAGCTTGATTTACCAGGATATGCAATTGGAGGAATTAGTGTAGGAGAGCCAAAACAAGAATTTTTAGATATCCTAAGATATACAGCACCAAAAATGCCAGAAAATAAACCAAGATATTTAATGGGTGTTGGAACACCAGATTATTTAATTGAAGCAGCACTTGCTGGAATAGATATGTGTGACTGTGTACTTCCAACTAGAATTGCAAGAAATGGAACGGCTATGACATGGAGTGGAAAAGTAGTAGTTAGAAATGCAACCTATGAACACGATTTTACTCCATTAGATCGAGAATGTGACTGTTATACTTGTAAGAACTACACAAGAGCATATTTAAGACATTTAGTAAAAACAAAAGAAATTTTAGGTGATCGACTATTATCAATTCATAATCTATATTTCTTGACGAAACTAATGGAAAGGGTTAGAATAGAAATAGAGAATGATAATTTAGGCAACTTTAGGGATGAATTTTATAAAAAATATGGTTATACAAAAGAATAACTTCTAGAAAACGAGAAAGGGAGAAAAGAGATGGAAATGATCGGAAAGACCATGATGGAAGAAGAAAAAAAGAATAAAAGATTAATGAAAATTATCATAATTGTTATTGTTTTACTTGCAATCATCTTACTTGCTTTATTTGGAGCAATTGCTTATTTATCTTCAACAAAATTAAAATTTGTTGTAAATGGACAAGCAACAAAAGTGCCAGATGGTATGTTTATTATAGAAGAAGATGGAAATGTTTATATCTCAATTAAACAATTTGCAGAGTTAGTTGGATATGAAACTTTTAATGGAGAATACAAACTAATTTCAGAAGAAGATCCAACCAAATGCTATATCCGTTCACAAAATGAAATTGCATCTTTTACTTTAGAATTGGACAAGATCTATAAAACAAAACCAGGTGTTACCAATAATTTTGAATATTATAGTATTAGTAAACCTGTTAAAAATGTAAATGGAATTTTGTATGCACCAATGGATGCAATGGTTTTGGCAACAAATTCACAAATTACATATACCAAGGAAAATAATCAGATTACAGTATTTACTCTTCCATATCTTGTAACTTACTATAACTCAAAACTTCAAACAGAAGGTAAATATCTAGGTTTGTCAGAAAATTTTGATAACCAAAAAGCAATCTTATATAATATGTTTGTTGTACAAAAAGAAGATGGAACAATGGGTGTTATTTCTGGGACAGGTGAAGATATTATTGGAACAAAATACATAGATATTAACTTCTTAGAAAATACTAAGGAATTTTTTGTAACAACAGAAGAAAAAACAGTAGGAATTATCTTGCCAACAGGAAAGTTTAAAATTGTACCTTCTTATCAAGAATTAAAATTAATGGATAAAGAATCTAAACTATATTTAGCAAAGAAAAATGATAAATATGGAGTAATTGATGATAATGGAAAAATTATTATCTATCTTGAATACGATAAAATTGGAATTGAACCATCTGATTTTAAGAGTGATGATATTACAAATGAATATATCCTTTTAGATACCTGTATTCCAGTAAAAAAATCAGATAAATGGGGATTATATGGAAAAAATGGAAATATGATTTTACCTGTTGAATATGAAGGATTAGGATTTGAAGGAACAACAAAAGATAAAGGAACCAATAAAGTATTAATTATTCCAGATTATGATGCTATTGTAGTAAAAAAAGATAAAATGTATGGATTAGTAGATACTAAAGGAAAGGAATTGATTCCTTGTATCCTAGAAGAAATTTATTCAATTACAGAAGCAGGACAAAATAATTATTACATTACTTATCAAGGAAATAAAATCAATTTACAAGATTTAGTACCAAAAGAGTCAGCTAATAATACACAGCAAAATTCAAATACTAATAAAACAAATATAACGAATACCAATGGTAATAACACTATAAATGCTGGAAGCAATACAGTAGGACAAAATCATGTGGATAATACAACCCAAACTTCTACCAATCAAGTAAATATTACAGCAAATCAAGTATAAATAGAAAGGAAATAGAAATATGGAGTATATGGAATATATTAAACTTGCAGTTACAGCTATCATTATTTTAATTATTTTCTATTTTGCTACTTATCCTAGAAAGAGCCAAGAAAAGCAGACTAAGAAAATGCAAGAGGAATTAAAAGTGGGGGATAAAGTAGTTACTTATACAGGGTTATGTGGTCAAATTGAAGAAGTTTTAGAAGACAGAGTTATTCTAAATACAAATCCAGATCACATCAGATTATCGATTGAAAAATGGGCTATTGCGGGATTAGATGATAGAAGTATAGAGAAAAGTAAGGAAAACTAAATAAAATAAAAAAGGACTTAAAGACACATAAGTGGCTTTAAGTCCTTTTCTTATGTTATAGGAAATTTCTCAAAAACAAAAATATGAAGATAAAAAATAAAAGGCACAACAAATGTGCCTCAAAAAATGCATTTTTGAAGATTAATGTTGAAATATTTTTCCG
>JAETTH010000228.1 GCA_021769225.1 Erysipelotrichaceae bacterium
AATTTTGCCCTGAATTCACTGCAGATGTGGGCATCAAAAAAGGCGAAAAAGTGGACTATGCTATATTAGAAGAAGGAAAGCCAAGTATCTTGGTTGAATGTAAAAGTTTTTCAGAGCAATTAGATAAGCATTCTTCTCAACTTTTTAGATACTTTGGAACTACTCCAGCAAAGTTTGGAATATTAACAAATGGAATTGTCTATAGATTTTATACGGATTTAGAGGAATCCAATAAAATGGACTTGGTGCCATTCATGGAAATCAATATGACAAGTATTAAAGATTCATCTATTTCAGAATTAAAAAAATTCTGTAAAGAATCCTTTGACAAAGAAAAAATTTTTAGCACTGCGGAAGAATTAAAATACAGCTCTCTAATTAAAGGAGTATTGGCAAATGAGTTTGATAGTCCATCTGAGGAATTTGTTCGTTTTATATTAGCTGCAATTTACGATGGACAGAAAAACCAAAAAGTTATTGAAAAATTTACCCCAGTAGTCAAAAAGTCTTTCTCTTCATTCGTAAATGAAATTGTAAACAACAAGATATCATCTGCTTTGACTAAAGACGGTGAAGAATCAGATACCACTGATAAGGAAGATAATATTACAGATGAACCCATTTCCAAAGTTGTTACCACAGAAGAAGAACTGGAATCATTTTATATAATCAGGGGTATTCTTACGGAATTTGTCCCTGCGGATGACATTGTTCATAGGGATACTGAAAGTTATTTTGGCATTCTTTATAAAAACAATAACCGTAAACCTATATGCCGTTTAAACTTAGACCGCAAAAATAAGCAAATATTCATTCCTGATGAAAATAAGAAGTTTGTAAAATACATAATAGAAAATCTGAACGATATTTATAAGTTTAAAGATCTATTAATCGAAGCAGTTAAAAGGTATTTATAAAAACAAAAAAACCGGCCCCTGCGCCAACAGAGACCGGATCACATATCCGAAGATATGCAGTATTAACTTCGCAATTAATATTGTATCATCTCCGGAGACAGCCTGCAAGCGGAACAAAAGTTCGCTGGCTGTTATTTGGTACTATAAAAGTGTAATTGTTGTACCGATACAAATATTGGTCACGCAGTTGCACTTATTCTGTATA
>JAETTH010000229.1 GCA_021769225.1 Erysipelotrichaceae bacterium
TTTCTCATATTTAATTGTATCTGTAATATCCCTGCCCCTATCTGCATATCCTACAAGTCTTTTACTGTGCAAAAAACTTCCAAATAAAGCAACGATACAAGTAAACACTAAAATTGAATAATAAACTATCATTTATTAACTATCCTTAATTTATTCAGCTTTTTTTCTTACATAAAAAGAAAACATCCAACCCGGCAGCAATAGCAGCAAACACAAAAACTTCTGCGGACAATCTCTGATTATCCTTGATTTTCCGGCACGAATACTGCTGGATATATAGTGCAGAACATTTTTGATTTTGAATTTGAGTGATGCATTTTTATAACTTAAATAAAGTTTCCTAATTTCTAAAAAACTATTAGGACTGTTAACATACTGCTTAAAAATGCTGTTTGTCATACCGTCAGGCTGATATTCAACATATTTTAAATTTTCATTCAATATCAAAAAATCATACTTTTCAGAAATTAACAAATGCATATAATGTGGATTGAAGTTTTTTTCACCTTCAAAACTATTAATTGGTGCAACTGATTTATATAAATCGGTTCTGACAACATTTGTACGATCCCCATTGACCAAATTATATTTTCCTATAAGCAAATCTATAAGATTGATACTTTTCTGTTCAGGAAGTTTATCTCCAATAACCTTATCATTCAAATCAAAATCAAGACCAACAATTCCCGCATATTTATCAGAACCGTTTTTACTCCAGAATTTGATAATCCTTTGCACTGCATCATAAGGGATAAAATCATCTGAATCAACACACATCATTAATTCGGTATCAGTATTGGCTATAGCACAATTATAACCTGTATGCAGTCCACCATTTTCTTTATAAATATATCTGATGTAAAAAGATTCTTCTTCACTTTTCCATTTCATCACCAAATTTTTGGTGTTGTCAACTGAACCATCATCAATTATTAACCAAACAAAATCTTTATTTGTTTGTTGTTTCAGAGATTCATATAACCTCGGCAAAGTATCTGCTCTGTTATAGGATGGTGTAAATATCGTTAATCTAGGCATCATTATCTTCCATTTTTCTTAATTAATAAAAACATTCTCAAAATTTTCAGCATTACATCAAAACCGAAAACTTTATTGAATAA
>JAETTH010000230.1 GCA_021769225.1 Erysipelotrichaceae bacterium
GATCTCTTCGAAAAGACTAATTTCAACGATGTCAAAGAACTCGATTATCCCCTCTTGGAGGGACTATTTGATTAATATTAACTTCGTCCCAATTTTAACGGGACACTAATGATATCTTCTGGATTAATGAGTTTAGGAAGAAACGATTTATCAAAATATTCGGCTTTTTTCAATAATAAATCTGTCGTTTCTTTGATTGTTTCTTTCAAAACACGCAAGGAATACCCGAAACTTGATGCTATTTTCAATAATTGTCGGCAAGTAGTAGTAGACTCTGGAGTATTAAGATCAAGTAAACTAACTATAAAATTCGTGTCTAATAAAAGCTCTACATCAGACATCATTTTATCTTGGGGTTCATATTCAGAAAGATAGCAAGATAAAATAGAGCCTAAATAAATTTTTCGAATTACCTCATAGCAACCGGGGATATTTCTGAAATATTCCACAAATTGGGCCTCTATAGAAAATTTACTCCCATTTACACTATAATCTCGATTTGCAAGATAATTCGATATTTTGAGTTTATTCAGATTTACAAAATCAAATATTGTATTGTATGAATCTTTTTTAACATCATTAATATCGCAAAACTGCTTAAACATCGTTTGCACCAATTCGACTTGTTGACGATTGGTTTCATAGATATCATTAAACTCTTCAAATGAATAATTCTTAATCCAAAAACTACCATCTCGATATACTTGTAGTTTTAGTTCTTCAGAAGTATTGATTTCTTGTCCGATTTTTAATAAAATCTTTTCTAAAACAGCAGGAGGAAAATCCAAACCAAAGTATTGGCAAATCCACGTAGATATTTCAGTTATAGACGCGCCTTTATAAACACCAGATTGAGTTATTAATTTATATAACGCATATTTTACTATCGGGACAAATATCTCAACAGAGCTATTCACAAAATTGCCCGAATTCCGGATTTGAGCCAAAAGACTATAAGTAATAACCTTGCTTGCTTCCATAATACAAAAGAATTTTCCGATAAAATTCGATACACAAATAGGAATCTGTTAGAAACAAGCTATTTATAAGCTTTTCTCAAAGAGTGAGGTAATGACTTGGCAACGGTTGCTAATTCTGTGATATGCGGTGTATTTCC
>JAETTH010000231.1 GCA_021769225.1 Erysipelotrichaceae bacterium
CCCTTATTTATATAAAAGGATCAATTATGATTTTATTTTACATTTTTGATTATAATTTTTTAAAAAAAAGTGTACTTTTTGTAAATATAGTATAAAACTTGAAAAAATACATAAATATTAAATGTAGATTGAATGTATGTTTTATATTTATGTCATTTATTATAAAATATTTATAATAGTTAAGTATATAATAATTGTTAAAAAATTTAATCTTATTGTAACAATTATAAAATGTCGAAATATATTTAATTAGAGAGGTTAAAAATGAATAGAAGAAGAATGATGTTGAGTATTTTATTGTCATGTTTGATGATTTCATCGGCGTTCACATCGGTGTTTGCAGCGGGCAATGATAATGAAATATCGGGAGGAGCGACGAACAAAAAAACATCGGCTGAGCTAAAGAGTACTCTCGGTGTGGGAGATACCTTTGAGGATACTTTTGAGCAGGGAGATAAGACTTTTACGATTACATATAAAGTAACGAAAACTTCGCCCAATGAAGTATCTTTTGCATTAAAGAATACTCCCAAGGATAATATCACGGAACTTAGCGGTATGTATGAGATACCTTCAAGCGTCGAGTATAACGGTATCCAATATACCGTCACCAGTCTAGAGGATAGTGCATTTTATGTTTTTGATCCTACGGGTAATAGAGGTACTCAGTGTACATATATAATCATACCCGATACGATAACTTCCATAGGAGAGTATGCATTTTATCAAAATAGTAAATTAAAGAGTATATATATTCCTGATTCTGTTACATCCATAGGCGCCGGAGCATTTTCAAGTTGTCATAATGTCAAAAAACTAAGATTTTCCAGAAACCTTAGCGAAATGCCTGATAGTGCATTTTATCTTTGTGATATACCTGATATTGTTGTACCGGGCAATATAAAGACTCTCGGAGAGGGTGTGTTTAGAACTGAAAATTTAAAAAGGGTTAGAGTTCTCGAAGGGGTAGAAAGCATAGGAAAGCAGAGTTTCACTAATTTTATGAATACAATAGAAGAAGTTGAACTTCCGGAAAGCGTAACATCCGTAGATAGGGAATTTATTTATGGTCATCTTAACAGTTCCGGAGCAAAGCTGATCATTCATTCTCTTT
>JAETTH010000232.1 GCA_021769225.1 Erysipelotrichaceae bacterium
ATTAAAATAATTTAAAGGGGATTATTATGATCAGAAAAATAATAAAAATAGATGAAGAAAAATGTAACGGATGTGAGTTATGTGTCAATGCCTGTCATGAAGGAGCTATAGGTATGGTAGACGGTAAAGCAAGATTATTAAGGGATGACTACTGTGATGGACTTGGGGATTGTCTTCCCACTTGTCCTACCGGAGCTATATCTTTTGAAGAAAGAGAAGCGTTGGAATATGATGAAGAAGCCGTAAAGAAAAATATGTTAAAAGAACAACAAAGTGAAAAACTCCCATGCGGATGTCCGGGAAGTAATTCAAAAAAAATAGTACGAGATAACAGTAACCAGCAAAACATTTCTAACACTTCCGTTAAAGCCGAAAGTATGCTTACACAGTGGCCCGTTCAAATAAAACTTGCTCCCGCCAATGCACCTTATTTTGATAATGCAAAGCTTTTGATTGCAGCAGACTGCAGTGCTTATGCTTATGGCGATTTTCACAAGGATTTTATCAAGGATCATATAACTTTAATAGGATGTCCTAAATTAGACAGCGTTGATTATAGTGAAAAATTATATGAAATAATAAGTAATAATGATATCAAGAGCATAATTCTTACGAGAATGGAAGTTCCTTGCTGCGGGGGGATAGAAAATGCGTTAAAAGAAGCTTTAAAGAAAAGCGGAAAGTTTATTCCATGGCACGTTGTTACGATTTCTACCGACGGAAGGATAATTGACCGTCTGTAAGTTTATGTTATATTTATCATGTTATGTAAAAGTATGTTGTAGATAATAGGTTTTTATGTTAAAATTTGTTTACTTAATTCATTATTTAGATATTATGGGAGTAAATTAATGAAAAACAATTCAGTTAAAAACCTGATTATTGTGGTTATAACATTTTTAATACTGATATCATTATTGATTGGCGGTATCGTATTCTTCTTTTCAAATTATTCTGAAGATGTTAAAGATGCAGGAAGTAGTATTACAAATAGTTTGGGAAATAAAACAGCGGACGACAAAGACAGTTTTAGTATTGGCGAATTCTTTTCCGGTTTATTCGGGGATGATGAAGAAGATGAATTTGCGGATAATAATATATTTATAGAAAATA
>JAETTH010000233.1 GCA_021769225.1 Erysipelotrichaceae bacterium
AATCCTATTGCGATACGTCGCTGTCCCCTGTGTATATCTTAGCGCTGAACTTGTATACTATTTTTTCTTACTTATCATCTGTATCACACAAAAACCTCCTACCACAAAATAGAAATCACCCCACGCCGTCATTCCGTAGAGTGCATCCGACGTTTCATTAATCTCAAACATATTTGCTGATGCCAAGACAGAAATAGCTCCCCAAATCACTGTAAAAACAAAAATAGGATTAAGCATATCTCTCACAATCAGCTTTAAAATAAAAACTCCCCCCCCATAAAGCAACAATAATATAAAAAGCATAATAATCACATCCTTACTTTATATCTAAATGTTCTACTACTTTCGTGCGTTAAAACAATAATTTTTCTTCTATTTTTGAGAAAATAATAGTAATCTAAAATCTCACCATTACACCTCAACTAATTTTTTAAATAGTTCTAGATGTTTTCCCCATCTTCTTGTTGTCCATACATGCATATATGAATGCTTTATATCTTCTCATTTTTTGATTATCATTAACTGTAATATAATAAAGCTGATGAATAGTTTGAATTAAAGATACGCACCATCTTTTGACAGGGTTCCGAATAAATTTTCTATTATAGTAAAATCGATTTCTAAACATATAGTATTGCCGCAACGGTGAATGTGTTCTATGCCCATTCTTGGATAACTCACCAAGTTCCTGGTATAAAACAGCTCCATAATACATACATACACTATATCCTTTGTTTTTTATTTGCCTACAAATATCTACGTCGACTCTGTCAATAAAATAGTTTTCATCAAATCGAATATTTAGCTCTTTTAAATAATCTACATTTAAAAAACTCCCTGAAGAAATAATGTAATCTTTATTTTCCACTTTGTCTTCTTTCTGAATTTGTTTTTTATCATAAATAACATGAGGGCCTATAATAACAAGCTCCTTATCAGACAAATTAATTTTTTCAATCATCGATAGTATATTCTCTTTAGAAAACTGACTATCTTGATCTATTATGCACATATACTTAGTCTTACAAATCTCTAAAAATTTATTATACGCAATTGACAGCCCAACATTTTCATTTTGATATATATATATACTATTGGGTATACTCATT
>JAETTH010000234.1 GCA_021769225.1 Erysipelotrichaceae bacterium
CTCTTGTTCATACTCAAGTGTCTTCTCAAGAATTTTTTTACCTTTCTTATTCAATTCTTTTGTTAAATGATTTATTTCATTATATTTATCAATTTTCATTTTCACATCAGCCAATTTTTGATATTCCACATTTAATTGTTGATTTATATTGTGAATATCATCCACCAACTGCGTATTTTGAAATATTTTTGTACTCTCAGAAATAGTATTTTGCAATTCTTTCTTATAAAACTGTAACTTTTCCAATTCTTTTTCAAGCTTTTCTATCCTACTTTTAAAATAATCCCCTCTATTTTCAAGCATATATGCAAAAAATTTTTCCATATCATCATAATTTTTTTCTAAATCCTCCGGAAAATATTTAGTAATTTGCTTAAAATATGCTTTCAAATCAACTAGTTCACGCATTCTTTTGTGTCGTTGCTCTAACCCTTCTATATTTTGTTCATACTGTTTTTTACTATATTCCTTTTTGAATATTTGGGATTCAATACCTTTTAATTTTTTCTTTGCACAAATATATTTTTCTTCATCATAATCAATCTTTTCACTTACGTCTATGGAATTAAGCATTTTTTCCATCTTGAATATTTCTGATTCTAATTTGATTTTCTCTGACTTTAACTTGCTTATATCTTTAGCTATTGTTTTAATTATTTTAATCTCATTTTCCAAAGCAATCTGCTCATTCTTTAATTTGTTTATATTTACTTCATAATTTATAGGTAATAATGACAAGAAATTCAAACATCGGCTATTCTGTATCGCTTTTCTTCTAGCTAACATAATATCCCCAAATCCTTGTTTCTCATCTCTAATCAAATATTCCCTTATAGCTTGCAACGATGGAATTCCTTCGACATTTAACTTCTCAAATACGAGAGATTGTACATATCCACGATAACTTTCCAAATCATAAATGTTCCACCCTTTTATATCCATTACAAGCTGATCAGATATATAGCCATTTTCTTCATCTATTATTTGCCGTGCTAAATATTGAACTTTATCTTTATTTTCGATTTTTAATACTAATAAAATATCTCTTTTCTCAAGTTCTTCTTTATGTTTAAAATCATTTGGTATTT
>JAETTH010000235.1 GCA_021769225.1 Erysipelotrichaceae bacterium
AAAATTCTCTATGCGATGGTGTACTTGTCAATTCAGGTAATGTCCGAAAGTTTTACCAAAGCACTTTCTTTACTATTTGCAACAGTTTTTTCATTACAAATTAACTATACAGCAGGTGTACTCATATCCAAAATGATTGCATTTTTAGCTATCATCTTTTTCACTACTATATTGCATGTAAAAAATATAAAATTGCCGAATTATTTAACTTTGTCTTTGCTATTAATACCTTTTTTCTCTTTAATGTTAATTTATGAATTACGAGAAGTATTTTACTTTTTAAATACACCCAACGCCTATCTAAAATATCTTCTTACTATAATTCTACTTATCGCATCCAATTTCATCCTGTTTTATTTATTTGAAAAAAAATACGGAACTACACTCTTTAAAAATAAAAATGTTACTGCAGGATACTTTACTCAAGGAACAAAGAAATTATTATGAAAACGCTTTAACGATGTATAACAAGAACCGTCAATTGAACCATGATTTTAAAAATCATTTACTGCTTATTGATGACTATATTCGCAGACATCACCTTCAAGACGCTCTGACCTATATCTCTGATTTAACAGCTGTTTCAAATAGTCATTCCATAACATTTTCCGGTTGCCAGGAAGTCGACGCCATCTTAACCGCAAAACAGAACTTAGCAAAAAAGCAATCTACATTATTTGATATTCTAGAGCTATCTATTCCCTATAATTTGCATATCACGAAAGAATTCGCAATGATACTCGCAACTAGTTTAGATAATGCACTAGAAGCTACAAATAAAATTGCTAATCAATCTAAACGTTGGATTCATATTTTAATTCGTTATGATGATACTTATCTCTATCTGCAAATTGAAAACTCTACTGCAGATCTGGTGGAAATCCATAATAATACCATTGCATCCACAAAAACTGATAAAGAAACGCACGGCTTAGGATTAATCAGCGTTCAGGAAATTGCAGCAAGTTTAAACGGTAAAGTCAAACTATTCTACCAAGATAATACGTTTTCAATTACTGTTATGTTGAAATATAAAATTGATAATTCTTCCAATTAAAAATCTATGTCGTATATATGTATTCTA
>JAETTH010000236.1 GCA_021769225.1 Erysipelotrichaceae bacterium
GAATGTGCACCAAACTTCTGTGAAACATTTCTTAGTGAAGATATTTCAGCATTTAGGGATTTTTTCCCATCTAACAGCTCATGTGACACATGCGGATGCGATGACTAATATCTATTATTATTAAAACATATTATGTATTAAAAAAACGAGGGATAATCCCTCGTTTTTTATATAAATGTATTTAAATAATCTGATACATCTTCAGGTATTTTAAAATCAAATTCCATTTTTGCAATACTTAGTGTTACGTAATTGATATCTTTATAAGTTATTATCTTTGCTACCTGAATGAATTTTGTAGAGTTATCTTTGCTTCCTTCTTTTTTAGTTTTGTTTTTGTACATAACGAATTCTGCGTCTTTCTTTGCATCCTCGGGAAGTTCTTTTATTTTCCATTCATCAAGTTTAAGTGCATTGACGAAGTCTTCGATATTGTTATGACCGGAAATCATATCAACTCTTTTATCGTCTATGATAACATCGATCCTATCGCTGTTATTTATAGTATCATTGTAATCATCTATATTAAAACCATCGTTTACGTTAAATCCGCATCCTGCAAATCCTGTTAGTAACAATACTGATAATAGTATCACAAATATTTTCTTCATTTTCTTTCCCTCTTTAATAGATGTTTTATTTTAAGTTTTCAGGGTTTAGTCCTTTTAGTTCGTCTAATACAAATACTCCGTTTTTTCTGATCAGTACATCGTTGAAATAAATTTCTCCGCCGCCTTTTTCTTCTGTTTGTATCAATACAAGATCCCAGTGAAGAGAAGATTTGTGTCCGTTATCCGCATCTTCATAACAACAGCCCGGAGTAAAGTGAATACTGCCTGCGATTTTTTCATCGAATAAAGTATCAAGCATAGGTTCGTTAATGAATGGATTGATACCTATAGCAAACTCTCCTACGTATCTTGCACCTTCATCCATATCAAATACTTTATTTATTCTTTCATTATTGTTTGATGTTGCTTCCACGATTTTACCGTCTTTAAATGTCAATTTTATATTTTCATAAATAAATCCAAGGTGGTCGCTCTTTGTATTATAAGAAATAGTTCCGTTTACACTGTCTTT
>JAETTH010000237.1 GCA_021769225.1 Erysipelotrichaceae bacterium
TTTATTTATATACCAATAAATCAACTTCAACATGAAATGACTCATTTCCTAGCATTTTTTCCGATTCTCCTTGCCTGATCATGAATTCTACATGAGTCATTAAAATCGAATTCTTGGTATTTTCTAATTTTCATCTTACTCATAAAAACTAAAAAGCTCCGCCGCCGCTTCCACCGCCAAAGCCACCAGATGAACCACCAGAGAACCCACCAGATCCACCTGAAGTTGACGAATTAAGATTAGCTCCTGAATTAAAGCTTGAATTAAAATTACTTGCAAATCCGTCTTGTCCTGAACTATAAAATGGTCCCCAGAACAAAATGTTTGCATCATCTATTTCGTCAGCAAATTCTAGCTTCAACTGTTTTAATACTTTCTTGGATACACCTAGAGCCACTGCATATGGCATTATTTCTTCCCACAAAGCAAGTTCTCCAACCTCACGCATCTTGAAGTTGCCAATTTCATCAAGCATTTTCTTAAAGCCGCGTACTCGGTTAGTTGTTTCTGCACCTTTAGCAGTGTATGGTGACAACTTTTTACCACTATAAATAGTAACGATAATCGCTAATGCAAACAGAATTAAAGTTGCCGTAAAAGAAATTGCGTCTTGATTAAGAAAAATTGCTGCAATTATTCCAACACCACTTAGTATTAATAAGATAATCATTAAAGCAATATTAGTCTCTTTTTTATTTTCGAATTTTTTATCAAAAAAGCCAGCACTATTTGCTTCTTGCATTTTTTCTTTTTGCCATTTAGTAAAAAGCTTATTTAGCTTCGAAGAATGATGTTTCTTTAGCTCATAGGTTGTGAAAGCTTGTCCATTACCCACATTATTAAATAAATAATTTAATAACGGACTCGAATTTATTAATTCTTTATCAATTAAAGAAATCTCATAGTACGTTTTTCTTCTTACTTTAAATGGTTCAATCTCTATTTGCTTCTTAACAGCTAGTTGCATTAAATAGGCAGTTAAAGCTTTTGAACTTGGTTTATCATCAGTGTCTAATATCGCTGCCATAACTGGTGAAACAGCAGGAATATCATAGTTTATAGGTAATTGTTTTTCTTTTT
>JAETTH010000238.1 GCA_021769225.1 Erysipelotrichaceae bacterium
AATCAATAAATATAAAAAAAGAAAAGCTTTTATTATAGTATTAATAATAATATCTTTACTTATATTTATGTCCTCAAATTTTATATGGAATATAGAAATTAAAGGTAATAACAAAATTTCAAAAGATGAAATAATAAATTTATTAAAAGATGAAGGCTTTGAAGTAGGAAAACTAAAAAATAAAATAAATACGAAAAAAATAATAGAAGATATCAGATTAAAAAGAGAAGATATAGCTTGGTTAGGAATAAGAATAAATGGGACAAATGCAAAAGTAGAAGTTGTGGAAACAGAGGAAAAGCCAGAAATTATAGATGAAAATGAGTATTGTAATATCATATCTGATAAAGATGCAATTATAGTAAAAGCAACAGCTGATAATGGAACCTTATTAGTAGAAAGTGGAGATGTAGTAAAAAAGGGAACTATGCTAATAGGAGGCTGGATAGAAGGAAAATACACAGGAACAAGATATGTACATGCAAAAGGTAGCATTTCTGCAAAAGTATTATACACAAAAACAGCAAAAGTAAATTTAAAACAAATAAAAAGACAAAAAACAGGAAAAAGCGAAAAAAAGTATGGGATAAAATTAAATAATTTTCAAATAAATTTATATAAAAGTCTTTCAAAATTTAAAAATTATGATACAATATATAACAATAAACAAATAAAAATATTTTCAGATTTCTATATTCCCGTAAGCATTATCGAATGTAATAATTTTGAAATACAAGAAGAGGAAATAGAATATACCATAGATGAAGCCAAGAATCTAGCAATAGATCAGACATTAGAGGATCTAAAGAATATGGAAATAGATACTAATATGATACAAAATCGAACAATAAATACAAAGCAAACCGAAGAAAGCGTAGAAGTAGAAGTTACATATGAAGTTTTAGAAGAAATTGGCACTAATGAGAAAATAGTATTTTGAAAGGAGAATGTACATGGAAAAAGGACTTAGAGTTGTTCAAACAGACAAAAATTTTTTCGCAAAAATAACAAATACTATCACTAAATTACTTATACCTACAAAAGTAGGATTTAATGGATTTTTAATAAACATAAAGAGA
>JAETTH010000239.1 GCA_021769225.1 Erysipelotrichaceae bacterium
CATCTCTTTTGATTAGATCCGACTTATCTTCATAGAAGAAATCTTTTTCACCTTCGTATACATCAAGACAAGCTCCTCCTATCAAACCGTCTTTAAGAGCGCTTATCAATGAATCCGTTTCTATTAATTCTCCTCTCGAAGTGTTAATTATATAGGCTCCTTTTTTCATTTTTTGCAGGGTTTTTTTATTTATTAGATATTTTGTATCTTTAGTTAAAGGGCAATGAAGAGAAATTATATCACTGTTATTTAAAAGGGTATTTAGATCAACATATTGTATATCGCCATCCTTCTTAGGAAATAAATCGTATGCAATCACATTCATTTTAAATCCTTTGCATATCTCTATTAGTTCTTCTCCTATTTTTCCCGTTCCGATTATACCTATCGTTTTTCCTTTTAAATCAAATCCAACCATCCCGTTTAAACTAAAATTATAATCCCTTGTTTTTGTATAAGCTTTGTGTATTTTTCTGTTTAGTGTCAAAAACATACCTATTGCATATTCAGCTACGGAGCTTGGGGAATATGAAGGAACGTTCAATATTTTTATTTTGTCTTTTGCCGCATTTAAATCGACATGATTATAGCCTGCACATCTTAGAGCTATCACTTTAACTCCCAATTCATATAAAATATCAATAGTATCCTTATCTAAATTATCATTTACAAAAGAAATTATGCCGCCGGAACCGGAGGCTAAAATGGCAGAGTTTTTATTGAGTCTGCTTTCATAAAATTTTATTTCATAGTTTTTGTTATAATGATCAAACCATTTTATATCATAAGATTTCGTATTAAAAAAACATATCTTTTCCATATAAGTATTTTTCTCAGAATTTTCATTTATATTCTCTTTAATTAAAGGTCTAAAATACGAGTATATATTTATAATTTATAACAGGAAAAATTCTTAATTACTTATATTATTTCCCAAGTCAAGTAAATTTGATAAAACACAATATATTGTGTTTTTTATGCTTGACAATACCATATACCACAATATATAATTGTTAACGTAGCCTTGATTAGGCAGTTGAATCGATTAGAAAATATAGGAGAACAGTAATGGTAACAG
>JAETTH010000240.1 GCA_021769225.1 Erysipelotrichaceae bacterium
AATATATTTGAAACATATATCCTATCGCGCCAAGCCATAACGTGACACTGCTCAAATCCCCAGCATTTTGCGCAAAGATTAAATCAACTGTCACTGCTAAATTATTAGCCAGCAAAACTTTCTTGCTCAAACCAATAACAAATCGTTTGATTCCATAAGAAAAATCTTCAACTGCAACGTTTCGAACAAGCAACTCCTTTTCTATATCCTTATACTTTACAATAGGACCGGCAATCAGTTGCGGAAAGAGTGCAATATATAAACCTAAATTTATTATATTTCGCTGGGCTTTGATTTCTGGATTTCGATATACATCTATCAGATATGACATAATCTGAAATGTAAAAAAAGATATTCCAATTGGTAATACAATCGTTTTTGCTGAGATCTCTGCTTGAAACAACAGATTAATATTTTCAATCAAGAAATTGAAATATTTAAAATATCCCAACAACGCTAGGTTAAATACGATCCCCAAAGTCAAAAAAGCTTTCTTTTCCTTTGGCGTATCTTCTATCAATATCGCAAAAATGTAATTTACTATAATTGATAGAACCATTAAAAAAACAAACCTAGGCTCGCCCCATGCATAAAAAATTAAACTTGCAATCAATAAAAATACATTTTTAAATTTTGGTTTAACCAAATAATATCCAATTAAACAAATAGGTAAAAATACCCATAAAAATATCATTGAACTGAAAAGCATATTGAACCCCTCAAGTAATTAATTGTTCTTTATTAATTCGAAATGTTAAGTATCCGTTTCATCCTAAATTGCACTAGAATAAGAAACACCAGCAAAAATTTTCCTAACAATATCTCTAATCTGGTTATTGAAGCTTTTTTCAAACTTTCATAGCATTTTCGTCATCACCTAAAAAGCACATTAGAATAACAAGTTCTATTTATCCATATAAAGCACCGTATATTTTTGCATAGCACATGATTTTTATCCGTTCTAAAGAATTATTCAAGCTGTCCATTTTATTTACATAGAACATTTCTTCGAAGCACAATGTGTCGTTTAGAAACATAAATTACATTGATCATGTACTGGAATCCATAAACCGAAA
>JAETTH010000241.1 GCA_021769225.1 Erysipelotrichaceae bacterium
TTACATGATTTTCTTTAAGAGCACATAAAATATGTCTATCTTCTACTGGCCTATCTGTAACAACATAGTCGAAACAATCAAGACTGCAAAGTTTTACAAAGTTATGATGATTTGAAAATTTAGTATGATCCAAAAGGGACAATGACAATATCTGAATTATTGATCATTGTTCCTTTTATTTGTGTTTGAGTGATATCAGCCACGTGAAGATGATGCCTATCTATTGTGCTGGAAGAAATAGATGTATTAATTTTTAGGTGAGTTATACATAGCAACAATTTTTTCTAATTCTCCATTAGGAATTATCTTTAAGTTTCTTATATATTCAGTAGCTTGCTCTAAAGTACTCCCATTATCCATTTGGTTTTCAAGAATAACTTTAGCTACATCGATTTTCCCTTGCTCATATCCAGCTTTTCCAGCAGCCTGTTCACGTTCTAGCATTCTTGTTTCGTAAAGCATAATCTTTTCCCTCGTTTCTGGATCTTCATTGATTTCTTTAATTCTTTTCTGTGCATAATCGAAGTGTTTATTTAAACTAACTGGTTCATTATTCATCAGCTTAGCCAAAGCTTGTAAGTCTTCACTTTGGCCAGCAGCTGACTTTTGTGAATTAATAATAATCTTTGTTGCTCCGTCATGCAATTGTTTTGATCGATCTTGATCTGTTGTTTGCATTTCTATATTAAATACTCTACCTTCGTGATCGGTAACCGACACATCCAATCTGACTTCTTTTGAGTTATCTTTTCTCTTTGGATTATTAATCTCAACTTGTTTATCCAACCAATCAATCTTTTTGATTTTCAGATCTGGAATGATAATCTCAAGCAAATATTTACAAAAATCTTTATTTTCCATCACCATTCCAAAGACTTTATCTTCGGTAAAGCCAAACCATGGTACAACTTTTTTCTTTGTCATATCGAACCGCACTTTAAAGTATTTGAAGATTAATCCCATAGTTTATTACGCAAAAAGAATAATATTTTTTATAAAAATAGCGTTTCTCCAAATTGAGAACCACTATTTTAAATTATTTTGCAAGATTTCTAACGACATTCAAATTAAACA
>JAETTH010000242.1 GCA_021769225.1 Erysipelotrichaceae bacterium
CTTTAATCCATATTGAACATAATAACTAAATGGACATTGTGCATATTTTTCTATTCTCGAAACACTAAATATTAGTCTTCCATTGTCATTACTGTAAAGTCTCTTTATTTTTTCTCTTGGTATCTTTTCAACTAAATTAGTATAGTTTAATCCGTTAAATATAATTTTAGTTCTATCTTTAAACTCTTCATTTTCCTCAAACCATTTAAATGTTTCTACCCAGTAAGGCTCAATTTCCTCTTTTTCATATTCTCTTCTTAAAGCCTCAATAAGTTCATTGAAGGTTGGAGTTGGTGCAGTTATATTATGATACTTATCATTAAATAAGTTATTATTAAATATTTCACTTTCTTCCTTCAATCTAGGTAAAATCTTTTTTAATCTAGGTATTATTATTGAAGGTCTTAATGATTTTCCTTCAAAGTCTGCCATTGGATAAGTAATCATTAAATAATTTGAAGGTATTGTTAATGCTGTATAAACCATAAATTGCTCTTCAAAAACTCTACTTCTTGTATCACTTGCAAGTTCAATTCCCATAGACTTAAGCTCAATTCTATCCTCATCAGATAATATACCTTCATCTTTATTAGCAGAAGGTAATACTCCATCATTAGCTCCTACTATATAAAGGGCTTTAACATCTCTACCTTTTACCCTTGCAATATCACCTATATTTACTTGATCTAATGCCATAGGTATTACGCCTATTTCCTTTTCTTCAAAACCAGATACTAATATCTTAGAAAATGTTTTTAAATCAACTTCCTTATCACCTAAAACTTCAACTGCTTGATCTAGCATATCCATAACTATAGATGGCACTTGAGTATATTCTTTAATTTTATCTTGCATTCCTTTTTCATTAAAATCCTCAAGCCATTTATCCATAGTTTCAAAAGCATTTATTTCTAATAAAAATTCATATAACGCAGTACAATATTTTCTTACTGTAACATCGCCTTTTATCTTATTATATAAATTAATTATCGGCCTTCTTATTTCTTCCATATACTCAAAGACTTCAATTTCTTCTTGTGTTAATTCCTCACCTTGAGAAACTAGTAAATCT
>JAETTH010000243.1 GCA_021769225.1 Erysipelotrichaceae bacterium
CTACTTTTAACAATACAATAGTTACTTTAACTGACGTTGCAGGTAATGCTTTGGCATGGTCAAGTGCCGGAGAATTAGGCTTCAAAGGTTCAAGAAAAAGTACTCCATATGCTGCACAATCAGCTGCAACAGAAGCTGCTAAAAGAGCTATGGAACATGGTTTAAAAACAATTGATGTATTCGTAAAAGGACCTGGTTCAGGAAGAGAAGCTGCTATCAGAGCACTTCAAGCTGCCGGACTTAACGTTATTTCAATAAAAGACGTTACTCCTATACCACACAATGGTTGTAGACCACCAAAACGCAGAAGAGTTTAATTTAAAAATATAAATTAATATAAACAATTAAGATAATATTTAATTGGAGGTAAAAAATTAATGGCAAGATATACTGAAGCGTCATGTAGACTTTGTAGAAGAGAAAATGAAAAACTTTTCTTAAAAGGATCTAGATGTTACTCAGATAAATGTGCTTTTAATAGAAGACCGACTGCTCCAGGACAACATGGCAGCAAAGGCTCAAAAATGAGTGAATACGGTGTTCAATTAAGAGAAAAGCAAAAAGTAAAAAGAATTTATGGTGTTTTAGAAAAACAATTTAGATTATATTTTGATAAAGCAGAAAGAAAACCTGGTGCAGCTGGTGAAAACTTAATTTCACTATTAGAATCTCGTTTAGATAACGTTGTTTACAGAATGGGATTTGCTTCATCTAGAAAAGAAGCTAGACAATTAGTTAGACATAACCACTTTTTAGTAGATGGTAAAAAAGTTAATATTCCATCTTTCAGTGTAAAAGAAGGTCAAGTGATTAAAGTAAAAGATGATTCTAGAAAATCAAGCAAATTTAAAGAAATCGCAGAAATGAATGAAACAAAAGTTCCAGCAGCATATACACAAGTCGATATGGAAAAAATGGAAGGTAAAATGATTGCCGCTCCTACAAAAGCAGATATCGAAATTCCTATTGAAGACCATCTAATTGTCGAATTATATTCTAAATAAGAATATATGTTTTATACATTATTGGTTAGATTTATGGAATTGGGAGGTTTTATTATATGT
>JAETTH010000244.1 GCA_021769225.1 Erysipelotrichaceae bacterium
CCGCTTTATATGATTATAATTTAAAGGAAGAATTTAAAGCGGCTAAAAAATGTAATTTGGAATGTGAGTATTTAGAAGAAAGTGAGCTTCCAAAAGGTATTAAGGGAGCAATAAAATATAAAAATCAAGGAAAATTTAATCCTTTAAAGTTTGTGAAACATATAATAAAGGATTTAAAGATATATGATCATACTTTTATCAAAGAATTTGATGAACAAAATAAATTATTGACTACCGATAAAGGATATAAAGTCAAAGCGGATAAAATAGTATTTGCCTGTCATTACCCTTTTGTAAACAGTCCCGGATATTATTTTTTAAGAATGCACCAAGAAAGATCATATTTTTTAATATGTGAAAATAAAAAGAAACTTAAAAATATATACTTAAATGTAGATGAAAAAGGATATTCTTTCAGAAGTTATGACAAATATTTACTATTCGGCGGAGAAAAGCATAGGACGGGAGGAAATAAAGAGGGCTATAAATATAATTTACTCAGAGAAAAACTAAAAACCTTTGACAAAAACTATAATGAAGTCGGTCATTATTCGACTCAGGACTGTATGAGTATAGATAAAGTTCCTTATATCGGCTTATTTTCAGATTCACTGAAAGACATTTATGTACTTACGGGATTTAATAAGTGGGGAATGACGTCTTCGATGTTCGGAAGTGATATAATTGCCGATATGATATCGAATGGTCTTGATAATAAAAACAGTATTTTTTGTCCAAGCAGATTTGATACCAAAGGTGTTGCAAAGTCAGCTATTAAAGAAGGTCCTTATTCCATAAAGGGACTATCTAAGGAATTTCTCAATATACCAAATACCGAACTTGATAAACTGCTTTTGGGACACGGAGGAGTCGTTAAGTATAATGGAAAGAAAGTCGGAGTGTATAAAGATGAAGACGGAAAGTGCTATATAGTTTCTACAAAGTGTCCTCATTTAGGATGTGAACTATCATGGAATCCCGATGAAAAATCATGGGACTGTCCTTGCCATGGTTCGAGGTTTGATTATATGGGTAATATAATCAATGATCCGAGTGTGGAAAAT
>JAETTH010000245.1 GCA_021769225.1 Erysipelotrichaceae bacterium
AGTCGTTGCATCGAAAAGTAACAATGAAACTGCGCTGGATGTCATCCATAATCTGAACGAATATGATTATTCGTTGAACATAAGGGGATAAGGACTGAAAAAGATTTAGCAGAAGATCGGGGAGAAACGGTTGAATGAGCCAATCTTCATAAATATATAAATCATGTTCTCTGTAAAAATAGACTGACTCCTATTATATTGATAAAATTCTATTTTTGATATTAAAATAATGATTGACGAAAATGGAAAAATAATGTAATGTTTGTAAAGTGAGGTGATATTTGTTTTAAAAATACATTAATTAGAAATTAAAACCACTTTGTAATTATTAAACTGTCTTATTAAAAAAGGGGGAATATTAATCAACATATTTTTACATAAGAAATAATTATTACATAATTTTGGAGGATAAAGTGATTAAGAAAAGAATAATTGCATTTATTTTAACCAGCTTAATTGGACTTCAATGCATTTCGACTACTGTGCTTGCAGTAGGAGAAGAGCAATCAAGTGTGACAGATAATCAGGAATTTATTATTAAATACGATCAGTCAAAAGATAAGTCTTCAACTAAGAAATCTCTTAAGAAAAATAAACTCAATAAATATAAAGTTAAAGAAGAACTTGCCGATGGGCAATATGAAATTGTTCAGCTTGATAATGTGCCGGATGTTGAGCAATATGTAAATGAAGTAGCCAATTCAGAGGGTGTCGAATATATCGAACCGAACTATGAGTTGACTGCATTTGAAGGAGAGCCTAAAGATTCTGAAAATACAAATTTGGAGGATTTGGTAGAAAACTTCAATAACGCCAAAGAACTAACGGATTATTCTGAAGTATTGGTTGGTGTTCTTGACACGGGAATTAATATTGATCATGAATTTATCAAGGATCAAATCTATACTAATACCACTGAGATTCCTAATAACGGAAAAGATGATGATAGTAACGGCTATATAGATGATGAGCATGGCTGGGACTTTATAAATAAAGATCATTCGGTATTCGATGGTGAGTCAGACCAACATGGAACAGGGGTAGCAGGTGTAATAGCTGCTAA
>JAETTH010000246.1 GCA_021769225.1 Erysipelotrichaceae bacterium
ATCTTTGTTTTTGTCATTCGATGAATTATTTGCAGAGCTTAAATGAAATTATCAGCTACGAAAAAGAACTGAAGTTTTGCGATCATTATTTAATAATAAAATTTGATTTACTGTATGTCTTGAAATATAAAGGAAATTATGGAAAACTCATTGAATTCATTAATGAAGTTCGTGAGAAATGTGAAAAGAAGAATTTGCCGAATCAACAATTGAAATGTTTAGCGTTTTTAGTTGGCACAGCCTGTGTCATTAACACTTTTGATATTCATTCAGCAATTTGTGAATTAGAAAAATTCATCATGGAGAATAAAAACAAGTTAAACCCAGAGATCCTTAATAATGGCTACTATACTTTGGCAATGACATATTATGAAGATTTACGAAATTATACGAAAGCTTTGGAAATGTTTCAGAGCCTTTTAGTTCTTAACCCGCTAAAAATATACTCGTGCGGCCTGTTTTATTTTACTTGCTGTGACTACTTAAAAATAGAACCGGATTCTAAGATTCTCAAAAGCATAGACACGAAACAAGCTGATTTGTTTTTGCAGTATTTCATTTATAAATATAGCTCGAAAAGTACAATGAAAGATCTGGGCAATTATATCAATAAAACACTCATACCAGAGTTAAAAAAAGAGAAAAAACCAATGATCATTAGTGTGTTTAAGAAACAATGGGGATTTATATTAGAAAAAGACCATAATAAATATTATAAACCATTTTACGACTTTATGCGCGAATTTGAATGACAATTATGAAATTTGTGCTTAAAGCACGATTTTTTGTTCCAATCTTTCAAAATAATAATTTTCAGAATATAACTGATATAATGCAATTGTAAAAAGAAAAGAGGATAATCCAATGGTAAAAAAATTATTAATCTTGCTTCTTCTTGCGGCATCTCTATCCTTAATAGGTTTCAGCAATCATGTAGCATGGAAAGTTGAAGCTCGTTGTGGATATCCTGGCTGCGATTTCGGAATGTAATTCACACAATTTCAAATAATTGACATATTCTCAATTATAGAAGACTAGAAGCAAATATTCAAAAAATA
>JAETTH010000247.1 GCA_021769225.1 Erysipelotrichaceae bacterium
GTATACGAGACTTTGGTACTTTGGACTCCTTATACCTCTATACTTAGTATTTCCGTTCATATATAAGTGGATTTTTGGTAATGGCAGACAAGAAAATTCAGAAATAAGAAGAGCTTGGATAACTATAGGATTAGTTGTTATATTTAATATAAGCATTAAACTTATCTTTCCGGATTATTATAGTAAAGTAGAAATAGCGTTAACAAGGATACCTATATTTATTATAGGCGTTTTATGTGGATATTTTGCTAAATTCAATAAAAAAGTTACTTATGGTGAAATAGCAGCGCTTTTTTTAGGATATAGTTATAGAATGTTTACATATGAGTATCATATTGGCGGTATGACAGTCAGATATTGGTATTGTGCATTGACTTTGGTGGTATGTTTTATATGTATATTCTTTTTTGAATACATAGAAAAAAATCAGAAACAGCATCGCTCTGGCAGTTCTAATATTTTACAAATAGCTGGAAGATATTCTTTAGAATTATATATTGTCCATATTTGGATTAGGACATTTTTTAGAAAATGTGGTTTTGATTATAATATTAATGGAATACAGTTAAATAAATATGGATTGTTAAACTATTTTATAATTATTATCATTAGTTGTATGGTGACTTATATTTTTGTAAAAGCACAAAGTATTATTAGAAGAGTAGTGAAAGGTTTTCATATTTGAAAAATTATACGGATCAACTAAAATGTGTTTTTGTATAGCATTAATTGTTTATGCTTGTGAGCGTCCACTTATGCTAAACAAATATACAGAATTGCTTATAGAAGAAGTGAAAGAAGAATAAAGGAGAGTCCAGATTCAAAGCAATAATGTAAAAGAAAGACTAATCAATCGGACGATACAATCAGGCCGCAGATAAAATTCTGCAGCCTGATTGTTTGTAAGCGCTTAAATTTTAGGTATGATAGAAAAAATGTAAACGCCAAATAGTAAGTACCTTTTCAAATTCATCATATGTGAGATAATAGACTCATCACTATAAAGTCAAAAAAGTTTAGTACTCAACTTTTTTGACCAGACTAGTCTGCAAATAA
>JAETTH010000248.1 GCA_021769225.1 Erysipelotrichaceae bacterium
TGAACTATTTAGTGACCCAAATCAGGTTTATGAGGATAGTAAAGAATATTTACAAAAATGGAAATATGAGAAACAAAATACAACAGAGGCATCAACAAATGAAAATAAACTTGTTGAATTTAAAGATGAAGAACATGCGGTAAAATCAATAGGTTAATTTATATATTACAAGAGAGAACTTTAAACACAAATATACAAGAGAGAACTTTAAACTCGGAGGAATTATGAATTATTTAAAAAAACTTTTAGGTGAAGATTTTAAAAAAGATATGGATTTGGATGATATTTCTAAACTATTAGCTGACAAGCAAGTTGTAAAAAAAGATGATATGGAATCAATTTACAAAGAAAATTTAAATAAAAAAACTTCTGAGCTTGCTAAATTAAAAAAGCAACTTAAAGAAAAAGAAGATAGCAATGAAGATACAGAAACAAATGAACGATTAATTCAACTTCAAGAAAGTTATGATGCTTTAAAGAAAGAATCTGATATACAAAAATATAAAAATTCTTATTTGGCAAACGGTTATTCCGATGAACTTGCTGATAAAGCGGCAAATGCAATATATGAAGGAAATTTAGATGAAGTATTTGAATGTCAATCATCATTTTTTGCAGCAAAAGAACAAGAGATAAAAGAATCAATCTTAAAAGATACTACTCCACCACCTGTTGGAGGAGAGGAGATAAATAATATTCAAGCCGTACAAGCTAAAGTTGATGAGTTTATATCTAATGGAGAAGGCTTACAGGCTTTGGTTGAAATGGAAAAATTAATAAAATAGAAAATAGTTAGTGCCAAGTGCCATTATATTTGGAGGATTATAATGGCAAACGCAAATTACACACAAAGTTTTGATGCCCTAAATTACTCAGGGTTTTTATTCAATAAAGGAAATACTTCAACACCTTTTACTTCTATGATTAGTGGTAAACAGAAAACAACGAATAGTGTTGAGTTTCCTACAGGAGTGGAATTCACTACAGCAACAGGTTCACAGCCTGCTATCAGTGAGGAAGCATCTTTGATAGCCCCAGAAGGAAGCACTGT
>JAETTH010000249.1 GCA_021769225.1 Erysipelotrichaceae bacterium
ATCGCTTATTCATTCCAGAGTTATTTCCGCAATATGATAAAGCCATTTACAGTGATAGTGACACCATTGTAGTTGACGACATTGCTAAGCTTTACAATACCGAGTTAGGTAGTAATCTCTTCGGTGCTTGTACCGATTCTTCAATTCAATATGTGGATAAATTGGTGAAATATATCAAAGATGCACTGGCTCTTGATCCACGCTGAGTGCAATGCCTAATGAAAATACTGATCCCATTTCTAATCCAGACTTAATTCACTATAATTTATTCTTTAAATCTTGGCACTTCAAAGACGTACAATATAAAGATTATTTCTGGAAATATGCTAAAACAACTCCATTTTATTAAGAATTAAAATCAGAACTAGATAATTATGCTGATAAACAACGGATAGAAGATCGAGCTAAATTAGACCACATGCTTGAAAAAGAAAATATCACAGTAGTTGATCCTAATAATTGGATTCAAGTCAAAAACAAAGGCGAAAGGATTAAATTATGATCATTGGCGAAAATCGTGCACAAGTTATTGAAAATATCAAAGCAGCCGTCAAAAAAGGAAAAATGCACGCTAAAGTTGAACTAGGTGATCCTATTTTAACCAAGAGTGAAAGAATCAAGCTCGTTAATGACTATTGGAAACAACAAAAAAAACTTAGTCATAAATTAAAAAATATCATTGCGCAGGGAATCATTAATATTGATACGCTAATCTTGATGGCTCATACGCAAATCAAAAATAAAGAGCGTGCAAAAAAAACAAAATATGGCGCAATTGTCACTACTAATCATTTTAAGCAAACCGATAGTTTACCAATTAAAAAATTAGCTAATAAGTGCCATAAAAAACTCTATATTGTAATTGAAGATTCTAATTTAAAACTACCTGGCTTTTTTGGCTTTTTAATGAATAACATTAATGCCATTCCAATCGTTCAAAGTTACCAATATTTAGGACGAGAATTTCCAAAGCACTTGCAGAAAGTCTTTGATAAAAAGGGATGGGTCTTAATCTACCCTGAACAAGAAATGTGGTATAACTACCGTAA
>JAETTH010000250.1 GCA_021769225.1 Erysipelotrichaceae bacterium
AAGTACTAATTGAATCAATTTAACTTTATTTTTTGTATAATTTTTATTATTTAAAAACAAAAATGCTAAAACTGCCATTGACGAATAAAGTCCTGGTTCCCAAAATGGTCCCATTAATTTATATGGTTGATGTGTATGTACAAAAAACAATAATCCATTCTGATATTCTGTAAATAAGGACTTTTCCCATCCTGAATCAAAAACAGGCAGGTGAAGATTTATTGAAAATACATTGATCAATATCCATGCTACTATTGATATCAAAGTTACAATAAACATAAAGTTAATAAAAACTTTAGAAAACCTATTAAATGAAATATTTTGAGCTATTAGCACTGCTATTAATAAAACAAATATTTGTCTAAAATATGTTCCAAATATATTTAGTTCGAAATGAAGAAACATACTTAATAAAACGAATATTGCAAGCAATGTAAATGGATGACTTAAGAATTCACGATTTAAAAATTTTTTTCTTAATACCCCATAGTATCCCATTATTACACACCCAAAAATAAACAAGCTTGCTAAAGTGTAAAAATCACTTTTTAAAACATAGCAATATCCTGAATTCAATAAAAAGCAAATAATGAAAAAAATATTAATTAAAGGTCTTTTTTTTATCGCCAACTTCATAAAATCCCCTACTTTTTAAATTTCTCTTTTATTTTTTTTAAAGAAACACTTTCATATTGTCCAAATCCTAAAAAAGGTTTTACTTTCCTTACTATGCTATAAATTATTCTTTTTGTAAGAGGTTGAAGAATTATATTACTAATTTTATATTCATATTCATCATCGACAATTAAATGCTTAGGATGTTTTAACGGGAAATCAAGTTTTACCGAATTCATACCACAAAATCGTCTTGTCATCACCTTATTTAAACTTGTTCCTCCATGAGTTGATCTTTCATCAACCCCAATATTTTTTATTTGATTCTTAGACGGGGAAATACCATACAAACTGTTTGCTCTTAAACTAAAACACATTTGATAATCCCAAGATACTATTTGATTATGATCTAGTTTATACTTAGTTCCTT